>NZ_JBRRCG010000004.1:0-216468 GCF_056757995.1 Stenotrophomonas sp. STEN147
TGGGGTTGGGGGGGGCCGTGCCGGGGGCTTCGCGCTTTTTCTTGGGGCCCGCGGGCCTGGCCGGGCCGCTACCCGAGGCGGTCAATCCAGCCAGCCGTCGCGTTCGCTGTGCAGGATGCGGCCGTCATAGCCGCTCAGGCGCACCTCGACCTTCTGGTTGCGGGCATTGCGCGCTTCCAGCGACCAGGTGGCGCCATCGCGCTCCAGCGAGTGGATCTCGCGCAGCCCCTGCGACTGTGCCTTGGCCAGCACCTGCTCGGTCGGCAGCAGCGCGCGTCCGTTGTGCTCATCGAAGATCTCGCCGGTCTTCGGGTCCACGTAGACCTCGCTGAAGCGGCCATCGGCGCGGCTGACGTCGGCTTCCCACAGGCCGTCATCGCGTTCGATCTCGTGGATCTGGGTGTAGCCGGCCTTGCGCAGGGCCTGCTCGGCCTGGGCCATGCCCAGCGGTGCAGCGTGCACGGCCGGCGCAATGGCCAGCACGGCGACGGTGGCGAGGGTGAGCGACTTCAGCATGGGAGTTCTCCTGTTCGTGGCCGGACCATTCCGGCAGCACCACGATGCCGCGGTCGGTTAACAGCCCCTTAGCGGCCATCGTTAGTCGGCTGTTAGTCGGCGGTGCCATGCTCGCGCCTGTCACCATCGCCCGAGGATCCGTCACCGATGCTGGTCTCCCTGCCCCTGCCCCTGCTGCTGGCCCTGGCCACTCCGGGCTCCGCTGCCGGCCCTGCGCCGGACCCGGCGCAGCAGGTCGCGCGCCGTGCCGTGCAGCAGGGCCGCTACGTGCCCCTGGAACAGGTGGTGCGCGACGCGCTCCGGCGCCAGCCCGGCCAACTGCTGGAGGTGGAGCTGGACGACGCGGTGTACGAGGTGGAGATCCTGCGTGACGACGGCGCAGTGGTGGAGCTGGACTATGATGCGCGCAACGGGACGTTGTTGAAGATGGAACTGGACGACTGATGCGGATCCTGCTTGCCGAGGATGACACCGAGCTGGCCAAACGCCTGCAGCCCCTGCTGGAGCAGGCGGGCTATGTGGTCGATGTAGCCACCGATGGCCGTCGTGCGGAAGAGATCGGCCAGATCGAGGACCTGCATGCAGCGGTCGTCGATCTTGGCCTGCCCGGCCTGGATGGACTGAGCGTGATCGAGCGCTGGCGTGCCCATGGCCGCGATTTTCCGGTGCTGGTGCTGACCGCACGCAGCCGCTGGCACGACAAGCTGGCCGGCTTCGATGCAGGCGCCGATGACTACCTGACCAAACCGTTCCAGGCCGATGAACTGGTGCTGCGCCTGCGTGCCCTGATCCGCCGCAGCCGGGGCCACGCCAGCCCGCGCCTGCAGTGCGGCCCGCTGCAGCTTGACGTCAACGCCGGTCGCTTTGAACTGGACGGGCAACCGTTGCCGCTGAGTCCTCAGGAGTTCCGCGTACTGAGTTACTTCATCCATCACGCCGGCCGCGTGATCAGCCGCGATCGCCTCGGCGAACAGGTCTTCGAAGGCGGTTACGATCCGGACTCGAACGCGCTGGACGTGCTGCTTGGCCGGGTGCGGCGCAAGCTGGGCGTGGAACTGATCCATACCGTGCGTGGCCAGGGTTGGCGGCTGGCCGAGGCATGAGCGCGCGCCTGCCTTCATTGCGGCGGCGGCTGCTGCTGGTGGGGGGCATCGGCCTGGTGCTGGTGTCGGTGCTGGCCAGCGTGCTGCTGGGCGAGCTGTTCAAGCGCAGCGCGCGCGACCGTCTTGATGGCGAGTTGCAGCAGGACATGCTGACTCTGCTCGCGCAGGCGGAAATCGATCCCGACGGACAGCTGCGGCTGCGCCAGGAACCCAACGACGCGCGCTTCCAGCGTGTGTTCTCCGGCGCGTACTGGCAGATCACCGACCGCAACGGCAAGGTGCTGCTGCAGTCGCGCTCGCTGTGGGACCAGACCCTGCCGGTCACGGCCACCGGCCCGGCCGAGCGCAATCTGAGCGGGCCGATGCAGCAATCGCTGCGCGCCCGCGTGCAGCAGGTGCGCCTGCCACGTGCGTCGCAGCCCTACATTGCGCTGGTTGCCCATGATCGCAGCGCGCTGGACGCGGACACCGCCGCCTTCCGTCAGCGCAGCGCGCTCGCGCTGGGCCTGCTGGTCGCGGCATGGCTGGCGGTGCTGGCCAGCCAGGTGCATTTCGGCCTGCGCCCACTGCGCGGCCTGGGCCAGCAGCTGGAACGCATCCGCCGTGGCGATGCCGAGCGCATCGACCGCAGCCGGCTGGATCTGGAGATCGCGCCGCTGGCCGATGAGCTCGATGCCCTGCTCGACCACCACCAGCGCATGGTCGCGCGCGCGCGCAGCAGCGCCGAGGACCTGGCGCATGCCCTGAAGACGCCGCTGAGCGTGCTGGCGGCCGAGGCGGAGGGTGAAGGACGCGGCTGGCGGCGCACGGTGCACGAACAGGGCGCGCGCATGCGTGCGAGCATCGACCGCTACCTGGCCGCCGGCCTGGCCGTGGACCACCATCAGCGCAGCGATGTGGCGCCCGCAGTGGAGGCACTGTGCCGGTTGATGACCCGCGTGCATGCCGGCCGCCGCATCCGCTTCCAGATGGACGTGGCACACGGGCTGGCCTTCGCCGGCGCAGCCACCGACCTGGAGGAGATGCTGGGCAACCTGCTGGACAACGCCGGCAAGTGGGCCGCCAGCGAAGTACGCCTGCGGGCCCTGGCCAAACAGGACCGGCTGCATATCGAAGTGCGCGATGACGGCCCGGGACTGGACGAAGCCAAGCTGGAGAGTGTCCTGCAGCGTGGCGTACGCCTGGACGAACGGGTGGAAGGCAGCGGCCTGGGCCTTGCGATCGCCGCGGAGATCGCCGCCAGCCACGGCGGCTCACTGCGCCTTTCCAACGAGAACCCGGGACTGCGCGCACGGTTGGAACTGCCGCTGGCCCCGACAGACGCCCCGCCTCCCCGGTAGTGCCGTCCCGGCGCTGCACGCGACCCGCCTCAGCGGTGGTGCATCCACCAGCAGTCGATGGCGTCCAGCACGATGTGGATCACCAGGCCGATGCCAATCAATCGCGTCTTCTTCGGCACGCACAGCCCGGCGTACACCGCGATCGCCGGCGCGGTATGCAGCGGATGGAAGCCGATGCTGCAGCGGTTCGGGGCGTAGATCGGGTCGGCCAGCAGGTGGTCGAGGTCGATGATCCAGCCCAGCAGCATCAGCAACCAGGCCGAAGCAAAGCGCTTGCGCCAGAACAGCCATGCCAGCAGGGCTGGCACGGCGGCATGCAGGAACAGGTGGAAGATCGCGCGGGCGCTCATCAGGACCGGTAGCGCCGGGCCATGCCCGGCGTGGCCGCAGGCATCAGACCAGCGGCTCGTCGGACAGGTAGGTGTAGCCGGTCAGGCCCGCCTCCAGCGCCTGCGACAGTTCCTGCGCACGCTCCGGCGACAGCCCGGCGGCAGCCACGCGCTGGGCATAGGCCGCGCGCAGGTCGTCCAGCCGGTAGCCCACGTAGTCCAGCATCACGTCGGTGGTGTCGCCACGACGCTGCTGGGTGATCGCGTAGCCGTCTGCATCAGCCACCACTTCCACCGCGTCGGTGTCACCAAACAGATTGTGGATGTCGCCCAGGATCTCCTGGTAGGCGCCGACCATGAAGAAGCCGATGCGGTAGCTCTCACCGTGCTTGATCGCGTGCAGCGGCAGCGAACTGTCCAGGCTCTCGTTCTCGACATAGGTCTTGACCATGCCATCCGAGTCGCAGGTCATGTCGGCGATGATGCCGCGACGGTCCGGCACTTCGTCCAGCCGCTCGATCGGCACGATCGGGAACACCTGGTCGATGGCCCACGCGTCGGGAATCGATTCGAACACGCTGAAGTTGACGAAGTACTTGTCGACCAGGCGCTCGTTCAGTTCATCCAGCGCCGGACGGTGGCTCTTCTCGTCATAGCTCAGGCGCGCACGCACGCCGTGGGCGATGGCGTAGAACAGGTCGTCGATGCGCGCACGCTGCGGCAGGTCGATCTGGCCCAGCGCGTAGCTGGACAGGCCTTCGGCATGGAAGTGCTGCGCCTCCTGGAACAGTTCCACCGCCGGGCGCACGTCCAGTTCCTCGTGGATCTCGCGCAGGTGACGGATCGAAGCCGGCTCGTCATCGTGCTGGTCCGGCACGCGGCCTTCCTGCGCCTGTTCCACTTCGGACACATTCGCGATCAGCACTGCATGGTGCGCGGTCATCGCACGGCCGCACTCGGTAACGATGCGCGGGGGGGGCAGGCCGTGCTCTTCGCAGGCGTTGGCCAGCGGCTGCACGATGTTGCTGGCATACGAATTCAAGCCGTAGTTGATCGAGCAGAAGCTGCGCGAACGGGTGCCTTCGTAATCCACGCCCAGGCCGCCGCCTACGTCCACATGGGTGATCTTCGCGCCCAGCTGCGACAGTTCAACGAAGTAGCGGGTGGCTTCGCGCATGCCGTTGGCGATGTCGCGCACGTTGGAGATCTGCGAGCCCATATGGAAGTGCAGCAGGCTCAGGCAATCGGCGTACTCGGTATCGCGCAGCGACTTCCACAGGTCCAGCAGCTGGCGCGGGGACAGGCCGAACTTGGCCTTGTCGCCACCGCTGTTCTGCCACTTGCCGGCGCCCAGCGACGCCAGCCGCATGCGCACGCCCAGGCCGGGCTTCACGTCCAGCGCCTTGGACTCTTCCAGCACCAGCTTCAGCTCGGACGGCTTCTCGATGACGATGAAGGTCTGCAGGCCCAGCTTGCGACCGATCAGGGCCAGGCGGATGTACTCGCGGTCCTTGTAGCCGTTGCAGACGATCAGGCCGCCCGGGCGCGACAGTGCCAGCACCGCCATCAGCTCCGGCTTGCTGCCCGCCTCCAGGCCGAAGCCCTCGCCGTGGTGGCTGGCCAGGGTACCGGCCACGCCGCGGTGCTGGTTGACCTTGATCGGGTACACCGCGGTGTAACCACCCGCGTAATCCCAGTCCTGCTGGGCCTGGGCGAATGCCGCCTGCAGCTTGCCCAGGCGCTGGCCGAGGATGTCCGGGAAGCGCACCAGCAGTGGCAGCTTGGCGCCCGCCTCGCGGGCGGCGTCCACTACCTTGGGCAGCGACACCACCGGGCCGTCCGCCCCGGTCGGTCTCACCACCATGTGCCCGGCCTGATCCACGTCGAAGTAACCATCCGCCCAATGCGGGATCGAGTAGGTCTTGCGGGCTTGGTCGAGGGACCAATCGGTCATTTCAGTCGGCCTTGTTGGCAATAAAAGGGGGGGCATGATAACGCCTATATGCCCACAGGTTCGTTATCATGCGCGCCCGCGCCCGTGACCCGGCTCCTGCCGGACCTGAACAGGCCGATCCGTCCGGATGTGGCTTGCGCCACGCGGCCCCGTGCCGCCAACCCGGCTCTACCCCCTCCGAACAGGACCCCAGAAGGACACGTCCCATGACTGACAGCAACAACTGGTACATCGAGCATTTCGAGCGCACCGGCTCGGCCATCGGCTACCGCATCACCGGCAAGCTGGACGAGGTGCAGTCGCCCTTCCAGAAGATCGAGATCTTCCAGACCACCGACTGGGGCAACCTGATGACCATCGATGGCGCCATCATGCTGACCAGCAAGGACAACTTCTTCTATCACGAGATGATCAGCCACCCGGTGCTGTTCACCCACGCCGCCCCCAAGCGCGTGGTGATCATCGGTGGCGGCGACTGCGGCACCCTGCGCGAAGTGCTCAAGCACAAGGGCGTGGAGAGCGTGACCCAGTGCGACATCGACGAGCAGGTTACGGTGATGGCGCGCAAGCACTTCCCGGAGCTGTGCGACTCCAACGACGATCCGCGCGCCGAACTGCTGTTCGATGACGGTGTGGCCTACATGGCCAACTGCCCGGCCGGCAGCGTGGACGTGGTGATCGTGGACTCCACCGACCCGGTCGGCCCGGGCGAAGGCCTGTTCAACAAGGCCTTCTACGAGAGCTGCTTCAAGGCGCTGAAGGACGATGGCATCCTGGTGCAGCAGTCCGAATCGCCGCTGATGCAGCTGGAACTGATCAACGAGATGCGTACCGAGATGGGCAAGGCCGGCTTCGGTTCGTTCAAGACCCTGCCGTTCCCGCAGCCGTGCTACCCGACCGGCTGGTGGAGCGTGACCATGGCGCGCAAGGGCGACAGCAGCTTCGACTTCCGCCAGGCCGATTCGGCCGCCAAGACCTTCACGACCCTGTACTACACCGCCGCGCTGCACACCGGCGTGCTGGTGACCCCGCCGTTCGTGCAGGCGGCATTGAAGTAAAGAAAAACCCGCGCTGGCCACAGCGCGGGGTGTTCGTGTTCCGGTAGCGCCGGGCCATGCCCGGCGTTTCGCTTACAGCGCCCAGATTCCGGCAATCACCGCCGCCACCAGGCCCCACTTGATGACCTGGTAGGCCACCACGCTGCGCTCGCGCAGCGCCTTGGCCTTCAGGCGCACCTTGTACAGGCTGCCGAATGCCTTGTTGACACCCCCGGTCGGATCACCCGGCAGGTTCGGCGAAGCGCCACCGGCCAGCAGCGTGGCGGCCACCGCACGGTTGAACAGGCCCGGCAGGCCGAAGCGCAGCGGGCGCGCGATGTCGCAGAACAGGATCACGCGGTCCTGCTCGGTCTCGTTGTGCGCGTGGTGGATGTAGGTCTCGTCGAACATCATCCACTCGCCGTCGCGCCAGCTCTTCCGGATGCCGTCCACTTCGATGTAGCAGGCATCATCGTTGGGGGTGCTCAGGCCCAGGTGCAGGCGCAGCGAACCGGCGAACGGATCGCGGTGCGGACGCAGCTCGCTGCCCGGCGGCAGCTGCGCGAACATCGCTGCGCGCACATCCGGAATCGACTCGATCAGGGCCACGGTCTTCGGGCACAGCGTCTTCGCCGACGGGTGCGAGGGGCCGTACCAGCGCAGGTAGAAGCGCTTCCAGCCACGGCGGAAGAAGGAGTTGAAGCCCGCATCGTTGAAACTGCTGGACGCAGCGATCTTCTGCGCATCGCGCAGCGCCAGCGCCTCGTCACGGATCATCTGCCAGTTCTGGCGCAGCGGTTCCAGCTGCGGAAACTCCTTGCCCGGGTCCAGAAACGGCGTGGTCGGCACCTTCGAGAACATGTACATGACCACGTTGATCGGGGCCATGAAACTGGAGTGGTCCAGCAGCTGGCGCGACCAGCGCGCGCGGACCTTGCCACGGAAGTGGATGTACAGCACGCAGGCCACGAACAGCACTGCCAGTACGATCTTGATCATCAAAAACTTTCCTCCGGCGGCAGCCGGAACGGGAATCAGGGGGCGATGCACGGCGCAGGCGGCCGGCATCGGTGGCAACGCGGCAGGGGACGGGGACGTGCCGGAACGGGGCGGCCGCCGATGTCGCGGATGAGCAGCTTATGGTCGGCAGGCCGTGCGCCGGGGTCAAGCCACACGTGCGCCATGTTCAGCGGCGCTTGGCTGAACGGGTGGATTTCTTCTTCAACTTATTGATTTTCAATGCCCCACGCCGAGAAGTGAGACGAAATTGTCCGCCCATGCGCGACGAACTGTTCCAGCAACGGCCCCGACATTTCTCCGACAGAACGTGGATTAGCGAACTTGCCGGTACTAAAATTGACTTAACGAAAGTTTAGCCAGTTTCCCCCGCCTCACCGGTTCGCTTGACGCTTCAGCGCCGCCCACCGGGTCGTCCGAGACCCCGCCATGCCCCTTCCTGTCTCCCCCTGCCAGACCTGCGGCGATGACGCCACCACGCCCCTGCTGCTCAAGCGTGGCGAACGCCTGCTGGCCCCCGATGTCTATCGCACCTGCCTGGATGGCCGCGAGGCCGTCATCAAGGACTACTCCCGCTATCGCGGCACGCCGCTGTCGCTGGTCGCACGCCTGATGGTGCGCCGTGAAGCGCGCATGCTGCAGCGCCTGGGCGGCTGGAAGCACGCGCCGGCGCTGCTGGGAACACTGGGAGGCCTGGCACTGGGCATGGAGTTCATTCCCGGCCAGACCCTCAGCACCGCCCAGGCAGTCGGCAATGAAGTGTTCGAGCAGCTGCAGCACGCACTCAGCCGCCTGCATGCGGCCGGCATCACCCATAACGATCTGCACGGCACCAACGTGGTGGTCAGCGGCGGCGTACCGGTGCTGCTGGACTTCACCTCGGCCTGGCGCGCACCGCGCTGGCTGCGCCGCAATCCGCTGACCCGGCAGATGCGCCGCAGCGACATGAAGAACCTGCTGAAGATCCGCCAGCGCGTGACCGGGCAGGCGCCCAGCGCCACCCAGGCCGCCCTGGTGGCCGACCCCGGCTGGGTGGCCGCAGTGCGCCAGGGCTGGAAGCGGTTCTATAAGTGGGCGAAGCGCCGGTAAGCGTCGCTCCGCTCACCGCTTTACCGCTCCTTGTAGAGCCGAGCCCATGCTCGGCTGCTCTTTGTAGAGTCGAGCAAGCTCGACTCTACATGACGGCGGAACGGCAGCCGAGCATCGGGTCGGCTCTACAACATCCCGCCGGACGGCTTACAGCGCGTCTGCGTCCAGCTCGCCGGTACGGATACGCACCACGCTGCCCAGGTCATACACGAATACCTTGCCGTCGCCGATCTTGCCGGTACCGGCCGCCTTGACGATGGCTTCCACCACTGCCTCCACCTGGTCATCGGTCACCGCCACTTCCAGCTTCACCTTCGGCAGGAAGTCGACCACGTACTCGGCGCCACGGTACAGCTCGGTATGGCCCTTCTGGCGGCCGAAGCCCTTGACCTCCGTCACCGTGATGCCGGTGACGCCACGCTCGGCCAGCGCTTCGCGCACGTCGTCAAGCTTGAACGGCTTGATCACCGCCATGACCATCTTCATCGTCGATCTCCTGTCTTCCGGCGTGGAGGATAGCGCCTGAACGCGCCCGGTGCGACGCCGCGGCCGCCTGTCCGGGCAGCGCGCGCCGGCAGTATCCTTGTGGCTGAACGGCCTGCCCGCGCCTGATGCGCGGGCGCCACCCACGGAGCACCCCATGATCGACCTGAACCAAATCGATGACCTCGCCCGCCGCCTCAGCGACCTGGTGCCGCCGGGCCTGCGCGAATCACGCGAGGAACTCCAGGCCACCTTCAAGAGCGCGCTGCAGGCCGGCCTGGCCAAGCTCGATCTGGTCACGCGCGAGGAATTTGAAGTGCAGCGCGCGGTGCTGCTGAAGACCCGCCAGAAGCTGGATGCGCTGGAAACAGCGGTGCGCGAGCTGGAAGGGCGCCGCGCCGCAGAATGAAAAAGGAGGCGCGCTGCGCCTCCCACTTACAGATTATTTCCCGGATGGGGCCTTGCAGCAAGGCCCACCTGGCCCCCTAGACTCGCCGGCCTGTCGATCCGGCAGGACAACCTGGGGGTATCGCGATGACGCAGGACACCGAATGGACGCCCGTTTCGCAGGACACCTGCGATCAGGTCGCCGGGCCGTTCTATCACGGCACCCGGGCCGACCTGGCCACGGGCGATCTGCTGGTTGCCGGCTACGGCTCCAACTATCGCGATGGCGTGGTGATGAACCACATCTACTTCACCACGATTGCCAAAGGTGCCGGGCTGGCCGCGGAGATGGCCCGGGGCGAGGGACCGCCGCGTGTGTACGTGGTGGCACCGACCGGGCCGTTCGAGGACGATCCGAACGTCACCAACAAGAAGTTTCCCGGGAACCCGACACGGTCGTATCGCAGTGCACAGCCGTTGCGGATTGTCGGTGAGATCACCGAGTGGGAACCCTACGATGCGGACTTCATCCGGCAGTTGAGGGAGTTCGTCGCATCGGGGAGTGGCGAGATCATCAACTGATGGTTGGAAGACGCCGACGCGATACGTCGGCGTCTTCCAACAGCCGCGCATGTACGTAGCGTGATTCCATCATCAGAACCTGCTGTGATGGCCTTAGAGGCGCTGTTCGGGCTGCGTCCGCAGCGCATTGTGGCCGTTGCGCAGCAGGTACAGCGCGACCAGGAAGGGCCACAGGGAGTTGATGGAAGAGAACAGGCGCTGGGTGAGTCCCCTGAAACCCTGCGGATCCGCGCCCACCAGGTTCAACCATAGATAGACCACCGCCGCGATGCTCACCACGGCAGTCACGGCATAGGCCCTTCGGTTGACCGACCAGGCCTTCAGTTCGATATGCGACATCGCCGGCGCAATGATGTTCGCGATACCGATGGCGTAGAAGCCGTGCATCGGATGACCCATGGGCCAGAGCCCGTTGGTCAACATGGAGACGCCAAAGATCATCCAGCAGGCGGCACCCACGGCGATCCGGCGACCGGATTCCCGCCATAGCGCAATGGCAAACAGTACGAACCCCAGCCCGCAGCCGATGGCGGCGATCCGTGCGCACAGGCTTGCGAGCGCGGGTGCCTGCAGCAGCTCGCTGGCGTGCTGTGCAATCGGGTTGTAACCGGGTGCGAGCATCGCAGCAACGGTGGTCCAGAACAGGAACCATGGCAGGGGTATCAGACCCGCGAAAAGAAGAAGTCGGCTGTGGCGCAACATCTGCAATGATCCTTGTCGGGGTCTGCGCGGGTCGGCGAATCCATTCAAACACCACCGCCTTCTCGTCCTAAGGTGCAGTGCCGCGGCAGTCAGACTCGGCGTGGCGCGCTGGACGGTCAATAGGTGGAAAGTCACTCGCACCTTCGCAGGCGCGCGCCGCACGCTGTCGCAATCAACGCACTCGTCTCTCTCCAACAGACGAATCTGACGGATCCGTCCCAGAAATGCCGAAAGCCCCGCCGTTCAAGCCTCTCGCGCCACTCCTCCCTATACGACAATGCCAGAAACGTCTCGGGCCCGGCCGCATTGGCCCCGTTCCCTTGGCACTCCCCACAACGGCGGGCAATCGTTGCTCCGCCACCGTGCATCGGTGGCCGGGCGTCGAAAACCCGCTGCTGTGATGAAGTCTACGCCTGCCGGCTAAGGCGGGCGGTGCGTGGGGGCCTCCGTGCCCGCCGGCCCAACACAACCCGGTTTTCGAGCCACGCATCGTCCGCCTCCCTACCGCTGGCAGCTCATGTCGGCCCGTGCCGGCGCACTCCCTCAGTAGTCGTAGCTCACGCTGACGCGCAGCGAGCGCGGTGCCTGCCGTACCGTCGCTGCGCCGTACAGCGGGTCCGGCTGCCCCGGATCCAGTTCGGAGTACGGCGATTTCCACAACGCCACCTGGCTGTTGAATACGTTGAACACATCCAGATTGAAGCCCAGCCGCCCAGCCGCCACCGAAGGCCGGTAGGAGACACCCAGATCCAGCTGTTTCAGCCAGGGCAGCCGCCCCTGGCTGCCCGGAGGCGCGGGCTGGCCGTTGTAGAAGTGGTAGGCAATGCCGTAGCCGGAAGGGTCTTCGAAGTTCGGGCCATACGAACCCAACGCGCTGAAGGGCGCGCCGGAAATCACCTTGAGGTTGGCCGAGACCAGCCATTCCGGCGTCAACTGGTAGTAACCGTGCAGCTTGAACTGGTGGGTGTGGTCGTTGCTCTGCGGCCCGTTGGTGTGCTCCATCAGCTGCGCGTAATCCCAGGCCTGCGTGGTCGACACCGCCGTCTGGCCGATGCCCGACAGCAGCTGGCCTTCGGTGGTGCCGTAGCTGCGCGACCAGGTGTAGTCCGCCCGGCCATACCAGCGGCCATCAAACGGGTGCTCCAGCGACAGGTTCACCGCGTAGTAGTTGCGCTTGAACCTGGGGAAGCCCATCTCGGCATTGGTCAGCGGCACGCTTACGTAGTTGCCGCTGGTATCGACCAGATTGAAGGTGTTCGCGCGGCCAGGATTGATCAGCCAGCAGCTGACCGGATTGCTGTCCTTGGTGACGTCATACCCCAGGCTGTCGGCCTTGGCCAGCACCGCGCCGATATCGCAGTAGTCATCCACGCCGCTGCGCAGCACCCGATAGGTCGCCTTTGCGCCGTACACCCAGTTCTGGCCGAGCGCCCTGCTGAAGCCCAGGATGAACTCGTCCTGGTAGGACGGCTCGATGCCGGAGGTCGCCACCGTCTTCGGATCGGGCAGCACGCCGTAGTAGTTGTTGGCCGACACCGCGCCGGAGAACGCGGTGAGGTCGGTCGGATAGCCGTTGCTGTCGATGCCGCCATAGGTGTAGTACGTCGAGGTGGCCAGCGTCGCGCCCGCCGCGTTGAAGGCTGGGTTGAGCGGCAGCGCGAGGTAGTAGCGACCCGCGTTGCCGAACACCTTGAAGCGCCCGTCGCCATCGACGTCCCAGCTGAAGCCCAGCCGCGGCGCCCACTGCCCGCTGGTCTGCTTGATGTAGGCGTCGCCATCACGGTTGTAGTTGGTGAACTGGTCCAGGCGCAGGCCCAGGTTCAACAGCAGGCGGTCGGTCACCTGCCAGTTGTCCTCGATGTACTGCGCCCGCTGCGAGGCGCGTACCGACGCCAGTGCGCTGTAGATGTACTGGCGCACGTAATAACCGTCCTCACCATTGCGGATGCCGCCGGTGGCCGGCACGCCCAGGCCGGTATTGAGGGGCACGTTCGGGTTGGACTGGCCATAGATCCAGTAGTAACCGTCGGCGGAGGCCACCGAGCCACGGTTGAGCGCACGGGCATTCTGGTTGTCGATGCCGACCGTGATGCTGTGGTTGCCCCATCTGTAGTTCGCATCCAGTCGCAGGTTGTTGGTGCGGTTGCCGCGATCCGGGTTGACCAGCAGCGACGTGGTCTGCGCATTGGTGATCGGCGTACCACCGTTCAGCGCCGGATTCTGCAGCGTGGCGCTGCTGATGTAGGTCAGGCTGCCGTCGTAGGCCGGGTTGCCGATGTAGTCATCGGTACGCATTTCACCGTACTGCGCGCTGACGGTAAGCCGGTCGGTCAGGTAGCCGGTGTACTTGGCCGTCCACAGGTCGCCGCCGGTCTTGGTGGTGTCTTCCTTGCCACGCTGCACACCGCGGGTGAGCGTGTCGTAGTCGTAAGCGAAGCTATCGCCCCGGAAGACATTGCGGCTGGAGGCTCCGGTCAGCTCCAGCAGGTGGTTGTCGGTGATGTTCCAGTCCAGCTTGGCGTACCAGCGCGGGCGGTCGTACTCATAGCGGGAGTAGGCATTGGTCGCCTCCACGTTCTTGACGTCGGTGCCCTCACGGCGCTCGAGCTCGTACGAGCCGAAGAAGAACAGCCGGTCTTCCAGCAGCGGGCCACCGGCGTAGATGCTCTGCGTAGTCACCCACTCGCGGTCCTGGCTTTCCGGTGAATACAGCGCGCCATTGCCCGGGTAACGCACATCGTCCTTGTCCGAGCGCGTGGACGCCGGCTCCCAGGTGACCTGCCCACCGAATCGCCACTGATTGGTGCCACGCTTGCCCACCGCATTGATGACGCCGCCATCGGAACGGCCGTACTTGGCGCTGTAGCCGCCGGTGTAGATTTCCTGCTGGTCGATGCTGCCGTAGGGCAGCGTGAGGCCACCCAGACCGCGCAGTGGATCGGTGCTGTTGAAGCCATTGATGTAGTAGGCGTTCTCGGCAGCGGACGAACCACCGAAGCTCACCAGCTGTGCACCGGTCGGGCCGGCATAGGTGCCATTGCCACTGTTGCCGTTGACCCCGGGCGCAAGCTGCGCGATCGCCTCGGCCGAGCGACCCAGTGGCAGGCGCTGCAGCTGCTCGGCCGTGATCACCGTGCGCGAGTCCACGCTGCTGACATCGATCGCAGCCGCTGCCCGGTCGGCGCTGACCTGCACACCGTCCAGCCGGGTGACGTCAGCGAAGGACACCTCGGTACTGGCACCTACCGTGAGCGAGATGCCCTCGCGGCTCTGCAGCACGTTCCCTTCGGCGTCGCGTGCTTCCACCACGTAGCGGCCCAGCGGCAGCTGGCCGACGGTAAAGCGGCCTCGTCCATCGACCGTCACCTCGCGGGTGAGGCCGGTATCGCTGCGGACGAAGATGCGCTGGGCGGTGGCCGGCGCCTGTCCGGCGATCGCGCCGGTGGTGGACTGTGCATGAAGTGTGGGAGACGCGGTGGCAAGCAACACCGCCAACGCCAGCAGTCGCGGGCGCAGTGAAGAACGAGCTGTCGTCATCGTGGGCTGTACGGGTAGTGGGGGAAGCAATGCCAGCCGCAATCGGTGGACCAGACATCGCACATTCATTAACCCCGCCCGCGCCCCAATGCAGAAATGCTCAGTGGTTATCTGCTTTTGGCCGACGGTCATACCGAACCGCGCGCGCGTCGGTGCCCCCCCCCCTCCTCGTGCCACGCAGGAAAGCCCTAGGCGCCTGGCCAGCAATGCCTGATGGCGACGGACAGAGTGACGACCGCACCATCGAGCCTCTCTCTCTGCAGGAAGCACACATGAGCCTGGCCCTGGTCTACAGCCGTGCCCGCGCCGGGGTCGAGGCCCCGCTGGTGCGGGTGGAAGTACATCTTTCCGGTGGCCTGCCCGCCACCCAGATCGTCGGTCTGGCCGAAACCAGTGTGCGCGAGTCGCGCGAACGCGTACGCGCGGCGCTGCTCTGCGCGCGCTTTGATTTCCCGCAACGGCGCATCACCCTGAACCTGGCGCCCGCCGATCTGCCCAAGGAAGGCGGGCGCTACGATCTGGCCATCGCCCTGGGCATTCTTGCCGCCAGTGGCCAGATCCCGCCGCAGTCGCTGCTGCCGTACGAGTTCCTGGGCGAGCTGGGCCTGACCGGCGAGCTGCGCCCGGTTGCAGGCGCGCTGCCCGCCGCCATCGCGGCGGCCGAAGCGGGCCGCATCCTGGTGGTCCCACCGGGGAATGCGGCCGAATCGGCGCTGGCCGAACACGCCGACGTGCGCGTGGCCCGCACGTTGCTGGAATGCTGCGCCGGGTTGGGCAATCCGCGCCTGCTGCCGCAGGTTGAGCGGGTCGACACCACGCCCCTGCCGCTGCCGGATCTGGCCGATGTGCGCGGGCAGGTGCACGCACGGCGCGCGCTGGAAGTGGCTGCGGCCGGCGGGCACCATCTGCTGCTGATCGGCAGCCCCGGTTGTGGCAAGACCCTGCTTGCTTCACGCCTTCCCGGGCTGCTGCCGGCGTCCACCGAGATCGATGCCTTGCAGCTGGCGGCCATCGCCTCGGTCAGCGGCGAAGGGCTGGACCCGAAGCGATGGCGGCAGCGACCGTTCCGCGCGCCACACCACAGCGCCAGCGCTGCGGCACTGGTGGGCGGCGGCAATCCGCCCTGCCCCGGCGAGATATCACTGGCGCACCATGGGGTGCTGTTCCTGGACGAACTTCCCGAGTGGAACCGCAGCGCGCTGGAGACCCTGCGCGAGCCGCTGGAATCGGGCCACATCCGCATCGCCCGCGCTGCACGCAGCGTGATGTTTCCGGCGCGGTTCCAGCTGGTCGCGGCGATGAACCCCTGCCCCTGCGGTTGGGCCGGCGACCGCAGCAACCGTTGCCTGTGCACCGATGAGCGGATTACCCGCTATCGCGCCCGAGTCTCCGGCCCGTTGCTGGACCGCATCGACCTGCACATCGCGGTGACGCGCATGGATGCGGTGGAGCTGCGTGAGAGCACGCCGCTGGGCGAGCCCAGTGATGCGGTGCGCAGGCGGGTGGAGGCTGCACATGCGCGGCAGCAGATGCGCGGGGGACTCAATGCGCATCTGCCGCCCGCTGCGCTGCGCGCGTGCACGCGACTGGGCGAGGCCGACCAGGATCTTCTGGAGCACGCCATCGAGCGCCTGCAGCTGTCAGCGCGCGCGATGCATCGCATTCTGCGCGTGGCACGCACGATTGCCGATCTGGCCGGGTGCGAGAACATCCAGACCGCACATCTGGCCGAGGCGATTGGCTATCGACAGCTGGATCGGGGGAAGGCGGGCCAATGATGCTGCGTCATGACCGCAGCTGCTCCAGCAATGCCGGCAGCCATTCCGGCTTGAACACGCAGGCAGGCTGCTCTCTCATTTCCTCTGCGCGCCACCACTTCCAGTCCGTGATCGTGGCGTTCTCCTCTTCTGTCCAGCCGTCACGTCGAATGGCTGGCTGTGCGGGAGCGTGAACCAGAAAATACGTCTCCAGCCATCGCGCGGGTGTCGAACGGGCGACCGCATAGACGGCGTCCCTTTCCTCAACGAGCCTGCCGATCTGCAGGTTCAGTCCGGTTTCTTCCCGGAGCTCGCGCCGCGCCGCGTCCAGATAGCTCTCGCCCGGCAGAAGTTCACCGCCCGGGGTCGCCCAGAAGGGCGCGTGGTGTTCGTCGTGGTACCGGAACAGCAGAAGCCTTCCGTCTTCATCGACGATCACCAGGCGCGCGGATCGTCTGGTCTCCATGATTTCCTCCGTCTGTCGATGCCCGCTGGACCGCACACGATAGGCGAAAGCTCAAGAGATGAAAAAGGACATGCGCAGCTGCTTCATGCCGCAGTCATGGCGTGCGGGCCCTTGGCGGAACGGGCGACGAGGCTTGGCAAACGTCGGTGGATCGGCCAAAGTTCGGGCTTCATGTCTCCTCATGCGCGCGGCCCATGACACGCCTGCTCATCATTGAAGACAATCCTGAGCTGGTAGCCAATCTGTACGCGTTCCTGGAACCACTGGGCTACGTGCTGGATGATGCGCGGGACGGCGCCAGCGGGCTGCGCCGCGCGACGGAGAACGACTATGACGCCGTTCTGCTGGACCTGATGCTGCCCCGCCTCGATGGGATGACGCTGTGCCACAGGCTTCGGCAGGAGTTCCAGAACCCCATACCGATCCTGATGCTCACCGCGCGCGACCAGGTGGACGACCGGGTGCAGGGCCTTGCCCTGGGCGCGGATGATTACCTGGTCAAGCCGTTCTCACTGGCCGAGCTGGATGCCCGCATCAAGGCCCTGGTACGTCGAGCCCAGGGCCGGCAGGTGGACACGGTGATCGCGTGGCAGGAGCTGCAGGTGGATACGCGCTCGCCGCAGGCATGGCGGTGCGGCAAGGCGATCAGCCTTACGCCGACGGCCCACAAACTGCTCGTTTCATTGGTGCGGGCGGCGCCGGCCGTCGTGCGCAAGCAGGACATGGAGTACCTGATCTGGGGTGACGAACCGCCTGACAGTGGCGCGTTGCGAACGCATATCCACGAGTTGCGCCTGCAGGTGGATCGGCGCTTCGACTACCCGCTCATCGCAACGGTACACAGCGTGGGCTGGCGTCTTTCCAACCCCGCGCCCGGGCAACCGGAGTAAGTCATGCCGACAGGACCGACGGCGTGGACGTCGATCTATCAACGGATGTCGCTGCGGACGCGCATCACGGTGTCCTTCGTGCTGCTGATGGCCGGAGCCATGTGCTTCATCGCCGTGGTCGAGCTCGTCGACTATGACGAGGTACGCGCCTCGGCGGTCTCACGGGCGCAGGATGGCGAGGTGCGCAGGCTGGAGGATGCGATCCGCCTTGGATCACCACGCGTGGTCACGCATGACAGTCAGCTCTATGACGAGGAGAACGTGCCGACCGTGCTGCGCCAGTATGGTCCCGGTTACCACGGCGAGCCCGCACCCAACGAGTGGCACCTGCGGGTGTTCGACGTCGAGGGCAAGCGCTACTACCTGCTCCAGGACGGCGAGCACTATGCCTACCTTGAACACCTGATCAATGCCTTCGCCGCACTGGTCATCCTGACCTGCGTACTGTGCGCCTACTGGATCGGGCGACTGACGTCCGCCCACGTCATCGCTCCGATCACCCGACTCTCCGAGGCGGTACAGCGCACATCCAAGCCGTTCCCGTACCAGGACGCGCGCGACGAAATCGGCGTTCTTGCGCGTGCCTTTGCCCAGCATAGCGATGAGCTGGAGCGGTTCCTGCACCGCGAGCGGTGCTTTGCCGGAGACGCCAGCCACGAGCTGCGTACGCCCTTGGCCATCATCGCTGGCGCGGCCGAGACACTGCTTCACCAGTTGCCGTCCGACAGCCATCTGCTGCCCAGCGCCGACCGCATCCTGCGGACCACACAGGAGATGCAACGCCAGCTGACCTGCCTGCTGCTGCTCTCCAGATCCCCTGCGAGCCTTTCTCTGACCGACGTCCCGTTGCGTGCCATTGTCCAGGAGTGCATGGCACGCTGCGCACCCTGGCTCGCAGGGAAGCCCGTGACACTGCGGCTGGATGCCCCAGAGGAGGTCACTGTGGTCACCCATGCGGAGCTGGCGCATTGCGTCGTGTGGAATCTGCTGCGCAACGCCTGCCAGTACACCGACAAGGGCGAGGTCCGCATCGCCCTGCGGGAGGGCGAGCTGGCCATCGCCGACACCGGTCCGGGCCTGCCCCCGACCATCGACCCTGCCCAGTTCAGCAGGTTCCTTCCCAGCGCACGCCAGGATGGCGAAGGGTTGGGTCTGTCCATCGTGCAGCGCGTGGTAGAGCACCTTGGGTGGCAGATGAAGGTGGAGACATCCGCCCAGGGGTGCCGATTCCTGCTTCACCTGTCCTCGCCGCAAGCGCGTGCCTGACACTTTGCTGACATTGCCCGCCACATTCTGACCACCTTTTCATGGAGAGGCAGGTCAACAATGCAGCAGCACGCACCGCAGGGCGACGGCAAGTACCGACACGGCAGAACCGGATTCCGACGCATCCCGCACACACTGATTCACTCACGCGACGGTTTCATCGCCACATTCCGCGGGGAGGCAGCATTCCGCCAACTGCTTGTCCTGCACGGCCTGCTCATGGCGATGACCTGTGTGCTGGACATCAGCCCGGTGGAGCGTGCCGTGATGCTGGCCGTCAGCCTGCTGAGCCTCGTGGTTGAGCTGCTCAACTCGGCCATCGAGGCGGTGGTCGATCGCATCTCGCTCGAGTACCACCCCCTGTCGAAGAACGCCAAGGACATGGGCAGCGCTGCGCAGAGCGTGGTGCTGCTGATGGTCGCGCTGGTGTGGGCGGTGATCCTGCTGGGTCCGCATCCGCAGCTGACAACTTCCTGATGAACCCGTCCAGATACTGCGCGCCTCTCTGGCTCCGCAGGATCTGCACGTGCGCGATTGCTTCACGTGGCATCGGCCACATCCGGTAACGCTTGTCTGGCTCTCGGCCGCGTTCTTCGCAACGGCGGGCAACATGGCCCTCTGGAAGAGCCTGTGGTCCATCGTGGAGATCCATGGCCTTCGCAGCGCACTGTTCTTCGGCTCGTTGCCATTGCTGCTGTTCTGCCTGTTCAACCTCCTGCTGACACCCGTCGGGATGCTGCCCTTGCTGCGCAAGCCACTTCTGGCGCTGCTGCTGATCGTCAGCAGCGCCGCCAGCTACTTCATGCTGCATTACGGCGTGCTGATCGACAGAAGCATGGTGCAGAACGTGATGGAGACCAATCAGGCCGAGATGGCTTCTTACTTCTCGCTGCCGCTGGTGCTGTCCGTCCTCCTGCTGGGCGTGCTGCCCTCATGCATTCTGCTGCTCATGCGGACGGGCAATCACGGCCGTCCGCTGCGATCCTCCCTGGTGTGGCTGGCAAACGTTCTTGCCACGTTGATGGTGCTCGTCACCATTGCGTTGGGCTTCTACAAGGACTATTCATCGCTGCTGCGGAACAACCGCTATCTGAGGGAACAGGTGCTGCCACTGAACATCGTGCGGCACACCTATGGCCATCTCGGCAGCAGCCACCGCGCCCGTCTCCAGCCGCTGCGCACATTGGCCGACGACGCCGTGCGAGCACAGGGCCCCCGACCCCGGCTGGTGATCCTCGTCGTAGGGGAGACCGCCCGATCCCGGAATTTCCAGCTCAACGGCTACGACAGACCCACCAACCCGATGCTGTCGCGCAAGGACAACGTCATCAGCTTCCAGAGCGTATCGTCCTGTGGGACCGCCACCGCGATCTCCCTGCCGTGCATGTTCTCATCCATGCCGCGCACACGGTTCGATGCGGAGAGGGCCGCGTCGCAGGAGAACGTCCTCGACATCCTGAAGAAGACCGGTGTCGACGTGGTCTGGCGTGACAACAACAACGGCGGCTGCAAGGGCGTATGCGCGCGGGTGCCGACGGATTACATGGGACAGATGAAGGTCGACAGCCTGTGTGCCAACGAAGATGGCACGTGCCTTGACGAAATCCTCCTTCACGGGCTGTCATCGCGCATCGAAGCCATGCAGGGCGACGGCCTCGTCGTTCTGCACCCGCTGGGCAGCCATGGCCCCACCTACTTCCAGCGATACCCTGCAGACGCCCGTGTCTTCAGTCCGACCTGCGAAAGCAACCAGATCCAGAAGTGCAGCAATGAAGCGCTGGTCAACACGTACGACAACACGCTTGTCTATACCGATCGCATGCTCGGCAGTGCGATCGACCTGCTGCAGTCCTACTCGAACGACCGCGACGTGGCCCTGATCTACGTTTCCGACCACGGTGAGTCACTCGGCGAGCACGGCCTGTACCTGCATGGAACGCCCTACCTCATCGCGCCACGGGAGCAGACCCAGGTGCCGATGATCATGTGGTTCTCCGCGCAGTTTGCCTCCCATGCAGGACTGGATCCTGCGTGCCTGCGCCGCGATGCGGCTGGGCGGGTGTTCAGCCATGACAACCTGTTCCACTCACTGCTGGGCCTGTTCCAGGTCAGCACCGCCGAGTATCACGCCGGGCTGGATGTCGTCGCCGGATGCCGCGCGCCATCAGCGGGGGCTGGTCCTCGCGCGGTCACCAGCCCCGCTGCGCGAGGCACTTCTGCCCCGGGCGGCGACGGCTGCCAGGCGGCGACTGACGAGACCGTAGAGGTCCTGCAGTTCGGCCGAACGCTCGGCAGTGGTATTGCTGCCGAACATGACCCGCGCGAGCGCGACTTCCTGGGTATCGGCAGGAAATCGCAGTCGGGTGCGGTAGACCGCCTGCAGAACCAGCCAGGCCCGCCGCAGGCCCCCGCCGGGTAGGGGGCGGACAAGACGCTCATAGACCTGCCAGAACTGATATTCGGCGTCGAGATCGACCCTGGGCACAGCGCAGGGCGCGGGACCCGGGCATGCTCGGACGCCCGGACGGATCGGTGGTTGGGCGGAATCGGACTGGGCCATGCCAGGAAGCATGACGCGGCAACATTGTGTGAACCTTGCGTCGACGCAGGAGACGGCCTACCGCCGCGGACCCTACCGCAGCACGAAGCGCTCGATCGCGCGCGCCACGCCCTCGTCGGCATTGGTGGTGGTCTCGAAGCGCGCCACGGCCTTCACCGCATCGATCGCGTTGCCCATCGCCACGCTGGTGCCGGCGTACTGCAGCATGGTCAGGTCGTTCTCCTGGTCGCCGATGGCCATGACGTTGGCACGGTCGATCCCCAGGTGCTCCGCCAGTTTCTGCAGGCTGGGGCCCTTGCCTGCACGATGATCGAACACCTCCAGGAAGAACGGTGCGCTCTTCAGCACGGCGAAACGCTCGGTCAGCTCGCTGGGCAGCCGCGCGATGGCCGCATCCAGTACCTCCGGCTCATCAATCATCATCAGCTTGATGAAGGACATGGTGGGATCCATGTCGGCCACCCGGCGGTAGGACAGCGGCATGCGCGAAAGGTGCGAGTCGGCCACCGTGTAGTAGCTGATGTCCTGGTTGGGCGTGTACATCCGCTGGCTGTCCAGCGCCTGGAAATGCACGCCCAGTTCGCGGGCCACCTGCTCGCAGAACAGGAAATCGTCGAAGCTGAGCGGGTACTCGACCACCGTTTCACGCGTGCCGATGCGTTGCACCAGGCCGCCGTTGCAGGCGATGCAGTAGTCGTCGTTGCCATCGATGCCCAGTTCGTGCAGGAACGGCGCCAGGCCGGGGACCGGGCGGCCGCTGGTCAGCACGATGTGCACGCCCAGCGCGCGCGCCTGCGCGATAGCCTGCTTGGCGCGTGCGGTGAGCGCGTGGGTGGGATCCAGCAGGGTGCCATCCATGTCGATGGCGACCAGTTCGACGGTCGATTGCCTGCGGCCCATGTCCATTGCGTTCAACTCATGCGGGGCACGCCAGTTTACCCCCTCATGCCCGGTTCACCTCTTTGCCCACGTTGGCCGGGATACTGCCACAGCCTGTGCGTCCCACACCGCAGGACGGCCCGTTGACCGCCCTTCCCTGGAGAAGCTTGCGACGCATGACCTACCTTGCCCCCGAAACCAACGACAGCGCCCCCTTGGCCCAGCAGATCGAGCAGATGATCGACGAGCTGCCCGGTGACCAGGTCAGCGTCGGCACCTTGCTCGGCGCGCTGGGCGATGAAGGCCTGCTGCTGATCGTGATCCTGCTCTCGGCCATCTTCATCATTCCGGTGTCGATTCCCGGGCTGAGTACCGTATTCGGTGCCTCGATCCTGCTGATCGGCCTGAGCCGGGTGCGCAACCGCCCGCTGTGGGTGCCCCAGAAGCTGGCCCGTCGCGAGATCGCCACCGACAAGCTGAAGGCCAACCTTGGCCGCGCACTGAAGTGGGTGCACCGCATGGAGCGCCTGTCGCGGCCGATGCGGCTGGCGGTGATGGTGCGCTCGAAGAAGATGATGCGCCTGAACAACCTGGCCCTGATCCTGGCCACGCTGCTGCTGATGGCGCCGGCCGGGCCGATTCCCTTCAGCAACACGCTGCCGGCACTTGCCTTGATGTCCTTCGCCATCGGCTTCATCCAGCGTGATGGCGCGGCGGTGGCGGCCGGCTATGCCTTCCTGGTCGCTACGGTCGCGTACTTCGGCGTGTTGCTGGGCGGCGTCGGGTTTGCCGCCGAATCGGTGTTCAGCGGGTTCCGCAGCGGTACCTCGGAACTGTAGAGCCGAGCCCACGCCCGGCTGCTCTTCGGCCTTTACGCGGTAACCCCGCGCTGCGCGCGCAAGCCGAGCATGGGCTCGGCTCTACAGAAAGCCAGATCCAAAGCAGTCGAGCATGGCTCGACTCTGCAGAGCTACCTGGCCGACACACGCCACACCACATCGCCGACGTCGTCGGCCACCAGCAGGGCGCCCTCGCTGTCGATGGCCATGCCCACCGGTGCGCCCCTCAATGTCTTCTCGTCCTCCGAGGCAAAGCCACTGACCACGGTCTGCGGACGTCCCGTCGGCCTGCCATCCTTGAACGGCACATACACCACTTCATAGCCGCTCAGCGGCGAGCGGTCCCAACTGCCATGCTCGCCGATGAAAGCGCCGCCGTGGTACTTCGCCGGCAGTGCCTGGCCGGTATAGAACAGCAGCCCCAACGGTGCCACGTGCGAACCGATGGCGTAGTCCGGGCGGATCGCTTTGGCAACCAGATCCGGCCGCTGCGGCTGCACACGCTCGTCCACATGCTGGCCGTAGTAGCTGTACGGCCAGCCGTAGAAACCATGTTCCTGTACCGATGTGAGATAGTCCGGCACCAGGTCGGCACCGATCTCGTCACGCTCGTTCACCACTGCCCACAGCCTGCCGGTGCTGGGTTCCCAGTCCAGGCCGGTGGGGTTGCGCAGGCCGGAGGCATAGATGCGGCTGCCGCTGGTCGCCACGTCCACCTCCAGCACCACCGCGCGCCGGTACTCGATGGCCAGGCCGTTTTCGGTGATGTTGCTGTTGGAGCCCACGCCCACGTACAGCTTGCTGCCATCGCGGCTGGCCAGCAGATCCTTGGTCCAGTGGTGGTTGACGGTGCTGGGGAGGTCGGTGAATTCGCTGCCCTTGTCGGACATGCGCGTTTCGCCGGGCACGTAGTGGTACTTCATGATGTTGTCGGTGTTGGCGACGTACAGCGTGTCGCCGATCAGGGCGATGCCGAATGGCGAATGCAGGCCCTCGATGTAGACGTGCTGGGTCCATGTGGCAGTACCGGGCGCGCGCCGCAGCAGCGTGACCCGGTTGCCTCCCTTGCCGGCCTTGCCCGAGCGCGCCTTCACCTTGCCGGCAATCCATTGCTTGGGGGTGGTGACCGGCTCGGTGCCCGGACCGTTGCCTTCCACCACCAGCACATCGCCATTGGGCAGGGTCAGCAGGCGGCGCGGGTGCTGCAGATTGGCAGCGATGCGCTCGATCTTCAGTCCGTCGGCCACCGACGGCGCCTGCCCATCGGCCCAGCCCACCCCGCGCGGTACCTGCATGGGCGGCATCAGGTAGTTCTCCGGCGCCGGCAGCGGCGGATGCGCACCGGATTGTTCGCTGGGGTGATATTCGGCTTTGCCGGCACACGCCGACAGGATTGCGGCCAGGACCAGCCCGCCTGCAGCAGGCACGATGCGATCAACCATGACGGCCTCCTTGCAGCACCGGCGGCTGCAGTGACAACAGGACATGGCCAAGACCGATCAGTGCAACGGTCAGCGCCGACAGGATCGTGCCGGGAACGGCCACCGCATACGCATCACGGCTGTGCACGAAGGCGTTCCAGATGGCCAGGGCGACCGCCACCAGATTGAGCAGGAAATCGAGGCGGTCGATGCGCGTGGCAGTGTTGCCCCGGCGCCAGACGGCGAACAGGTTGATCAGTCGCGGCACGATGGCGATGAGCAGGCCGAACGTGATCAGCCAGGCCGCGGATTTGCCCCACATCACCTCGGCAGAGTTGAGGTAGATGGCATCGAAGATGAGGGCGCCGACGAAGAAGCCGAACGGGATCGGGTTCAACAGGCTGAACAGCGTCGTGCCAAGGCCACGATGGGCCTGGGCCAGCGGATTGACCATCGTCCTGCTCCATTGCGGGGAAGTGCAGGGGCCTTGGTAGCACAGTCGGTGGTGAAGGCGCGCGATGAGCCTTCGGTTCTGCGACGAGGCCAGGCTCGGCCTTACAACAGGAATGCGCAGTCGTCATTACCGCAGGGCATGAGTGTTTGTGACGCAATCAGCACATCTGCAGATTGCTGCCGTGAAGAGGTAGGGGGTTCTCGGTTGTGTCGCGTTTGGCTCGTTGCGATGGGGCAATTCCGTCCCGCCGTCCTGCCATGCCGATTCACAACAGAAGGATTCGTGTATGAAGCGACACACGCACCACTCCGCGCCACCGCGCTCCGCGCGGCTGGCCCTGGCCACTGCCCTGGTACTGGGCAACCTGGCCATGACCGCCCAGGCCCAGCAGACCGATCCGTTGGCCGGGATCCAGTGGCATCTGCTCAACACCGGACAGGCCGTACAGGGCGACACCCGCCCGGTTGCCGGCAATGATCTGAACGTGGATGGGCTGTTCCGCAATGGCATCCGCGGCGAAGGGGTGATCATCGGCATCGTCGACGACGGCCTGCAGATCGCCCACCCGGACCTGGCCGCCAACGTGGCAGCCGTGGCGGGCAAGAACTTTGCCAACAACTCCAACAACCCCTCGCCCTCCGCTCCGGATGTGGACAATCACGGCACCATGGTCGGCGGCATTGCCGGCGCGGTGGGCGCCAACGGCGTGGGCGTGCGCGGCGTGGCCCCGGCGGCCACGCTGAAGGGCTTCAACGTACTGGCCTCCGATGCAAGCGGCAGCCAGACGGCCAACATCGAGTACTCGTGGTGGGACGGCGCCGAGGCCGCCGACGTGCAGGTGTTCAACAACAGCTGGGGCGCAGGCCCGGGCAACCCGAACCTGCCGTTCGCGTTCAGCGAGAACGACATCCGCGCGTACGAGCAGGCGCTGTCCGGCACGCGCGGCGGCAGCGGCGGCATCTACGTGAAGTCCGCCGGCAACAACTTCAACAACGCATCGATCAGCCAGACGCAGGATGTCTGCACCACCGACACCAAGAACCGCGGCACCGGCTGCGTGCCTGCCGGCCGCGACCCCCGCAACAATCTGTTCAATGTGATCACCGTGGGCGCGGTGCGCGCCGACGGCGTGCGCTCGTCCTATTCGTCCACCGGTGCCGCGCTGTGGGTGTCCGCATTCGGTGGCGAGTACGGCTGGCAGCGGCAGGTCGTCCCGGGCCAGCCTGCCGTCCGCTACGATCCGGCCATCGTCACCACCGATGTCACCGGCTGCGCGCAGGGCAGCAACAAGAACACGAGCCTGCGCAACACGCTGGACGGCAATCAGTCCGCTGTCGACAACACCTGCAATTACACCGCCAAGATGAACGGCACCTCGGCCTCGGCGCCGATGGTGTCGGGCGTGGCGGCGCTGGTGCTGGAAACCAACCCGAACCTGACCTACCGCGACGTGAAGTACATCCTGGCCACCACGGCCACCCGCAACCACCCGAACCAGCCTGCCGTGACACTCGCCGATGGACGCACGCTGGTGCCGGGCTGGACCGTCAACGCTGCGAACCGGGCCTACAGCAACTGGTACGGCTTCGGCGTGGTCAACGCAGCGCGCGCGGTGCAGGTCGCAGAGAACTTCCAGTCACTGGGCCCGCTGGTGGACAGCGGGTGGCGCAACACCACGCGCCGGGTCGCCATCGGCAACACCTCCGCTGCGGCGGCGCGGCTGACGGTGCAGCTGGCCAATGTCGCACGCAACGTCGAATCGGTGCAGCTGGGCTTCCGGGTAAATCACAGCAACACCCGCCAGCTGCAGTTCGTGCTGGTTTCGCCCAGCGGGACGCGCAGCGTGGTGCAACCGGCGTTCACCTCGATCGGCTCCGGCCTGTCGGGTTCCGTGGCGATCCAGCGCAACTTCACCAATTGGGACCTGCTGTCCAGCAACGCCTTCCTGGATGAGACCGGCAACGGCACCTGGACCCTGGAAGTGACCGACATGGGGCAGTCTGCGAACGCAGCGTCGCGCGGCAGCCTCGAATTCTTCAAGATCCGCGTTCTGGGGCACTGATGATGAAGACGACCATTCTGTTGACCACCCTCGCCGTCGCGGCGATCTCCTCTACCGCCTGGGCGCAGAGCTCGACCCAGGCCCCCACAGCCCGGAGCCTGTCTGCCGTGGACGCACAGGAACTGAAGGCCAGGGCCACGGGCCGCGCGTTCAACGTGGGCGCGACCCGCTTCCAGCTGGCGCCGTCGGCCACCGTGCAGCAGGCCAAGGGCGGTGAGTTCCGCATCACGCCCTCGACCGACGCACCGGCGCCCGCCACCGGTACCCGCAGCAAGCGCTCCACCGAGGCCAGCAGCACCGGCGCCGCTGCACGTCTGGATGCTGGTGCCGGCAAGTTCGCCGCCGCCGTTTCCAGCGACGGCGCGCCGGTGGTGGCCACCTCCCGGGTAAAGGTCTTCTTCACCGATGCGGCCTCCGCACAGCGCGCGGCAACGGCCACCGGCGGCACCGTGGTGAAGGTGTCCAAGGCCTCCGGCCGTGCGATCGTCGAGTACCCATCGGTGAACGCCGCACTGGACGCGACCACACGACTGCTGTCGACCGCCGGCATCCGCGCCGCCGAGCCCGACGTCGTGCAGTGGGAAGAAACCAAGTAAGGCGGTAAAGCGTTGTGTGGTATCCCCGGCGGGCCGGCTCTCCCGGCCGGCCGGGGGCTTTGCCTGAGTCGACCGGCGGCCCGGTTCTCCCCCCCCCATGTCAGGCATCCACTGCGCAAGAACTGCTAAGCGCAGCGGCAGCCGATCCGCTACTGTTCCGGACAGTGGAGCGGGGATGGCGGGATGAGCGCGGCAGGCAAGGCGTTGTGGTACATCGAAACCCATGCGGGCCGTCCGCTGGCGTTGGCCGATATCGCGGCAGCTGCTGGCCTGTCGCCCTTCCATCTGTCGCGCCTGTTCCACGCGCGCACCGGCACGTCGGTGATGCGCTACCTGCGCGGCCGCCGCCTGAGCATGGCAGCGCAGCGGCTGGCCGACGGCGCCGACGAAATCCTGCCGGTGGCGATGGACGCCGGTTATTCCACGCATGCCGCGTTCACCCGTGCCTTCTGCGAGCAGTTCGGGCAGACCCCTGAACGGGTGCGCGAGTCCGGCACTGCGGATCTGGTCCTGGTGCAGGCGGCGCGCGTGGACGACGTTCCCACCGCCTGCAGCGTGGCACCACGCCTGCTCGACACGCCCTCGTTCCAGGTGGCCGGAATCGGCATGCGCCACACCCGCCACAGCAGTGGCGCCATCCCTGGCCAATGGGCCCAGCTCAACCGGGAGTGGCCCAAACCCGCACCGGTCAGTTTTGGTGTATGCCACGACAGCGATGACGACGGCGGATTCACCTACCTGGCCGCATTGCCCAGCGCCGCGCTGACCTCGATTCCAGCACATTGGCAGCGCCTGCAGATTCCCGCGCGCCGCTATCTGGTGGCCTGGCATGACGGCCACATCTCGTCCATCCGCGCCACGTGGTTCTGGTTGCTGGATCACTATCTGCCCACCTCCGGATTGAGCCTTGCCACGGCGCCGGACCTGGAACGCTACGACGCCCGCTTCGACGAGCACACCGGCAATGGCGGTGTGGAGATCTGGCTGCCCGTGGACCCCCACCCCTGATGAATGCAACACGCTGAAAGGAGTTGTGCGATGCGCTTGATGCACCTGCTGCTGGGCCTGGTCCTGATTGCCCCCGCGTCGCTCGCCGGCGTCCCCGGGAGTGGGTTGGCCGGCGAACACCAGGCGGTGACCACCGTGTCCAGCGCTGCGGTACGCGACGCGCAGCAGCGCGATACGCTTCGCTACACCGTCTGGTATCCGGCTATGGCGGGCAGCAGCGAAGTGCCTCTGCGTATCGGTCCGCCCGATGCACCGTTGTTCGTGGTGGGCCAGGCGGCGCCGGAGGCCGCCATTGCCGGTGGCCGCCTGCCGACCTTGCTGCTCTCCCATGGCAACGGCGGCAGCGCCCGCATGATGGGCTGGCTGGGCACCGCATTGGCGCGCGCTGGTTATCTGGTGATCGCCGTCGACCATCCCGGCAACAACGGCGTGGATGAATTGACCCTGCAGGGCAGCATGCTGAGCTGGCTGCGTGCGGATGATCTGCGCGCCGCACTGGCCGCCGTGCAGGCCGATCCCCAGCTGGGGCCGCACGTGGATGCGGAGCGGATCGGTGTAATGGGCTTCTCGGCCGGAGGCTACACGGCCCTGCTGGCGGCGGGGGCGCGGCCGGATCTGCGGCGGTTGCGTGATTTCTGCGAAGCCCATCCGGATGACGGTGTGTGCCGGCCCCAGAGCGAGGCGCCGTCGCACACCCTGGAGGCTCGCAAGGCCGCGGCGGCGGCAGCGGATCTGGCGCCGTGGATGGCCCACGCCGATGATGCCCGCCCGGTCCCGGGTGTGCGCGCCGTGTTCCTGATGGCACCGGCGATCATGCAGGCGTTCCCGCCCCAGCAACTGCAGGCGCTGCGGCAACCGGTGTCGATCATCCAGGGCGCGGCGGACACGGTCGCTCCTGCAGCCACCAACGCGGAGGTCGCCAAGGCGTCCATCACAAAGGCGAGACTGGATGTCCTGCCCGGTGTCGGCCACTACGACTTCCTGTCCGAATGCACGCCGCTGGGCCAGCAGCGACTGCCCGCCCTGTGCAGCAGCCAGACGCCAAGAGCGCAGACGCATGCACGCACCGTGGCGGAGGCGCAGCGGTTCTTCGAGGCCGCCCTGAAGCCGCGCCCGTAGCGCTTCGCGACGCCGTGTTGCAGGGATGACGACGGCGCGCGAAGGCCGGTGCCGCTACACTGCCAGCGCACGCTTCGAGGCGGAGAGACCATGCGTCTGTTGCATCTCACCCTGCCGGTATCCGACGTCACCGGGGTGGCGACCTATTTCCACGATGTGTTGCAGCTGCCGGTCAGCGGCAACCGCATCCACATCGGCTGGAGCACGATCGAGCTGCGGCTGGCCGAGGACGTCGCGGTCGGCGGCGTGCACCTGGCCTTCAACGTGCCGGACAACCGCTTCGCGGCCGCCATGACCTGGCTGCGCGAGCGTACGCCGCTGCAGCGCAACCCGGCAGGACTGGACTACTTCGCGCTGGAAAGCAGCTGGCAATCGCAGTCGGTGTACTTCACCGGCCCGGATGGACTGATCCTGGAGCTGATCGGCCGGCGCCGGCTTCCCTGCAGTCCGCAGGAGGGCGCCTTCCATGGCAGTGAGATCACCTGCCTGAGCGAAGTCGGCCTGCCCAGCCACGATGTCGATTCGGTGCGCCTGCAGGCCGCCGGGCGCTTCGGCCTGCAACCGATCAGCGCGCCCTCGGCCCAGTTCGCACCGATGGGCGATGACGAGGGCCTGCTGATCGTCGTTGCCGCCGACCGGCGCTGGTTCCCCGAACAGAAGGACCTGCCCAACGCACGGGGATTGCAGGTGCTGATGGGAGATGTACCCGCGGGCGAGCTGCGGGATGCGGAATTGGGCTGGGAGGTACGCGCCGTACCGCATCGGCGGGGCTGAACGGGCCGTGTGCCGTGCAGGAACCTACAATGGCGCTCCCTCCCGTTGCCGGACCCTCCATGCGCCGCATCCTGCTGTTGTTCGCCCTGTTGTTGCCCGCTGCCGCGGCGACGGCCGTGGATCTCCAGGAGGGCGACCTGCTGTTCGTCACCGCAGGGCAAAGTGGCCTGAGCGCTGCCATCGATGATGCGACCGGTACGCAGGCTCATCCCGGTTTCGATCATGTTGGTCTGGTGGCCGCCACGACCCAGGGCTGGGAAGTGCTGCATGCGGACGAGAAGGGCTCGCGCCGGCAGACGTTGGCTACGTTCCAGCAGGAGGCGCGCGCCCGGCTGCGGCAGATCGTGGTCTACCGCCTGCGCGCACCGCACAACGCTGCCATCGGCGACGCCGTCGCCACCGCGCGTACCCTGCTTGGAAGGCCCTACAACGCCTCCTACGTGCCGAACGATGACAGCTACTACTGCTCGGACTTCATCGAACGTGCCTTCCGTGCCCACCATGTATTCGCGCTGCAGCCGATGAACTTCCGCAATCCGCAGACCGGGAAGATCGCCCGGCATTGGATCGACCTCTACCGCAGCATGGGCATGGACGTACCGCAGGGCGTACCGGGTACCAATCCCAACGACATGTCGGCGGCGCCCGTGCTGGAGCGGATCGGCACGCTGGAATGAGAAGCCCCGCGCAAGGCGGGGCTTCAGGCGATGCTGGACAGGGACGCGAGGGTCACTCCTCCTCGTCCTGCCCGCCCTGCTGCTGGTTGCGCTGGCCGCGCTGCTGCTGTTCCTGCTGCTGCTGTTGCTGCTGATCGCGACCGCGCCCCTGCTGATCCTGCTGATCCTGCTGCTTCTGGTTCTGCTGGTTCTGCTGGTTCTGCTGGTTCTGATTGTGCTGGCCCATTGCGGTGTCTCCAGTGCCACTCGCGGAATGCGGTGGTTGCGGCCATCGTCTGCAGCGGTGGGTTAACCATGCGTTGTGACGCAGCTACAGAAATGTGCATGCGCGTGAATGAACCGGCGTGGCCCCTTGTGCCGCAAGCGGCTGAAGGATTCATGCGCGTTCGGCATGTGCTCATGCCCGCAGAGGCTGTGGCCCATTCAGCGGCGCCCGCCCGGCCCGGCCGCGCAGCGGGCGCAGCACCTCATGGCATCACAGGCGGCACGTAATCCAGCGTCATGCCCAGCAACCACAGCAGGCCCAGCACCAGCGGGATGTGCACCAGCAGCTGGATGAAGGTGAAGCCAACGATGTCGCGAGCTTTCATGCCCAGCACGCCCAGCAGCGGCAGCATCCAGAACGGATTGATCAGGTTCGGCAGTGCTTCGGCGGCGTTGTACACCTGCACGGCCCAGCCCAGGTGCGCCTTCAGTTCGTTCGCTGCCTGCATCACGTACGGTGCTTCGATGATCCACTTGCCGCCCCCGGAGGGAACGAAGAAGCCCAGGACCGCCGAGTACACGCCCATCACCAGAGCGAACGTATCGGTGCTGGCGATGTGCACGAACAGACTGGACAGCCGGTGCGCCAGCGTCTGCCCATCGGCGCCGGCGGCGTGGGTGAGGATCATCGCGATGCCGCCATACAGCGGGAACTGGATCAGCACACCGGTCGTGCTGGGCACCGCCTTGGCCACCGCGTTGAGGAAGCTGCGTGGACGCCAGTGCAGCAGCAGGCCGAGCGAGATGAACAGGAAGTTGTAGGTATTGAGGTTGGCGATTGCGGTCACCACCGGCTTCTTGGCGAACTCGTTGAACAGCCAGCCGAAGGCCAGCAACGAGAGCAGCACGGTCAGCAGCGGGCTGTATTCGAGCCATTCGCCGGGGCGCGTGCGGCGCTGCAGCGGCTCAGGCTCGGCCTGCGCCGCACCGGGAAACGATTCAGCGGTGCGCGCACTGCCAGCCGCCGGTGCGGTCAACCAGGCAATCAGCAGTGACACCAGGATCAACGCCGCGGTCAGCACGATCGACTGCCACAGGAAGATGGTTTCAGTGAAGGGCAGTACGCCGGTGATCTCCACCAGCCCCGGCGGCATGCTGGCCGGGTTCGCCTGCAGCTGCGCAGCCGAAGAACTCAGGCCCATCGCCCAGACCGCGCCCAGGCCGAGGTAGGCGGAGGCACCCGCAGCCCGGTAGTCCATGCGCAGATCGGTCCGGCGCGCCAATGCACGCACCAGCAGACCACCGAACACCAGCGAGAAGCCCCAGCTGAGCAGCGAGGCCAGCATGCTGACCAGGCCTACATAGACCACCGCACCGCGCCCCGTGCGCGGCACCCGCGCCAGCAGCTCGATGAAGCGCGCCACCACAGGCGCGGTGGCCACGGCATAACCGCCGATCACCACGAAGGCCATCTGCATGGTGAACGGAATCAGGCTCCAGAAGCCATCGCCAAAGGCACTGGCCGTGGTCTGCGGCGTGGAACCGAAGCCGATGGCTGCCAGGGCGACGATGACCACGCCCAGCACCGCGAACACGTAGGCATCAGGGAACCACTTTTCCGCCCAGGAGGCCGAGCGCAGCGCTGCGCGCGCCATCCAACCATCCTGTACTGCTGCCGTCGAGGCCATCACCTACCCTCCCAGGTTCGATGGCTCGATTCTCGGCCTCGCGGTGGGGACTGTCAGTCGCCTATTGGTCGTAGGACGGTACGGGCCCCTTCCCGGCTGCGCCTGTCAGCGCAGCGCCAGATCCAGCGCGATACCGGCAAACAGCGCCGCGCCGACCCAGTTGTTGTGCAGGAACGCCTTGAAGCATGGCCCCCGCTCGCGGTTGCGGCAGATCCAGAATTCGTACACCACCAGCGCCGCAGCCACCGCCAGGCCGGCCAGGTACCAGCTCCCCAGGCCGGCGCGCACACCGACCAGCGCCATGGTCGCCAGGAACAGGGCGTAGAGCACCCCTTGGATCACCAGATCCAGGTCCCCGAACAGGATCGCCGTGGAGCGCGAGCCCATCTTCAGGTCGTCCTCGCGGTCGACCATGGCGTACCAGGTGTCATACGCGGTCGACCAGAGGATGTTGCCGGCGTACAGCAGCCAGCCCAGCAGCGGCACTTCGCCCTGCACCGCGGCGAATGCCATGGGAATACCCCAGCCGAACGACATGCCCAGATAGACCTGCGGCAGGTGCGTATAACGCTTCAGGTAGGGATAGCTGGCGGCCAGGAACACGCCGATGAAGCTCATGCCGATGGTCAGCCCGTTCAGGGTCAGCACCAGTCCGAATGCCACCAGCATCAGTACCGCGAACAGCACCAGCGCGGCACGGCCACTGATCGCCCCCGTCGCCAGCGGACGGGCCTTGGTGCGCTCCACATGCGGGTCGAGCCAGCGATCGGCGTAGTCATTGATGACGCACCCCGCCGAGCGGGTCAGCCAGACACCCGCGGTGAAGACGAACAGGGTCCACAGCGGCGGCATGCCGCCTGCCGCCAGCCACAGTGCCCACCAGGTGGGCCACAGCAGCAGCAACGTGCCGATCGGACGATCCGCGCGCATCAGACTCCAGTAATGCCGCCAGCGCGGCGTCGCCTGCGAATGCGGCGAAGTGAGGGGGGTATCGGCCATGGCGATAGGATACTCCGGCGCTGCTGGAACGACTTTGCCAGCCGGGGGGAGATTTGTGCGGCAAAACTGGATAGAATGCCCCTCCCGCACCGCCTCATGGCGCTGCGATGCCCGCCATGGTCAGCCCGATGGCGTGGCGGTTCTACAACGCGCCCGTAGCTCAGCCGGATAGAGTAGTGGCTTCCGAAGCCATTGGTCGGGGGTTCGAATCCCTCCGGGCGCGCCATCTTTCCCTGCTCAGGCCACCGGTTGTTGGCCCACCAGCACGGCCCCAGAATCAGCAGGCCGCTGATCTTCCACGCTGAGCCCTGGGAACCGGCAGCCGCCGAGCGCAGGCCCAGCGCCAAAGGGGCGAGCACACCGGTCCACCCAGCAACGCCGGGCATGGCCCGGCGCTACCGTGGGTGTACAGATCAGTACGTGCCGTCGAAGGCGAAGATCGGCTTGCGCTGCTTCCACGCGCCAGCGGTGAAGTCAGGGAACTCCAGCGTCTGGAAGCCATTGGCGATGGACTGCTCGGACAGCGGGGTGATCGCGCTCCAGGTCACTGCATCGTAGATGTCGATCGGCATCGGCGCTTTGGCCTTCAGTGCCTCGACGAACGCATGGATGACGAACCAGTCCATGCCGCCGTGACCGGCGCTGGCCGCGGTGTCGGCATGCTGCTTCCACAGCGGGTGCTCGTACTGATCCTGGTAGGTCTTGAACTCTTCCCACTGGTGCGGCGGGCTGCGGCCTTCAATGTGGATCGAGTGGTTGACGTCCATCCACAGACCCTTGGTGCCCTGCACGCGGAAGCCCATCGAGTACGGTCGAGGCAGCGAGGTGTCGTGCTGCAGCAGGATGGTTTCACCGTTCTCGCAGGCGAGCGTGGTGGTCACGATGTCACCCAGCTTGAACTTCACTTGGGTGCTGGGGTGGGTGGTGCCACCGCTCTTGGCCACGGTGTACTCGTGCAGGCCGCGTGCCTTGGTCGCGAAAGCGTTGATATGGGTAAAGCGGTTGCCGCGGTTGATGCCGGTGTACATCGCGCACGGGCCGATGCTGTGGCTGGGGTAGAGCTCGCCGTTGCGCTCCACCGAATGCTCGGTGCGCCAACGTGCCTCGCTCCAGCCCTTGGGACCGAACTCCACGCCGCTGTCGTAAGGCTGGCTGGGATCACCGGAGTTGAACTTCACCCCGCGCAGGTCGTGCTGGTAGCCGGCCTGCAGATGCACCAGCTCGCCGAACAGGCCCTGTCGCACCATCTGCAGGGCGGCCATCACATCGCGGCGGTAGCAGACGTTCTCCAGCAGCATGTACGGCGTGCCGGTCGTGAGCTGGGTCTTCAGCACATCCCAGTGGTCCTGCAGGGTGATGCCGGCCACCACCTCGCAGCCTACGGCCACGCCCGCCTGCATGGCGGCGATCGCCATCGGCGCGTGGTATTCCCACGGCGTAGCGATGATCACGCCATCGATGCCCTTCTGTTCCAAAAGGCGCTTCCAGGCGTTGCTGTCGCGATCCTGGCCATAGGTTTTCGGCGCAGGCTTGCCCGCCTTGGTCACCATGTCCACGGCACGACCCAGCATGATCGGCTCGATGTCGCACAGTGCAATGACCTCGACATCGTCGCGGCGCACCAGCTCCTTCAACAGTACCTGGCCGCGCATGCCGGTACCGATCATGGCCAGGCGGAGCGTGCGCCCGCGCGCCCAGGCCGGGGTCTGTGGCAACAGGCTGCTGGCGGCGACGGCGGCACTGGCCGCGATGAACTCCCTGCGTTTCATGGCAAACATCTCTCCTCTTGGAAGCGCGCCGGCCGCAACCGGCGCGCTGGATCACTCGAACCTGCTTACTTGAACCGATAACCGATGGTCACACTGTAACCACGGCCGAAGATCGTCGCGTAGTCACTGGAGTCACCCAGGAAGCTGTTCGGATCGTAGAACGGCAGCCGATCGAACAGGTTCTTGACGGTGAAGCTCAGGTTCCAGGCATCATCCGGGCGCCAGGTGACGCTCAGGTTGGCGGTCCACCAGGACGGCGCGCCGTCGCACTTGCTGGCCTGCAGCGCCAGGTAGCCGGCGGTGCAGGTCTCCTTGTTGTTATCCACCTCATCCACGCGGTCACGGGCCCACTTGGTACCGCCCACGTAGTTGACGAACATGCTGGTGGTCACCTGCTTGTAGGTCCAGTCGGCGTTGAGCGTGGCGCGCAGGCGCGGGTTGTTGTAGTAGCCCACCACGTCGCCGTAGTACCAGCCGCTTTCCTCATCCATGTAGTAGCGGTTGCGATTGGCGATGGTGGCGGCCAGGCCCACGTTCAGCCCACCCCACTCGCCCAGCGAGAAGCGGCTGCGTGCGTCCACGTCGAAGCCGTCGACCAGGGTCTTGCCGCGGTTCTTGTACTGGCCGACCACGCTGGCCACATTGCCCACGCTGTAGCCGGGCAGGACCGAGGGGCAGCTCACACCGCTGGCCGGGTCGGCGCACATCGCCGCCAGCTGGGCCAGGTTTGCACGATCGGCATCAGTGATCGGCGAACGGGTGGAGGAGATGATGTCGGTGTCACGGCTGAAATCCGGGGCGACGATCTCGTTGTTGCGGTAGATGAACCAGTAGTCGGCCGACACCGACAGCCAGCTGGCCGGCTCGTAGACGAAGCCCAAGGTGGCGATCTTGGCCTTCTCCGGCTTCAGGTCCTGGTTGGGCTGGGTCATGCGGGCCACGGTGCGGCTGCAATCGACATTGGCCAGGCTCTTGCCCAGGTCCACGTCACCGGCGCGCTGCGACTGCCGCAACAGGTCGGCGATCGCGTTGGTCTCGGCGCAGCGCACCTCATCGCGGTAGCCACCGAGCTGGGCGAACACGCCACCGCTGCCGGACTCGGCCAGGCTCGGCGCACGGAAGCCGGTCGAATAGGTGCCGCGCAGCATCAGTTGATCGAATGCCTGGTACTTGAAGCCGATCTTCGGTGCGACGTTGGCGCTGAAGTTCGGGTATTTGTCCACGCGGACCGCGGCATCCAGTTCCAGCTTGTCGGTGATCGGCGCCACCGTTTCGGCGAACAGCGCATAGGTGTTGCGTGCGCCGTCGAACCACGAGCCGCCCTGCTGGGTGATCAGGCCGGCGGCGGCGTCGGCATTGCCCGGCGTGTAGAAGGTTTCGCGGCTGGCATTGAAGCCGAACGCGGCGCGCATCTCACCGGCCGGCAGCTGGAACAGCGGGCCTTCGATCTTGCCGTCCAGGGTGTGCAGGCGCGTCCAGGACTGGATGTCGAAGGTCGGGAACGCCTCGCGGATCAGCGCTGCGTTGGCTTCGCTGATCTCACCGAACGTGTATGCCGGATGGTCGGAAATGATCACCCGCCCGGTACCCGGATCCACCGAGTAGGGGCCGAAGGCCTTCTCGAAGCCCTTCAGGTTGACGTTGATGGTCTGGTAGGTGGTGGAGTGCGTGCCGGCGGTGGCGAAAGCAGTTTCCCAGTTCCAGTCACCCATGTTGCCACGTGCACCGGTCAGCACGCGGTAGCTCTTGTCGGTGTTGCGCTGGCCGAAGTAGTTGGCGCCGGCATCCTGCAGCAGGTACTGCAGGCCGACTACGCCGCCCATCATCGCTTTCAGTTCAGGGCTGGCGTGGTTGTACTCGTTGTTCGGCCCCAGGTAGGGATACAGGAACTGGTTGACCGTAGTGCCGGTGTCACGGGAGAACCAGCTGGTCGGGTTACCGGTGGTGGTGCCATAGCTGCGGGGTGTACCGCCATTGGCACGCAGATCGATGTCGGTGTAGGTCGCCTCGGCGAAGATTTCGGTCGAGTCGCCCACCAGGAAGGTGCCATTGAGGTAGGCGGTGTTGCGCTCGGACTTGGCGCCGGCGTCGATCTCGTTGTTCATCCAGGTTTCCCAGACACAACGCGGACCGGCGGCCTCGCCCTGCAGTACGTTCTTGCACCCGGGTGCGGCCTCCTGCACGCGGCGGCCGGTGACCGGATCGAATGCAAAGTAACTGCCCGGGTTGAACTCGCCCGGCTTGCTGCCCACGCCCAGGCGCAGGTTGGTCAGGTAATTGGGATTGTTGACGTAGTACTGCTCGGGACGCTTGTCGTAGAAATCACGCAGCGGAATCGCATCACGGCGGTACATGTTGACCGCACCGTAGATGTTGAAGCGGTTCTCGGCCAGGTCGCCGAAGCCGGCGGTGATGCTGGCCTGGCGCTCACCGTAGGAGTCGATGCGCGATGACGTATCGTTGGTGAAGTTGATTTCCGCGCCCTGGAAGTTGCGTTTGGTGATCACGTTGATCACACCGGCCACGGCGTCGGTGCCGTACACCGCCGAAGCACCGTCGGTGAGCACTTCCATGCGTTCGATGGCGGCAGCCGGTATCGCATCGATGTTGACGAACTGGGTCTGGAAGCCGGCGGGTGCGCCGTAGTACGACAGGCGACGACCGTTCAGCAGCACCAGCGTGCCCTGTGCGCCCAACCCACGCAGATTGGCCTGCGAGGCACCGTCGGAGCCGGTGAACAGCGAGCGCGAATCCTGCTGCGCCGGGCGGGCAGCCGGCAGGTTGTCGAGCACCTGCAGCAGCGTACGCGCACCCATGTTCTGGATGTCCTGCTTGCTGATGACCTGGACCGGCGAAGCGGTTTCCACATCGGTGCGGCGGATGTTGGAGCCGGTGACCTCAATGCGGGCCAGGTCGGTGGCGTTGTCCTTGCTGTCCTGCGCAGCGGCAGGCAGGGCGACCGACAGCAGCGCGCCGGCAATGGCCAGCGTCAGCGGAGCGATCGTGCGACAGGGGGGGCGGCGGTAGCGTGCGGGCAACATCGGGGTTCTCTCCTGGCAGGGGTGCGGCGCGAATAGGGATCAGCGGGCAAAGCGCTCCCGGGCCACGGCCAGCAGGCCGCAGTCGGTATGGGCGGGGGAGGAGCGGTGTTACGAAGGGGTCATGGGGCGACGATGCTGGCGGAGTCGCCCTCCTGGCCGATCAGCACGGCGTTGGCCCAGTTGGCACAGACCTGGGCGGGTTGACTGCCCTGCGCACCCAGCGTGCGCAGGCTCAGGGTGGTAAGGCCACGGATGTCCAGCTCCGGCTTGACCACGCCGGGCGCCTTCACCAGGCCGCTGTCGTAGAGCAGGCGGTTGTCGCCCCAGACCTGGAACTGCAGGCCGCCTGCGCTGCGGCAGGCATCATCGATGCCCAGATCCGCACGCAGCAGGCGCCAGCCGCCCGGCAGGCGCAGGTCGATACGGCTGTTCGCGCCCACTCCCAGGCCGCGGCGGAACTGCAGGCCGTTCATGCGCATGCCGGCCTCGCCACGGAACGCCTGGTCGGCGCGCATCTGGCTGGCCAGCGCGGCCGGCACCGGCAGCTCGGAGAGATAGCGCTGCCGGGCCGGTCGCTCCGGTTCCTGGTGCTCGAGGATGTGGAAGGTGGACAGCGCGATCGGGCCGACATCGCGTGGCTGCAACGCGTCGAACGCGCGGGCGCTGCCCTGTGCCGCAGTGACCATCGGGTCGGTGCTGCTGGCGCCGTCGCCTTCGGGGTTCTGCACGCTCAGCACCCGGAAACGCAGCAGGCGACCGGCGTGTGCGGGGAAGTCGATGCGCTGCATCCCTTCCTTCAACTGCAGCCGGCCCCGGGCGATCGGCTCGCCCCATTCGCCATTGCTGTCGCCCAGGTACACCTCGTAATCGCGGACCTGGCCATGCTTCCAGTTCTTGTCGTTGCGTGGCGCCAGCTCGATGCCGTCGATCATCCGGCGCTCACCGAAGCCGACCACCCATTCGTGGGCGCCGGTGCGCACGGCCTGGTTGCGCACGCTGCGGAACCAGGTGGCCGGGTCATCGTCGAACGCGTTCTCCAGCGGATGGCCAGGCTCTTCCGCCGGGCGGTTGACCACCAGCAGGCTGTCGGCCGGCAGCTCGCGGCCGAGCACCGGCGCGGCCGGATAAGCATCGTCCGCAGCGGCGGCGGTCACGGCGAAGTCCAGCTGCACCTGCAGCGGCTGGCGGATATCCTGCGTGGCGGTACGCACATGGACGGTACCGCCACGCTCACGGGCGTCGAAATACCAGCCTTCGTCGGCACCGTTGAAGGCTGCCACGTCGGCCAGCGCGGGCAGCACACGGGCACCGGCCTGCACTGCGCGCGGTGCCTGCCGGCTCAACACGCGCAGGCCGTAGCGACGCTGCGCCAGCTGGCCCTGGTAGGTGCCCTGCACGGCCGCGATCTGCACCTGGACCGGGCCACTGCCCTGTGCCGGCGCCTGCACGCGGATCTGCTGCGTGCTCGATTCGCCCTGCTGGTAGCGGCGGGTGTTGCCGTCGTCTTCATACAGGGTGTACTGCGATTCGCCCTGCGGATAGAGATCGAAGGTGACCTCGTCCAGCGGCTTCTCGCCATCGAACAGCATCGACGGATACATCGGCAGGATGGCCCCGGCGCGCACGAACACCGGCAGCGTGGCCAGGTCGACCTGACGGTCGAGCTGGCGGCCCTCGGCGCCGGCCTGGACGCGGCGGCCGTCCCAGTAGTCGATCCATGCACCGGCCGGCAGATGGATGTCGCGCCGCCAGCCACGGCTGGCCGCCTGGCTGCGGTAGACCGGTGCGATCAGCAGATCACGGCCCAGCAGGAACTGATACTTGTAGGTTTCGTCCTGCGCGTGCGGATCGCGCGGGTAATCCCACATCAACCCACGCACCGGCGGTGCGCCGGTCTGCGCGGCGTCGTGCACCAGCCCGTACATGTACGGCGTCAGGCGCATCTTCAGTTTCAGATAGTCGCGGTTGATGCTGCGGTAGGGTTCGTCGTACCACCACGGGTGCTTGCGCGCGTTCGACGACCAGCCACTCATGCCCATCAGTACCGGAGTGAAGGCCTTCCACTGCAGGTCGCGGGTGTAGGTCTCGGCGCTGCCGCCGAAGATCGCATCGACATCGCCACTGGCATAGGCCATGCCGGACAATCCCGAGCCGACCAGGGTCGGCACGTGCCAGCGGATGTAATCCCAGCTGCTGCTCTGGTCACCGGTCCAGGCAACTGCGTAGCGCTGGATGCCGGCCCAGCCCATCACCGTCCACAGGAAGGGACGCGAATCGGAATTGTCGACGATGCCATTGAACGCCTGGCGGTTGGCGTCCATCGCGAACTGATAGCCCTTGCCGGTCCAGGCCACATCCAGCTTCTGTACACGGCTGCCGGCCTTGCCGACTTCCCAGGCGATCTTGTCGACACCGTTCTCCGTCCACAGGCCGGTGCGGAAGCCGTATCCGGCCAGACCCTTCACTGTCTCGGGCAACTGCTTGTAGCCGCAGCCATAGCCGTCGTTGGGCAGGATCCAGCCACCGGGCATGTCGTGTGCCCGGTACTGCTTGGCCACGCTGTCGACCACGTCAGGCGTGGTGCCGGTCGGGCCATCGCTCCAGCCCTCGGGCACGGTGCCCGGCTTCTTCGCGTTGTCGCCGTCGTTGTAGCAATCGGCATCGCCATAGGACAGCGCCCAGCGCGCGACCATGTTGGGGCGGCCGGTCAGCTGCGTGTAGCGCTCGATCAATGCCGGCAGATCTGCACCGACGAAGTAGTAGGCGTCGAAGCGATCTTCGCGATGCAGCAGGGTGGACTGATCGGGCTGGCGCAGGTCGTAGCTGCCGTCGCTCCACGTATTGCGCAGCATGCCCCAGCCGCGGCTGCTCAGTAGCATCGGCGCCGGGCTCGGCCGATCACCCTCTTCCCAGCCGCCGGAGTAGGACACCTCAAGCTCGCGTCCCTTGAACTGGTAACGGCCGTTCTGCTGGCCGCCGCCGAAGAAACCTTCGTCGGGCTGCGACGAGAGTACCTGCACGCTCTGTGCAGCATCCAGGTCCAGCGGCTGCAGCTCCTGCCACAACGCAGTGGGCTGGCCATTGTCCAGACGCTCCAACCGCAGGCGCAGCGGCTGGCGCTGTACGTGCAGCACGAGTGCGCCGGTGCGCAGACGGATCTCCTGCGCATCTTCTTCCAGCTGTGCCTGCACGTCGGCACTGGGCTGGGGCAGCACGATCGGCGCGGCCTTGTCGCCGGCTCCGGTCAGTACTCCCTTGCGCCCCGCCTGCACACGGACAATGTCGGCAGCCGGCAGTTCGATGCGCACGCGCGCGCCGGTGTCGGTCTGCAGGTCCCAGGCGGGCGTGCCCGCCTTGCTGGCGGTGACCGAGCGCAGGTTGCCGATGGGTTCGGCGTGGGCCGACATGGACGCCAGCAGCAGCACCGGCAACAGGGCCAGCATCAGCGGCGAGCGACGAACGCAGATTTCCACGCGGACTCCCAACCCGTTCACCGGGCGTTTCGAAAGCGGTTGGGCCGACTCTAGGGCAGGGATTCGAAAGATGTCAACAAATGGAAAGCAAAAAGTAAGATAAGTTCGACTGAAACGAAAGGTGATGCGGCACGGTACTTTGTGTAATCGCTTGCACGCCCCTGTTAAGCTTGGTGCGATACGGCATTCTTCGATTCCTTTCGTTTTGGACGATCGCGGTCCACCAGAAACGCCAAGCGCTCTTTATCTTTCTTTTTGCTTTCGGTATTTGACATTTCGAAAGAAAACACAGATCGTGCGATGGCCCAACTGGAACCTCCGAATGGACGTCACCCTGCTTTCCGATGTGTCCGCCTGGCAGCGCCGGGGCGGAGCCGATACCGCTACTGAAATCGCCCAGCAGCCAGCACTGTGGGACGCGCTTGCACAGGATCTGCTGCAGGCCCGCGAACGCCTGCAGGCCTTCCTGGGCGACCGCCTCGACAATCCTGATCAGCGCGTGTTGTTCACTGGCGCCGGTAGTTCCGGCTTCATCGCCGAGATGGTGGCCGATGCGATCAACGCGCAGTGGGCCGCTGACGTCCGTGTGGTGCATACCACCAGCCTGCTGACCCATCCGGCCCTGTATCTGCAACGCGACCGCCCCACCCTGCTGGTTTCGTTCGGCCGCAGTGGCTCCAGCCCGGAAAGCGTGGCAGCGGTGGACCGTGTGCGCAGCGACGTGGATGACGCACGCTTCCTCGACATCACCTGCAACGCTGATGGCGAACTGGCCCGGCGCGGTGCCGGCCGTGCCGATACCTGCACCCTGTTGATGCCGTCGGCCAGCTGCGACCGCGCCTTTGCGATGACCAGCAGCCTGACCTGCATGCTGCTGGCCGCGCTGACCGTGTTCGACCGCTCACCGTGGCAGACGCGGGTGGCGCGCCTGACGCAGCTTGCTGCGCTGGCCCGCGAAGGCCAGGCGCAGTGGGATGCACCGGTGGCCGCGCTGGCACAGCGCCCCTTCAACCGCGTCATCTATCTGGGCAGCGGTCCGCTGGAAGCGCTGGCGCGCGAGTGCGCGCTGAAGGTGCTGGAGCTGACCGCCGGCCGCGTGCTGGCGCTTGCCAACACGCCGCTCGGCTTCCGCCACGGCCCGAAATCCACGCTGGATGGCAGCACCCTGGTGATCGTGCTGCGCAGCGTGCAGCCGCTTGCACGCCGCTACGAGCAGGATCTGCTGGACGAGCTGCGCCGCGATGGCGTGGCCGGCCAGGTGCTGGCCATCGGCCCGCATTCGGACATCGGTGCCGACGATGACTACACCCTCGCCGTGCCCGTCCTGGAGCCGGTTCTGGATGATCCCTGGCTGGCGCCGGTGTGGCTGGCCTTCGGCCAGCTGTTTGCACTGCAGCGCTCGGCCGCGCTGGGGCTGACCCCGGACAATCCGTTCCCCGATGGCACGGTGAACCGCGTGGTCAAGGGTGTCACCATCCACCATGGCTGAGTTGATCGCCCATGCCTGCTACGGCATCGATATCGGCGGCACCAAGATCGAGCTGGTGGCGTGCGATGCGGCGATGCAGGTCACCTGGCGCCGCCGGGTGGCCACTCCGCAGGGTGACTACGATGGCTTTCTGCGGTCGGTGGTGGCGCTGGTCGCCGACGCCGACGCCGCACTGGGCCGCAACGATGCGGCCATCGGCATCGCGCTGCCCGGCGTGCGTGACCGCCGCACGGGCCGCCAGCTGAGTGCCAACGTGCCGGCGCTGACCGGCCACAGCGTGGCGGCCGATCTGCAGGCACGCCTGCAGCGTCCGCTCCACTTCGGCAACGACCTGCAGTGCTTCGCCTTGTCCGAAGCGCATGGCGGCGCAGCCGACGGCTACCCCAGCATGTTCGGCGCGATCCTCGGCACCGGCGCCGGTGGCGGCTTCTGCCTGCAGGGCCGCCTGCTGTCCGGCTTCAACGGCCTGGCCGGGGAGTGGGGCCACTGGAGCGTGCCGGGCCACCTGCTGCAGCGTCACGGCCTGCCGTTGATCGACTGCGCATGCGGCCTGCAGGGCTGCGTGGAGCGCTATGTGTCCGGCAGCGGTCTGGCGATGATCGAACGCCACCTGGGCGGTGCGGCCGTCGATGCCAGTGCGGTGATCGCACTGGCCGAAGGCGGCGATGCGCGTGCACGCAGCGCGCTGGACATCCACCGCGACCTGCTCGGCCACAGCCTCGCTGCGCTGGTGCTGGCCCTGGACCCGCATGTGATCGTGCTCGGCGGCGGCCTCTCGCAGTACACCCCGCTGTACCAGCAGCTGCCGGCGGCAATCGCTGCCCATCTGTTCAACGGCGTGCAGGTGCCGCCGATCGTGCCCCCGCGCTTCGGCGATGCCGGTGGCGCGCGCGGTGCCGCGCTGCTTGCCTGCCAACCCTCGTTTTCCTGATTGTCCGGAGCATGACCATGTCCCCGTTGCAGACCCTGCTTGCCTCCCACCGCGCCGGCCACACTGTGGGCCTGTACAGCGTCTGCTGCAGCAACGAACAGGTGCTGCGCGCGGCCATGCACGTGGCACTGGCACACGACACGGTGCTCCTGGTCGAAGCCACCTCCAACCAGGTCGACCAGTTCGGCGGCTACACCGGCATGACCCCGCCGCAGTACCGCAACTATGTCGGCACGCTTGCGGACGAGGAAGGCTTTCCGCGCACGCGGCTGATCCTGGGCGGCGACCACCTCGGTCCGAACGCCTGGCAGAAGCGCCCCGCCGCCGAAGCGATGGCCCACGCGCGCGTGCTGATCGAAGCCTACGTCGCCGCCGGCTTCCACAAGATCCATCTGGACTGCAGCATGTCCTGCGCCGACGATCCGGTGCCGCTGCCTGATGCCACCGTGGCCGCGCGTTCGTCGGAGCTGGCGACGATCGCCGAGCGCACGGCTGCCCGGCTCGGTCTGCCGGCGCCGGTGTACGTGATCGGCACCGAAGTGCCCGTTCCCGGCGGCGAAGCCTCGCTGGCCGGTGGCCTGCAGGTGACCACGCCGGCAGCCGCCGCGCAGACCCTGGCCATCCACCAGCAGGCATTCGATACCCCCGAACTGCGCGATGCCTGGCAGCGCGTGATCGCGATGGTGGTGCAGCCGGGCGTGGATTTCGATCACAGCAGCGTGCACGAGTACGATCCGGTCGCCGCCAATGCGCTGGCCGACTTCCTCGAGCAGCAGCCGCGCATCGTGTTCGAGGCGCACTCCACCGACTACCAGCGCGAAAGCGGACTGCATGCCCTGGTCCGCGATCATTTCGCGATTCTCAAGGTCGGCCCCGCCGCCACCTTCGCCTATCGTGAGGCGCTGTTCGCATTGGCGGCGATCGAACAGGAACTGCTGCCGGCCGCGCAGTGCTCGCGCCTGCCACAGGTGCTGGAGGAGGTGATGGTGGCGCAGCCGAAGTACTGGCAGCCCTACTACCAGGGTGACGAGGCGACACTGCGCCTGTTGCGCAGTTATTCCTTCAGTGACCGCTGCCGTTACTACTGGGGCGAGCCAGCACTGCTGCGCGCCGTGCAGACCCTGTTCTCCAACCTGGAGCAGCACACGCCACCGCTGGTGCTGCTGAGCCAGTACCTGCCGGAGCAGTACCGCGCCGTGCGTGACGGCCGCCTGGCCAACACGCCGACGGCCCTGGTGCAGCACCGCATCGGCCAGTGCCTGGGCGAGTATGCCCGCGCCTGCAGCGCCAACCAGGCAGGCAAACGCGGTCAGGACACACGATCCGCTGCCGGCGTTGCTGCGAACGGCTAATCTCTACCCCTCACCGCAGACCCGAGACTCCGCCATGCGCAACACCCGCTCCCGCCGGCAACAGATCCTGCAGCTGCTGATCGAGCACGGCTCGGTGCAGGTGGCCGATCTGGTCGAGCGCTTCGGCGTGTCCGCGGTGACGATCCGCGCCGACCTGTCCCACTTCGAGTCACAGGGCCTGGCCAACCGCACCCACGGTGGCGCCAATCTGGTGCGCACGCCTCCGCAGGAGCAGGACATCCATGAAAAGGATGCGCTGAATCTGCCCCTGAAGGAGTCCATCGGCGCCTGCGCGGCGAACCTGGTGCAGGCCGGTGACAACATCATCATCGACTCCGGTTCGACCACCATGACGCTGGCCCGCCATCTGCGTGGCCGCCGCGATGTAACGGTGATGACCAATGGCCTGAACATCGCGTGGGAACTGGCCAATGCTGCCGGCATCAATGTGCTGCTGACGGGCGGGCTGCTGCGTCAGCAGTCGTTGTCGCTGCAGGGCAGCCAGGCCGAGGCCAGCCTCAACTCCTACAGCTTCGACACCCTGTTCCTGGGCGTGGACGGATTGGACCTGCAGTTCGGCCTGACCACCCACGATGAGGCGGAAGCGCGCCTCAACCACCGCATGGTCGAGCGCGCGCGCCGCATCGTCGTGCTGACCGACGCCTCCAAGTTCGGCCGTGTCAGCCTGCATCGCATCGCCCGACTGGATCAGATCCATACCGTCATCACCGACGCCGGCATCGACGACGCAACCCGCGAGGGCCTGCAGCGGCTGGGCATCGAAGTGATCATCGCCGAGCCGCCCGCATGACCGACACCCGTTCCCTGTATGGCCGCATCCTCACCCCGCTGGGGTGGCGACGTGGCCATGTCCACTTCGACTCGCATGTGCGCCAGCTGCAGGTGGACGACCACAGCGGCGGCGATGACACGCAGCTGCAGGTGATCCTTCCCGGTTTCATCGATCTGCATGTGCATGGCGCTGCCGGCGTTGACCTGATGCAGGGCGGCGACGTTGCCCGCACCATCGCCCGCACCCACCTGCGCTTTGGTACCACCACGCTGCTGGCGACCACCATGACCGCCGGCCTGGACGAGATCGAGTACGCCCTGCAGGGCGTGGCCGCCACCATGGCAGCGCCGGACGACGAGGCCGCATGCATCGCCGGCGTGCATCTGGAAGGGCCGTTCATCAGCCCCCAGCGCCTGGGCGCACAGCCCAACCGTACGATCGAGGCGACGCTGGCGCTGGTGCAGCAGTTGCATGCGCTGGCACCGATCCGGGTGATGACGCTGGCGCCGGAGATCGGCGACCACACGGCGCTGATTCCTGCGCTTTCGGCGATGGGCATCCGTGTGCAGCTCGGCCACAGCGCGGGTACTTACGAAGAAGGTGTGGCTGCTCTGCAGGCGGGTGCATCCGGCTTCACCCATCTGTTCAATGGCATGACCGGCGTCGATCACTATCGCCCGGGCATCGCGGCGGCGGCGCTCGCCCATGCACGTTACGCCGAGATCATTCCCGACCTGCAGCACATCCATCCCGGCGTGATCCGCCTGGCCGCGCGCGCGATTCCGCGCCTGTACGCGGTGACCGACGCTACGGCCGCCACCGGCATGCCGGATGGCGAGTACGCACTGGGCGAACAGCGCGTGCACAAGTGTGGCGGTTGCGTGCGGCTGGCGACCGGTTCGCTGGCCGGCAGCGCGCTGACCATGGACCAGGCACTGCGCAACCTGGTGCGTGTGGGGCTGGATCTGGCCGACGCCTCGCAGCGCGTTTCCACGTTCCCGGCCGACTACCTGGGCCTGGGCGATCGCGGTCGCATCGCGCCCGACGCCCGCGCCGATCTGGTGGTGCTGGACGCTGGACTGCGCCTGCAGCAGGTGGTGGTGGGTGGCCGGGTGGTCGAGCTGCACTGAGCAACATCCCTGCCGTAGAGCCCCGCATGGCGCGGCGCCACAGAACGCAATCTGCGAAGAACCGCCGCCGGGCAGGGTCCGGCGCTACCACAGGAACTGCCGATGACTGCAAGCACCGCTCCGCGCTGGCCCGTACGCTATCTGCTCTTCATCGGCGGCCTCGGCGGCCTGCTGTACGGCATCGATATCGGCATCATTGCCGGTGCCCTGCCCTATCTGGAAGCGACCGCCAGCCAGGCCTGGCAGCTCAGCAGCCAGCAGCTGGGATTCGTCGTTGCAGCCGTTCTGCTGGGCAGTGTGCTGTCCTCTTTGTTTGCCGGCATGGTGGCCGATCTGATCGGACGCCGCGGCGCGATGCTGCTGGCTGGCGTTCTGTTCACCGCCTCCATTCCCATCATGGCGCTCGCTTCGGGCTACACACCGCTGCTGCTGGGCCGACTGCTGCAGGGCATCAGCGGCGGCCTGATCGGAGTGGTGGTGCCCCTGTACCTGGCCGAGGTGCTCAGTCCGGAGCGGCGTGGCCGGGGTGCAGCGATGTTCCAGCTGCTGCTGACCATCGGACTCGTGCTGGCGGCGCTGATCGGCCTGTACCACGCCCAGGCCGTGGATGCCGCTGCCGAAACCGTGCGCTCGCTGCCGCTGGCACAGCAGGCTCAGGAACTGTTCGCCGTGAAGGACCATGCGTGGCGGACCATCTTCTGGAGCTGCCTGACGCCGGGCCTGGTGTTCTGTGCCGGCATTTTCTGGCTGTCGGAGTCACCGCGCTGGCTGGTCCGCCGTGGTCGGGTGGACGACGCCCGTCGCAGCCTGCAGCGGGTGCTGCCTGCCGCCGAGGTCGAGCCCACGCTCGCGCGCATCCAGGCACCGGAATCCAGTGGCACGAGCGGCAGGCGTGATCCGCTGCTCAGCCGCCGCTACGTGGTGCCGTTCGTGCTGGCCTGCGTGGTGCTGGCCTGCACCCAGGCCACCGGCATCAACTCGGTGCTCGCCTATGCGGTGAACATCCTCAACCAGGCGGGCCTGTCCGGTTCGGTGGCCAATGGCGCCGACGTGGCGATCAAGCTGCTCAATGCGGTGATGACCGTGGTCGCGCTGCTGCTGGTCGATCGCAAGGGCCGCAAGTTCCTGCTGATGCTCGGCAGCGGCGGTATCTGCGTGGCGCTGCTGGCCGCCGCCACCCTGTTTTTCCAGGCCGAACGCGGCCGCGCCGATGTGCAGCCGCAGCTGCAGGCCGCAGCCAGCGGCGATGGCCTGCATCTGGTACTGGACGAGGCGCAGTGGCAACGCCTCACTGACGGCATCGACAGCGAAGGCCGTCCGATGCAGTTGACCGTCTCCTACGCCTATGGCGACTTCACCAACGTGCGCGCACTGCGCAGTGACAACCTGATCGATCGCGAGCTGCGTATCGACCGTGCCGGCACCGTGCAGCCGGACAGCGTCATCGGCGCCTTCTTCCGCACCCTGCACCTGAATCCGTTCGCAGACCCGGCCGGCGCCGCGCACGCACCACTGCGCATCGAGCAGGCGCGGATCGGACCGGTGCCAACGCCGGCCCACGGCTGGGCGGTGGCCGCCTGCATCCTCGTGTTCGTTGCCTTCTTCGCGGTGGGCCCTGGCGTCTGCGTATGGCTGGCACTGTCCGAGCTGATGCCCAACCGGATCCGCTCCAATGGCATGAGCATCGCGCTGCTGATCAATCAGTTCGTGTCCACCACCATCGCCGCGATCTTCCTGCCGACCGTGGGCCACTATGGCTACGCCAGCATGTTCCTGTTCTGGGCGGCATGCACATTCGTGTTCTTCCTGGTGGCTGCGTTCTGGCTGCCGGAAACCAAGGGCAGGTCGCTGGAGGAAATCGAGGCCAGATTCGCGACCAGGCAGCGCTGAGCAGGGTTCAGGGCGCCGGCACCCGCTGGCCGGTGATGTGCCATGCCAGTTCCTGCGCCTCGGCCACGCTGGGCAGGCCACTCAACATCATCGATTCGCCGAACGGGCCAGCCACCGTCGCCACCGTCAGCACGCGGCCATCCACGCTGAGGGCCGCCCGCTGGCCCACGAGTGCGGCCGTGCCATCGTGGATGCGCTGGTGTGCCTGCTTGCGATAGCGGATCTGCAGGCCAGGCTGCTGGCTCTGGTCCAGCACGTAACGCACATCGGCGATGTCGGCACTGCCGGCGATCGGCGGCTCGCGCAGCGCGAGTGTTTCACCCTGCCACTGCACCGGTGTGCCATTGCCGGCAGCATCGACTGCGCTCAGACGCACATCCACGCCCGGACGCGGCGGATGATCCCTGCCAGCCTGCGCATCCGCTGTGGCGCCGGGCATGCAACCGGCCAGGCCCAGCACCGCGACCAGCAGAAACGAACCCGCCCGTCTCACTTCAGCTTCCTCAGCTTGAATGCCACCAGCACCTGCAGCAGCCCATACAGCAGGCTGCCGATGCCGATCCACAGGGTGGTCACGGCCACGCCCGCGTAGGGATTGGCCGCAAACAGCAGGCCCAGCACCACCGCCAGCACACCACTGAGTATCAGCAACCACTCGCCCTGGATCTGCCTGCGCACGCGGATTGCGTACACGATGCGATAGATGCCGGCCACCAGCAGCCACGCCGCCAGGAACAGCACCAGCACGCTGGCGGTGGCGAGCGGATTGATCACCGCCAGAATGCCGAAACCGAGCGAGGCGATGGCATACAGTGCCAGCCAGCCACGCGAGGCACCGCTGCCACCGCTGATCAGCGCGAACAGGCTGATGACACCTTCGATGATGGCCATCACGCCCAGCGTCCAGGCCAGGGCCGTCGCCGCCGACAGCGGCCAGCCGATCGCGATGATGCCGAAGCCGAGTGCGACCAGGCCATACAGCAGCAGGATCCACCAGCTGCGACCGACCGCCGACAACAGGGGAGACAGGGGGGAATTCATGACCACTCCTTCGATCCGGAATCGGCCTCATCCTAGCCGCTGGCGATGAAGAGGGCGATCACGGAACCCGTGCGCAGACCCACACGCGCACCTCTGCGGCACCCACGCAGCGCAGTGTCTCAGCGATTTCCATCACGGTGCTGCCGGTGGTCATCACATCATCGACCACGGTCAGCCGCGGCGGCACCGGTGCATGTGCATCGAAGGCGTCGAACAGGTTGTCCCTGCGCTGTTCGGCCGTGCGTTCGGACTGTGGTGCCGTATGCCGCCGCCGGTACAGGCCCTGCCAGACCCGCATCGGCAGCAACCGGCATAGTTCGGCGGCCTGGTTGTAACCACGCTGGCGCAGGCGCCGATCATGCAATGGCACCGGCACCAGCGGCGCGCACGACCAGGGCGGCGGCGCGCGCTGCATCAGCTGCGCGAGCAGGCGTCCGGCCGCCAGGTCCTGGTGGAACTTGTAGCGCACCAGCAGCTGGTCCACCGGCGGCAGGTACAGCAGGCTTGCGTGCGTGGCCAGCTGCGGTGGTGCCTCCTCGCGGCAGCTGCCGCAGACGATCAGGGCCGCATCCGGCAGCGGCAGCGCGCAGCGCAGGCAGGCGCGACCCGACCACGGCAGTCCGGCGTAGCAGGCCGCACAGAGATCCAGCTCGTCGTGGCCCGGGTCGTTGCATACCAGGCAGCGCAGCGGAATCAGCAGGCGCAGCAGCCGCTGCAACGGGGCCCCGGCGACAATGCGGTGGACGATGCGCATGCGGCAGGCTCGCGCATGGCAGGCAGCGACGCCATCGGCGGACGGACCAGACATGGGTCGGTGAAATGCCCGTCATCGTGTGCCGACGGGCAGACCACCATGCCCCCTACTCCATGGCCTGCCAGGGTGGCTGCCGGTCGCCTCCCGCAGGCAGCATCTGCCGGGCACGTACGCCGATCACCTACTTTCGACCGGGATCGACGGACGTGGCATCGGCCGATGGGCCAGGCACCATCAGCAGCTCGGCCAGGCCACGATAGATCGGCACCCGGCACACCAGACCGGATACCCCACGGGCAATCAGTACCGTGGCCAGAATCGGCAGCAGCAGGTCACCGCTGTCCGTCAGTTCCAGCGAGATCACGGCGGAGGTCAGCGGGGCCTGGGTGACGCCGGTCAGATACGCACACATGCCGAGCAGCACGAACGCGCGTGGATCCACGCCGGGCATCAGCACCGCCAGGTTGTGGCCCAACCCGGCACCGACCGCCAGCGCAGGCGAGAACAGGCCGCCGGGAATACCGGCCACATAGGAGGCCAGATTGGCCAGCAGCTTCATCAGCCCGAACTCATGACCCACCAGCGCGTGGCCCTGCACCAGGCTGCGCGCCTGTTCGTAGCCGGTGCCGAACGCACCTTCACCAAACAGCATCGCCAGCACCACCACCACCAGGCCGCAGCCGGCGGCCAACAGCACGGGATGGCGCTGGCGCAGTTGCCCCAGCCAGCGCGGACGTCCTGCCGCGCTCGCCAGTACGGCGCGCGCGAACAGTCCTCCCAGCAATCCCGCCACCCCACCGCACAGCAGGATCGCCAGCCAGCCCTGGCCCAGCGGAAGCCGCGCCGAAACATGGCCGAAGTAGGTGTAGTTGCCCAGCAGACCCAGCGATACCACACCACCGACGATCACCGCCGTCAGCAGCGTGCCGGAGAACCGGTGCTCGAAGCGGCCACTGAGTTCCTCGATGGCGAACACGATGCCTGCCAGCGGCGTATTGAAGGCTGCCGCGATGCCGGCGGCGCCGCCCGCCAGCAGGAAGTGCGACAGCTCACGCGGGTCCTTGAAACCAAACCAACGACCGAACAGGTACATCAGGCTTGCACCCACGTGCACGGTCGGACCTTCGCGGCCGACCGAGGCACCGCCCAACAACGACAGTGACGTCAGCAGCAGCTTGCCGGCCGATACCGCCGGTGAAAGATTCGTGGCGCGGAACGATGCATCCGGCTTGTCCAGCGCAGCGATGACCTGGGGAATGCCGCTGCCGCGGGTAGGCTTCAGTACGTCGCTGGTCAGCCATGCCAGCAGCGCGAAGATGCCTGGCGTCAGCAGCAGCGCCCACCACGGCGAATGCGTGGTGATGCGCTGGAACAGATGGAACGCCGCGTCGCTGGCCTTGGCGAACAGGATGGCCACCAGCGCCACGGCCACGGCACCTCCCCAGAGTGCGGCGCGGCGGCGCCAAGCCTCACTGAGGACCAGCGCGCTGATGCGGCCGCGAAGGCGATGGAGATCGGTCATGGGACAGAGTCTGCGCGCCAGCGCTTCCGTAGGGCAGTGGCTACTGTGGCCGGCTGCCTTGCACGAAACGGTGAAACGCGGCCCATCCGCTCCAGTCTGATCAGCGGGTCGCAATGTAAACTAAAAACCAATGTAATTGGTTGACAGAAGCTTCAGCGCTACCCACACTGCCGCCCTCGCTCCACTCGTACCCAGGGTCCTGCCATGGCCGCCGCCATCCGCCACGACTGGCAACACGATGAACTGCAGGCGCTGTTCGAACTCCCCCTCCCCGACCTGTTGTTCCGCGCCGCTGCGGTCCATCGCGAGCACTTCGACCCCGCCCGGGTGCAGGTCTCCACGCTGCTGTCGGTGAAGACCGGCGGCTGCCCGGAGGACTGCGCGTATTGCCCGCAGGCCCAGCGCTACAGCACCGGCGTCAACGCACAGAAGCTGATGGACACCGAAGCCGTGCTGGCCAAGGCGCGCCAGGCCAAGGCTGCCGGTGCGTCGCGCTTCTGCATGGGCGCGGCCTGGCGGTCGCCGAAGGATCGCGACATCCCGAAAGTGGCGGCGATGATTGCCGGGGTGAAGGCACTGGGCCTGGAAACCTGCGCCACGCTGGGCATGCTCAGTGGCGACCAGGCACGGGCACTGAAGGACGCCGGCCTGGACTACTACAACCACAATCTCGACACCGCGCCGGACTATTACGACTCGATCATCCATACCCGCCAGTACCAGGACCGCCTGGACACGCTGGAACACGTGCGGGATGCAGGCCTGAAGACCTGCTGCGGCGGCATCGTCGGCATGGGCGAGACGCGGGCGCAGCGCGTGGGCCTGCTGCTGGCCCTGGCCACGCTGCCGGCCCATCCGGATTCGGTGCCGATCAACAGACTGGTGCAGGTGGCCGGTACGCCGCTGCACGGCAGTGCCGAACTGGACCCGTTCGAGTTCGTGCGAATGATCGCGGTGGCACGCATTGCCATGCCGCGTTCGATGGTGCGCCTGTCGGCCGGCCGCGAGGCGATGAGCGACGAACTGCAGGCGCTGTGCTTCCTGGCCGGCGCCAACTCCATCTTCTATGGCGACAGGCTGCTGACCACCGGCAACCCGGAAAGCGAGCGCGATCTGGCATTGTTCGCGCGGCTGGGCCTGCAGCCGATGGCGGTGCAGGTGGACGCCGAGGGCCACGACCACGGCGGTACCGTGCATGCCGATATCGGCAGCGATGCACCCGGCTGCGGCTGCGCTCACGCAGCCTGAGACGGGGCCCGAGCAGGCGTCGCGGCAACGCGCTACCCTAGCCGCCCCGTCGCCGCCTCCCGCCGCCATGGCCCGCCCCGACCTCACCGCCCGCATCCAGGACCAGCGCGCGCTGCGCGATGCCCAAGGTCGTCGCCGCCCACGGCGCACGGTCACCCGTCGCGATGGCGTCTGCCTGGAAGTGGAAGGCCGCTGGCTGACCGGCTTCTGCAGCAACGACTATCTGGGCCTGGCCCAGCAGTTCAGCGTGGTCAATGCATTGCAGGACGCGGCCGCCCGCGAAGGCGCCGGGGCCGGCGCATCGCACCTGGTCTGCGGCCACCACGCGATGCACGATGCTCTGGAACGCGAAGTGGCCGAGTGGCTGGGCTACCCGCGCGCACTGCTGTTCGGCAGCGGTTTTTCCGCCAACCTGGCGGTGCAGCAGGCGCTGCTGAGCGAAGAGAACGACGTCTGCGTGCAGGACAAGCTCAATCACGCCAGTCTGCTCGATGCCACGCGGCTGGCGGGCGCACGCCTGCGCCGCTATCCGCACCTGGACGCGGAAGGGGCCATGCGCCAGCTCAGGCACGCAGCCGATGGCGCAGCGATGCTGGCCACCGATGGTGTCTTCAGCATGGACGGCGACGTCGCGCCGCTGCGCGCACTGTCACTGGTCGCGCGCCTGCAGCAGGCACTGTTCTATGTGGACGATGCACATGGCGTTGGCGTGGTCGGCGATGGCCGGGGCACGGTGGCGGCCGCCGGTCTGGGCGTGGACGACGTGCCGTTGCAACTGGTCACCCTGGGCAAGGCGCTGGGCAGTGCCGGCGCGGTGGTGCTGGGCGGCGAAGACCTGATCGAGCATCTGGCCGAAACCGCCCGCCCCTACATCTACACCACCGCGATGCCGCCGGCGCTGGCGGCGGCGGCACTGGAAGCAGTGCGCCTGGCACGCCGCGACAACTGGCGCCGCACCAAGCTGGTCGACCTGATCGCACTGTTCCGCGGCGAAGCGCGCCGCCACGGGCTGGACCTGATGGCATCGGAGACACCGATCCAGCCCCTGCTGTGCGGCGATGACCTCACCGCACTGGCGCTGTCCAACGCGCTGGAGCAGGCGGGATGGCTGGTCGGAGCGATCCGCCCGCCGACCGTTCCGGAAGGCAAGGCGCGCCTGCGCGTCACCCTCTCTGCCCTGCACACGGCAGACCAGGTGCGGGGGCTGGTCGAGGCCATCGCCAGCGCGCGTGATCGCCTCTCGATCACGCCGCGCGAGGCCGCGCCACCGCCGCTGCCGGCCCTGGCCTGAGGTTCTGCTGGTTTCCGCATGCATATCGAAGTCGCCGGCCAGGGGCCGGACCTGGTACTGATCCACGGCTGGGCCCTGCAGGGTGGTGTGTTCGCGCCACTGGTCCAGCGCCTGGCGCAGCAGTTCACCCTGCACCTGGTCGACCTTCCCGGACACGGCCACAGCCGCGGGGACACCACGCCGTTGCGCCTGCCCTTCGTGGTCAACGCGATCGCCTCCGCCACGCCACCGGCGGTGTGGTGCGGGTGGTCGCTGGGCGGGCTGTTCGCACTGCATGCCGCGGCAACCCTGCCGAAAGTGCGGGGACTGGCGATGATCGCCGCCACGCCCCGCTTCGTGCGCGGCGACGACTGGCCGCATGCGGTGGAGCCGGCCGTGTTCGAGCAGTTCGGCCGCGAGCTGGCCAGCGATTTCGGTGGCACGCTGGAACGATTCCTGGCCCTGGATGTGATGGGTTCGGCGCACGCCCGCGAGGAACTGCGCACCCTGCGCCAGCGCCTGGTGGAACGCGGTGCACCGACCGCACGCGCCCTGCTGGAGGGTCTGCAGCTGCTGGAAAGCACCGACCTGCGCGGCGCCCTGCCGGCACTGGGCAAGCCCAGCCTGTGGATCGCCGGTCAACGCGACAGGCTGGTGCCACCGGCCGCCATACAGGCTGCAGCAGCGCTCGCGCCCGGCGGACAGGCGCTGACCATCGCTCACGGCGGCCACGCCCCCTTCCTCGGCCACGCCGACGAAGTGGCCGCCGTCCTGCAACGCTTCGTTGCCGGCCTGACACCGGCGGATGGCGGACAATGACGCTCCTTCGAACTGCGCAGGGCTGACGCATGGATCTGGGTATCAAGGGCCGCTGGGCCCTGGTCTGCGGTGCAAGCAAGGGGCTGGGCCTGGGATGCGCGCGCGCACTGGTGCGCGAAGGCGTGAACGTGGTGATCGTTGCGCGCGGCGAAGCAGCGCTGCAGGCCGCCGCCGAGCATCTGCGCGCACTGCCCGGCGCCGGCGAGGTGCGCGCGGTCGCTGCCGACGTCAGCACAGACGCCGGACGTGCCGCTGCGCTGGCCGCCTGCCCGCAGGTGGACATCCTGGTCAACAACGCGGGCGGCCCGCCGCCGGGCGATTTCCGCAGCTTCGAGCGTGACGACTGGATCGCTGCACTGGACGCCAACATGCTGGCGCCGATCGCGTTGATCCGCGCTACCGTGGACGCGATGATCGAACGCGGCTTTGGCCGTATCGTCAACATCACCTCGTCTGCGGTGAAGGCGCCGATCGATATCCTGGCGTTGTCCAACGGCGCGCGCAGTGGCTTGACCGGCTTCGTCGCCGGCCTGTCGCGGCGCACGGTCGCCCACAATGTCACCCTCAACAATCTGCTGCCGGGCCAGTTCGACACTGATCGCCTGCGCGCCAACTTCGCCCACAGCGCGGGCAAGGATGGCGATGCCGGAGAGATCGCCGAGCGCCGCCGCCAGCAGATCCCCGCCGGCCGTTTCGGCACCGCCGACGAGTTCGGCGCGTCCTGCGCTTTCCTGTGCAGTGCACAGGCCGGCTACATCACCGGGCAGAACCTGCTGATCGATGGCGGCGCCTACCCCGGTACGTTCTGAGAGATCCTGCAATGCCGTCCCACTTCGATCCCCGCCATGTGCGCCGTGCGTTCTCCCGCGCCGCCAGCAGCTACGATGCCGCCGCTGCCCTGCAGCGCGAAGTGCAGTCACGTCTGGTGGAATCGCTGGACTACCTGGAGGCACGCAGGCCCGAGGTGGTGCTGGACATCGGCGCCGGTACCGGCCATGCCAGCGCACTGATGAAAAAGCGCTGGCCGAAGGCACAGGTGATCGCGCTGGATATCGCCCTGCCGATGCTCGATCAGGCCAGGCGCCAGGCCGGGTGGTGGAAGCCCTTCCAGCGCCTGTGCGCCGATGCGGCGGCATTGCCGCTGGCCGACAACAGTGTCGATGTGATCTTCAGCAATCTCTGCCTGCAATGGGTGGACGACCTGCCTGCGGTGTTCGCCGGCTTCCGCCGCGTGCTCAAGCCCGGCGGTCTGCTGCTGTGCTCGACCTTCGGACCGGAAACCCTGATCGAGCTCAACGAAGCGTTCGCTGCTGCCGATGATCGCCCGCACGTCAGCCGTTTCGCACAGATCGCACAGTTCGGCGACGCGCTGATGATGGCCGGCTTCCGCGACCCCGTGCTGGACCGCGACCTGTTCACCCTGACCTACGAGGATCTGCCCGCCTTGATGCGCGAACTGCGGGCGATGGGCGCGACCAATGCGCGGGTGGACCGTCGGCATACGCTGACCGGCCGCGGGCGCTTCGCCGCTGCGGCGGCCGCCTACGAGCCGATGCGCCGTGCCGATGGCACGCTGCCCAGCAGTTGGGAAGTGATCTATGCCCATGCCTGGGCACCGGACCCGGGCGCGCCGATCCGCGAAGGCGGCCACGACGTGGCCTCGGTACCGGTGTCGGCCATTCCGATCCGCCGCAAGCAGACCTGATCGATCGATCACGGGTGATGCGCCGACCAAGGTCGGCGACTACCGACTCATGCACGGAATCCGTTCTGGTAGGTGCCGACCTTGGTCGGCACAATGCCTGCGGCATCGCGATCTGGCAGGTTGTGCCGACCAAGGTCGGCACCCACCCGAAGCAGGCGGCAGCCGCTCAGGTATTGGCCGGCGAACTCAGCGGTGGCCGCACCAGATCGCGATGGAAGAAATAGATTTCCTGCAGCAGGAAACGCCAGCTGGTGTGGAAGCTGCGGAAGCGGGTGCTCGGCGTCGATGACGCCAGCGCATCGATGCCCAGCGCCCGGCTCAGGCGCAGCGCGCGTGCCATGTGCAGCGGATCGCTGACGATGATCACCCGGTGCAGGTTGCGCTGGTCCATCAGCCGCTTGGCCTCGATCAGATTCTGCACGGTGTTGCGCGACGCGGTTTCAATCAGGATCGCATCGTCCGGAACGCCGTGCTTGAGCGCATAGCGCCGCGCCACCTGCGATTCGGAGAAGCGGGCGCCGCTGCCGCCATATCCTCCGGTGAAGATCAGCAGCGGCGCATACCGGGCCTCGTACAGGTCCAGGCCATGACGGATGCGCTCCTCGAAGACCGGCGACGGCTTGGCGTCATAGGCGGCCGCACCGAGCACGATGATCGCATCGGCCTGCGCGGCCTGATCGCGCTCTCCCACCCAGACGATCCATGCGGTCACGCCCAGCAGCCAGATCACCAGCAGCACGAACAGCCGCCACGCCCAACCGAACAGGCCGGTACGCTCGCGGTGCCGGCCGCGGCTCAAGGCATGCCCCAGCGCAGGGCGGGAAGATCGACGTTGCCACCGGACAGCACCAGCCCCACCCGCTGCCCGGCAAACCGTTCCGGCTGGGACAGCACCGCCGCCAGCACCGTCGCCGAAGACGGTTCAACCACCTGCTTGAGCACCTCCCACAGCAGGCGCATCGCCGCCAGGGTGGCGGCATCGTCGACCACGATGACCTCCGCACCGGCAGCACGCAGCAGCGCGAAGTTGGGCGCACCGATCAGGGTGCGCAGGCCATCGCAGACGGTATCGGGGGTGAACGCGCCCTGCCGCTCGCCGGCGGCCAGTGAGCGGGCGGTATCGTCGGCACCAGCCGGTTCGGCCAGCACCAGCCGGGTCTGCGGGCCGGCCAGCTGCAGCGCCAGTGCAGTACCGCTGGCCAGGCCACCACCGCCCACTGGCACCACCAGCACGTCGAACGGCCCGTCGCTGTGCAGCAGTTCCAGCGCAGCGGTGCCCTGCCCTGCCATCACCGCCGGATCGGCATACGGGTGCACCAGGGTTGCACCGGTGTCGGCCTGCACCCTGGCGCAGGTGGCCTCACGCTCGGCAATGGTCGGCGCGCAACGCCAGAGCGTGGCTCCATGGCGCGCGATGTTGGCCAGCTTGGCGGCGACGGCGCCCTCGGGCACCACCACATGGCAGGGAATGCCCCGCGTCCGTGCCGCCAGCGCCAGGGCCGCGCCATGGTTTCCCGATGAATGGGTGACCACACCCTGGGCAGCGTGCTCGTCCGAGAGCGACCAGACGGCGTTGCAGGCGCCCCGGAACTTGAACGCGCCGCCCCGCTGCAGGTGCTCGGCCTTGAAGGCCAGGCGTGCGCCGGCAAGCGTGTCGAGGGTGCGCGAGCGCAGCACCGGCGTCACACTTGCGTGCGGCGCGATCCTCGCGGCGGCAGCCAGAACATCTTCGGCACGGGGCAACAGTGAATCGCTCATGACGCAAGATTAACGTATGCCCTCGTGCTGGCGACCCGGCACGGGTCATGCCAGCATGCAGGCCTTCGCCGCCATTCATCCTGGGTGGTGGAATTAAGGGCCGATTCAATGCCCACGCCCGAAGCTGACTGCACACCCGTTCTGGGGGGACCCACATGAAAACGCGCCTGATGCTTGCCGGTGGCCTGTTGCTGGCCCTGACCGGCTGCACCACCTACGACTATGTCGGCGGTGGCCGCAGCGGCAGCTACTACCACGGTGCGCCGTCGGTGGAGTACCGCTACCCCGCCGGCTATCCCTACAACTACGGCCCGTACTACGGAGGCTATGGCGGCTATTACGGCGGCTATGGCTACCCGTACTACTCGCGTCCGATCTATCGTCCGCCGCACAACCACCGCCCGCCACCGCGCCCGCCGGGCAATGGCGAGAACCGTCCGCCGCGTCCGCCGCGCGAGAACAATGGTGGCTCACCGTGGCGGAACATGGACTCGATGCGACGTCCGCCGCAGCCAAGCGTGCAGCGCCCGGCACCGCCGGCCCGCCCGGCGCCGGCACCGAGTGCGCCCAGGATGAACGGTTCCCCCTGGCGCAACATGGATCGTGCGACGCAGCGCACACTTGAGCGCTGAACCGTCTTGCATTTCACACGGTCCAAGCGGCAATCTAAAGCGGTTGTGACGGCCCGCGTCACAAAGTGACAAGAAGCGGTATGGGCCGTCGCGGAAAGCTCTACGTCGATATCCGACAGGAACATCTGGATCCCCCCTGTTCCGGCCCTGTCGGATGTCGGCACCTCTGAAGGCAGACGGCCCCGCAATGCGGGGCCGTCTGTTTTTGCCGATGCCTTCCGCGAAGAAAAACAGGGCCGGACAGTCCCCCGACTGCCGGCCCTCTGCTCCCCCATCGTGCGCCTGTACCGGCCCCTGTTCCAATTCCGGTCACGGGCGCCTTCGGCGCCAGCCACGATGGGTGCTATTGGGTTATCTGCAAAAATCCTGCCAACTTTAGGGTCAATTTCGTCCGGCCCTGGCCTCTCCGGGCGTCGCCCTGCCGAATGGCGCTAAAATCGCCACCCCGGCACCGCCTCCGGCCGCGTCCGCCCCCATCGACTCCGCCCCCATGACCCACTCCTTCCATCGTTACGACGTTATCGTCATCGGCGGTGGCCACGCCGGCACCGAGGCCGCGCTGGCCGCGGCCCGCACCGGCGTGCGCACCCTCCTGCTGACCCACAACATCGAAACGGTGGGCGCGATGAGCTGCAATCCGGCCATCGGCGGTATCGGCAAGGGCCATCTGGTCAAGGAGATCGACGCCCTTGGCGGGGCGATGGCGCATGCCGCCGACCGCGCCGGCATCCAGTGGCGCACGCTCAATGCCTCCAAGGGTCCGGCGGTGCGCGCCACCCGCTGCCAGGCCGACCGCAACCTGTACCGCATGGCGATCCGCGCCCTCGTCGAGGGCCAGGCCAACCTGACCGTGTTCCAGGCGGCCGTCGATGATCTGGTCATCGAGGGCGACGCCGTGCGCGGCGTCATCACCCAGACCGGCCTGCGCTTCGATGCGGAGGCGGTGGTGCTGACCGCCGGCACCTTCCTGGCCGGCAAGATCCACGTCGGTCCGACCCAGTACGCCGCCGGCCGCATGGGCGATCCGCCGGCCACCACGCTGGCCGCGCGCCTGCGCGAGCGCCCGTTCCAGGTCGACCGCCTGAAGACCGGCACGCCTCCGCGCATCGACGGCCGCTCGCTGGATTACAGCGTGATGGACGAGCAGCCCGGTGACACGCCGCGGCCGGTGATGTCCTTCCTCGGCTCGGTGGACGAACATCCGCAGCAGGTCAGCTGCTGGATCACCCATACCACCGAGCAGACCCACCAGATCATCCGTGACGCCCTGCACCGCTCGCCGCTGTACAGCGGCCAGATCGAAGGCATCGGCCCGCGTTACTGCCCCTCCATCGAGGACAAGGTGGTGCGCTTCGCCGAGAAGGCCAGCCACCAGATCTTCGTCGAGCCTGAGGGGCTGGGCATCGTCGAGATCTATCCCAACGGCATCTCCACCTCGCTGCCGTTCGACGTGCAGCTGGAGATGGTGCGCAGCATCCGGGGCTTCCAGAACGCGCACATCACCCGCCCCGGCTACGCCATCGAGTACGACTTCTTCGATCCGCGCGGGTTGAAGGCTTCGCTGGAGACCAAGCTGGTCAACGGCCTGTTCTTCGCTGGCCAGATCAACGGCACCACCGGTTATGAAGAGGCGGCCGCGCAGGGCCTGCTGGCCGGCCTCAATGCGGCCCGCCAGGTGCGCGGCCTGGATGGCTGGTGCCCGCGCCGCGACGAAGCGTATCTGGGCGTGCTGGTGGATGATCTGATCACCCACGGCACCAATGAGCCGTACCGCATGTTCACCAGCCGCGCCGAGTACCGGCTGCAGCTGCGCGAGGACAACGCCGACCAGCGCCTGACTCCGGTTGGCCGCGACATGGGACTGGTCGATGATCGGCGCTGGATGGCGTTCGAGGCCAAGCAGGCTGCCGTGGCCGCCGAACGTGCGCGGCTGGGGGCGCTGTGGGCGACCCCGGCCAATGCCCTGGGGCGCGAAGTGCAGGACACGCTGGGGGTGACCGTCAGCCGCGAAACCAACGTGCTCGACCTGATCAAGCGCCCCGAGCTGGATTACGCGCAGCTGATGCAGGTGCCCTCGCTCGGCCCGGCAGTGGCCGATGGCAAGGTGGCCGAGCAGGTCGAGATCGGCGTGAAATACGCCGGCTACCTGGACCGCCAGCGCGACGAGATCGCGCGCCAGCAGCGGCACGAAGCCACGCCGATCGCTGAAGGCTTCGACTACGCCAGCGTGCGTGGCCTGTCGGCCGAAGTGCTGCAGAAGCTGGAACGTGTGCGTCCGCAGACCATCGGCCAGGCGCAGCGCATCCCCGGCATGACGCCGGCCGCGATCTCGCTGCTGCTCGTGCACCTGGAGCGTGCACGGCGCGGACGCGTGGCGTAACGCAGCATCGACGGTGGCGCCGGGCCATGCCCGGCGAGCGCAGCGGCCCGCGTATCATCGTCGCGATCGCCCTGATTTCCGGAGACACCGATGACCCCGCTGCGCCCTTTCCGCGACAAGATGCCGGTGCTCGGCGCACGCGTATACGTCGACCCGGCGTGTACCCTCATTGGTGACGTGGAGCTGGCCGACGATGTTTCGATCTGGCCGGGTACCGTCATCCGTGGCGACGTCAATTTCGTCCGCATCGGCGCCCGCACCAACGTGCAGGACGGCACCATCATCCACGTCAGCCACCACAGCCCGTACAACAAGGCCGGCCATCCGACCCTGATCGGCGAAGGCGTGACGGTCGGCCACGGCTGCATCATCCATGCCTGCAGCATCGGCGATTACAGCCTGATCGGGATGGGCGCCTGCATCCTCGATGGCGCGCGTGTGGAGCGCCACGGCTTCGTCGGTGCCGGTGCAGTGGTGGGCCCGGGCAAGGTGGTCGGCGAAGGCGAACTCTGGCTGGGCAATCCCGCCCGGCCGGCGCGCATGCTGAGCGACAGGGAGATCGAGTCGCTGCATTACTCGGCCGACCACTACGTCCGGCTGAAGGACGAATACCTGGGCTGAGGCCCTCGACTGCCGGCGCGCTCTGCTAAAGTCTGGGCCCGACCAGGAACTGTCGAGACCCCCATGCCTGTGGTTGCCCGCCGGAGAGGACTCCAGCGCCCACAACGAAGGCCGTCGCTCTGATGGCCGCACCGATGCTCGACACCTACCGCGAGGTGGTGACGCCGGAAGGCGTGCCGCTGCAGCTGCCGGCCGCCGGTCCGGTGCCACGTGCGCTGGCCTGGCTGGTCGATCTGGCCATTCGTTTCGCGATTCTTGCCGCGCTGTCGATCCCGCTGGCACTGTTGAAGGAATTCGGCACCGGCCTCTACCTGGCCCTGATGTTCCTGGTGTACTGGGCGTATCCGATCGTCTGCGAGGCGCTGTGGGGCCGTACCCCGGGCAAGCGCGCGCTGGGCCTGCGCGTGCTGGCCCGTGATGGCGCGCCGGTGGGCTGGATGGCGGCGATCACCCGCAACCTGCTGCGGACCGTCGACATGCTGCCGTTCGCCTACGCGCTGGGCCTGCTCAGCAGCCTGTTCGACGCGCATGGCCGCCGCCTGGGTGATCTGGTCGCCGGCACCGTGGTGGTGCACGCGCCAGCGCTGTACCTGCCGCCGCCGGCCACCATCGACAGCGTGCTGGCGCCGCCGCAGCCGCTTCGGCCGGAGGAGCAGGCTGCACTGCTGGCCTTCGCCGAGCGTGCCCCGCGGCTGGCACCGCTCCGCCAGCAGGAACTGGCCGCCATCGCCGAACCATTGACCGGCACCCATGGCCAGGTCGGCGTGCTGCGCCTGTATGCGATGGCCAACTGGTTGCTGGGACGGCGATGAAGCAGGAACAGTTCGTCGCCCGCCATCAGCAGGAATGGCTGGACCTGGAGCAGTGGCTGCTGCTGCGTGCCGGCGCCTCCCGCCGTCGCCGCCGCCAGCCCGCGGCCACCACGCTGGACGACACTGCGTTTCCACAGCGTTACCGGCGGCTGTGCCAGCAGCTGGCACTGGCCCGCGAGCGGGGCTACAGCCCGCAGCTGGTGCAGCGCCTGCAACAGCTGATGCAGCAGGGCCACAGCGTGCTGTACCGGACACCTCCCACGCGCTGGCGGCGCGCGCTTGAATTCCTGGTGGCCGATTTCCCGCTGCTGGTGCGCAGCCAGGCACGCAGCATGTGGGCCGCTCTGGCGATGTTCGCGCTGCCGGCGGTGGGCTGCTTCGTGCTGGTGCAGCTGTACCCGGACCTGATCCACCAGGTGATGGACAACCGCCAGATCGCCGAAATGGAACGCATGTACGACCCGGCTGCCGAACGCCTGGGCCGCGACAGCGGTACCGACTGGATGATGTTCGGCCACTACATCATGAACAACATCAGCATCGCCCTGCGCACTTTCGCCAGCGGCCTGCTGGCCGGGCTGGGCACGCTGCTGGTGCTGTTGTTCAACGGCGTCATCATCGGCGCGGTGGCCGGCCACCTGCAGCACATCGGCCATGGTGATCCCTTCTGGCGCTTCGTGGTCGGCCACGGTGCATTCGAGCTCACCGCCATCGTCATCGCAGGCGGCGCCGGTCTTCAGCTGGGCATGAAGCTGCTGGCGCCCGGACGCCGCAGCCGCCTGGACGCACTGGTCGAAGGTGGCCGCATCGGTGCCCGGCTGTGCCTGGGCGTGGCCTTCATGTTGCTGGTCGCGGCGTTCGTGGAGGCGTTCTGGTCGTCCATTGCCGAAGTGCCGGCGTGGGGCAAGTTCAGTGTGGCCGGGGTGCTGTGGGCCGGCGTGCTGCTGTGGTTGTGGCGTGGCGGACGCGGAGGCGGCGATGCGCATTGATCGCCTGGACGTCGTGCTGCGCGCACGCAGCGGCTGGGAAGCGATGGAGCTGGGCAGCGCGCTGACCCGCCGGCATGCGCGTGCGGTGTGGGGCAGCTGGCTGCTGGCCAGCGCACCGCTGTTCGTGATCGCCAACGCACTGGGCTGGTGGCTGGACGCATTCGGCCTGGCCTGGCTGCTGATGTGGTGGTGCAAGCCCGTGTTCGAACGCGCGCCGCTGTATGTGCTGTCACGCGGTGTGTTCGGCGAGCCGGTCACCGCCCTGGCCGCCCTGCGGGCACAGCGGCAGTGGGGCAACCGTGGTTTCTGGGGCTACCTGGGCTGGCGTCGCTTCAGCGTGCTGCGCAGCCTGTGCCTGCCGGTCAACCTGCTGGAGGGCAACACCGCCGAACAGCGTGGCCCGCGCCGGCGCGCAGTCGCAGCCGGCGCGGCGGGTCCAGCGCTGGTGCTGACCGTCGCCTGCATGGTGTTCGAGGCCGTACTGGTCGCAGGCGCGATCGGTGCGGTGTTCATGTTCATCCCGTTCGAGCTGCTCTCCGATTCCTGGCGTGCGGCCTGGGACATGATCGGCAAGGACACGCCTGCCTGGGCGAAGCTGGGATTCAATCTGGCCTGCTGGCTGGCCTCCGTACTGATCGGGCCGTTCTATGTCGGTGCCGGGTTCGGCCTGTACTTGAATCGACGTACGCAGATGGAAGCCTGGGACGTGGAGATCGCCCTGCGCCGGCTGCGCGAACGCCTGCTGCCGGTTGCCTCGTCGTTGGCGCTGCTGCTGTGCCTGGCACTGCCGCTCGCATCCGCGCCGGCGCACGCGCAGGACCGTGACGCATCGAGCAACCGCAAAAGCGACGCGCGCCGGGCACCGCAGATCAACCCCGGCGATACACCCGCGATGATCTTCGGCGACACCCCGGTGGATACCGCGGGCTTCCGCCAGGCCGTGAACCGCGCCTACGAGGATCCATTGCAGCGCCCGACCCGCCAGGTCACGCAGTGGAAAGCGATCGAAGAGGCGGAAGAGAAAAAGGACGCACGCAAGGAACTGGAACGTGACGGCAGCAGCCAGAGCCAACGCACGTCGCGCAGCAGCAGCATCGCCTGGCTGGCGCGATTGGCCGAATGGGGCCTGTGGGGCCTGCTCGGTGCCCTCCTTCTGGTGCTGGTGCTGACTGCACGGTTGTGGCTGCCGTGGCTGCGCGGCTCGGGCCGCCGCCGGGCCGCAGCGGCGCCGCATGTGGTCGAGGAACAGGTCGAGCTGCCGGTGGTGCTGCCGCCGGACGTGGCGACCCAGGCTGGTCTGCTGTGGGACCAGGGCCGGCCGCGCCAGGCGCTGGCCCTGTTGTACCGGGCCAGCGTGCGCACGGTCAGCGAGCGTGCCGGCATCGCACTGCCTCCGGGCGCCACCGAATCGCAGTGCCTGCGTGCCTCGCGACGCATGCCCGACAGCGTCGACCGTGAACTGTTCGCGCGCATCGTGCGGATGTGGCAATACGCCGCCTACGGTGGTCACCTGCCCAGCCGCGGCGATTTCGATGCGCTGGCCACGACCCTGCGCCAGCAGTACGGGTGGCAGGCATGAACCCGCGCCTGTTCTGGTCACTGTTGCTGGGGACGCTGCTGCTGCTCGGCGTGCCGCTGGCGATCCTGTTCATGCGTACCCATGAGCGGGTCACCGAAACGATCACGCTGCCGCCGCAGGGCGAGGCCCGTTACAACCCGCTGTACGTACTCGGGCAGGCGCTGCGCGCCGATGGCATCGAGGTGCATGCGCGGCCGCGGCTGGACCTGCAGCAGATGGTGCTGGGGCCGCGGGACACGGTGGTGCTGCTGCAGGACAGCAGCGAGCTGCCGGCGCCGGCCGCCAGGGCGCTGTTGGCGTGGGTCGACGGCGGTGGCCATCTGCTGCTGCGCACGCCGCCGCCGGCCGAGGACGATGCCGGCAGCACGCAGGGGCCGCTGCTGGATGCACTCGGCGTGGACAGCCTGTACCAGCGCAGCGACTGCCAGCCCTTCCATGTCCAGGACGATCCCGGCCACGTGGAATTCTGCCAGGGCCGCCGCTTCACGCTTGGCTTCGCCGCCGAGGCACGGACCGAACGCCGGTGGGGCAGCGGGCACGACCTGGTGTTCGCGCGCCTGCGTCACGGCCAGGGCCGGGTGAGCGTGCTGGCGGACATGGATTTCATGCGCAGCGAAGTGGAGTCGCAAGCCGCGCGGATGGCCGCAGCCAAGGGCCAGGCCAGCGACGGCCTGCACGACCGTTCCCACCGCGATCTGACCCGCTACCTGCTCGATCCCAATTACGGCAAGGGCGCCATGTGGCTGGTCTATGCCAGTCGTCCGCCGTCACTGTGGGTGCGCTTGTTCTACCAGGGCTGGCCGCTGTGGTTACCGCTGCTGATGGCGCTGCTGGCCTGGCTGTGGGCGCGCTCGCAGCGGTTCGGCAGCCTGTTGCCATCGCCGGTGATCGAGCGCCGTTCGCTGCTGGAACATGTGCGCGCCAGCGGCGAACTGCTGCTGCGCTTCGGCCAGGGCGTGCGCCTGTACCAGGCCGTGCATGCCCTGTTCCTGCATCGCCTGCGCCTGCGCGCGCCACTCGCTGCTGCGCTGGAAGGCGCGCCACGCGAACAGGCCATCGCCGAACTGCTGCAGTGGCCGCGCAGCCGCGTTGCCAGTGCCCTGACTCCGCCTCCGCCGCACGATTCCTCCGCCCTGCGCGAGCGCATCCGCTTGCTGCTCCAGATGAGATCCCTGCTATGACCGAAGTCCCCGAACGTCCGGCGGCCGCCAATGCCCGCCTGATCGAACGCGTCGACGCCATCCGCCAGGCCGTCGGCCACGCCTTCATCGGCCAGGCCGACGTGCTTGACCAGATCCTGGTTGCCCTTCTGGCTGGCGGCCATGTCCTGATCGAAGGCGTGCCCGGACTGGGCAAGACACTGCTGGTGCGCGCACTGGCGCAGGCACTGGAACTGGACTATGGCCGCGTGCAGTTCACGCCGGATCTGATGCCCAGCGATGTCAGCGGCCACGCCGTCTACGATCCGAAGAGCGAGAGCTTCAAGATCCGTCGCGGGCCGGTGTTCACCAACCTGCTGCTGGCCGACGAGATCAACCGTGCACCGGCCAAGACCCAGTCCGCACTGCTGGAAGTGATGCAGGAGGGCCAGGTGACCATCGAAGGCAAGGCCTTCACCCTGGCGCCGCCGTTCATGGCCCTGGCCACGCAGAACCCGCTGGAACAGGAAGGCACCTACCCGCTGCCGGAAGCGCAGCTGGATCGCTTCCTGTTGAAGGTGCTGATCGACTATCCGCAGCTGGAGGACGAGAAACGCATGGTCACGGCCATCACCCGTGGCCGCGCCGCCAGCGATTTCGACCTGAGCCGGGTGCCGCGCGTACTGGGCGCCGGAGAACTGCTGCAGCTGCAGCAGGCCACGGCCGCGATCACCGTCGATGACGAAGTGATCGACTACGCCGTGCGCATCGTCGCCGCCACCCGGCAATGGCCCGGCATCGCCGTGGGCGCTGGACCGCGCGGCAGCATCGCACTGGTGCGTGCTGCGCGCGCGCAGGCCGTGCTGGCCGGTCGTGACTTCGTCACCCCCGATGACGTGCGCGACATCGCGCGTCCGGCGCTGCGCCACCGCATCGCGCTGGCACCGGAACTGCAGATCGAAGGCCAGGACGCCGACGATGTGCTGGGTGCGCTGCTGGCCAAGGTGGAAGCACCGCGCCGATGAGGCCTGCGCCGCTGCTGCTGGTCCTACTGCTGGCCTGGGCTGCGCTGGGAGGCGTGGTGCTGGCCGGCGCATTGCCGCGCTGGAGCTGGGCACTGGTCGCCACGGTGATCGGTACGCTGGCGTTGCTGGACCTGTGGCGGCAGGCCCGGCGACCGTCGCCACAGGTGCAGCGCGAGCTGCCCGAAGCGCTGGCCCTGGGCGTGCGCCGCGAGGTGGGCCTGCGCCTGCAGACCACAGAGCCGATGCGGGTGCAGGTATTCGATCTGGTGCCGGGTGGCTGGCCACTGGAGTCGCTGCCCCAGCGCGTGCAGCTGCGTCCCGGGCATGCCTGCGCGCTGCACTACACCCTGCAGCCGCAGCAGCGCGGACGCTTCCGTTTCGAGGGCGTGCAGCTGCGCATCCGCTCGCCATGGCGCCTGTGGTGGCAGCAGCGCACCCTGCCCCCTCTGCTGGACGTCCGCGTCTATCCGAACTTCGTGCCGCTGACCCGCTTCGCGCTGTTCAGCGCCGATCAGGCCTCACGCCTGGTGGGCGCCCACGTGAAGCGCCGGCGTGGTGAGGGCACTGACTTCCACCAGATGCGCGAGTACCGCGTCGGCGACAGCCTGCGCCAGCTCGACTGGAAGGCCACCGCCCGCGCACGCAAGCTGATCTCCCGCGAGTACCAGGACGAGAAGAACCAGCAGTTGCTGCTGATGCTCGACAGTGGCCGCCGCATGCTGGCCAGCGAAGGCGGACTCTCGCACTTCGACCATGCCTTGAACGCCTCGCTGGTGGTCGCCTACCTGGCGTTGCGGCAGGGCGATGCGGCTGGCCTGTTCGCCGTCGGCGGCGAGCGTCGGTGGGTGCAGCCACAGCGCGGCATGGGCACGGTCGAGCATCTGCTGCGCGCCAGCTACGACCTGCAGCCGCAGCCGGTAGCCACCGATTACCTGGCCGCCGCCACCGAAGTATCCCTGCGCCAGCGACGCCGTGCGCTGGTGATGCTGGTCAGCAACGTGCGCGACGAAGACATCGAGGACCTCCTGGCCGCGGTGCGCCTGCTGCAGCGCCGCCACCTGGTGTGCGTGGCCAGCCTACGCGAGCACGAGCTGGACGGCGCGCTGGAAGGCGAGGTGCATACGCTGGAGGACGCCGCGCAGGCCGGCGCCGCGGCGCTGTACCTGCAGCAGCGCGCGAAGGCGCACGAGGCACTGCGCAGCGAGAAGGTGATGGTTCTGGACGTGACCGCCGATGCCCTGCCGGCCGCGCTGGTGGAACGCTACCTGGCCGTGAAGCGCGAAGGCCTGCTCTGATCGGTAACAACGCGGGCCATGCCCGGCGGATCACCGCACCCGCCGGGCATGGTCCGGCGCTACCCTCCACTATGTGCGCGGGTGCGAACGGTACTCAGACATAGATCCGCGTCGGCGCCTCGTCGACGATCGCGTGCGGTACGAAGCGCGCGCTGTCGCGGGTGATCGCGCTGTCGTCCTCGCGGATGCCGATGCCGCAGGCGTGGTCACCGACCACCCAGCTGCCGATCAGCGGATAACCGCCTTCGAAGCGGGTCAGCGGATGCGCGCGCTGGATGATCGCCGGTCCATCGTAGGGGCCGTCGCTGCGCTGGGTGCTGCCATCAGCGAGGTGCATTTCGATGTTGGCGCCCTCGCGCGAGAACAGCGGCTTGCGCACCCAGCCGGTGGCCAGCGCGCTGCCGTCGTCGAAGTGGGCCTCCAGCAGGCTCGGGTGGCCGACATTGCGCTGCCACAGCAATGGCAGGATGCCCTTGTTGCTCAGCACCGCCTTCCATGCCGGTTCCAGCAGCTGCACGCCCGAGCCGGGCAGCGCGCGGCCAAACTCCTCGGCCATCAGGTCTTCCAGCGGGTACAGCTTGAACAGCGTGCCGATCACCGAATCGTCCAGCGCGGTGAAGCGGCCGTCCGCGGACAGGCCGATGTCTTCGATGGCGATGCCCTGCCCGTGCAGGCCTGCCTGCGAAGCACAGTCGCGCAGGTATTCCACCGTGCCGCGGTCCTCTTCCGAACTGCCCACGGCGCTGAAGTACAGCGGTGGCGGCAGGCGGCCGGCGAGTTCGCCGAAACGTTCGACCAGTGCCTCATGGATGGCGTTGAACTGGTCGGCATGCTGCGGCAGGCGGCCGGCGTTGCGCTGGTCCTCCAGCCACTGCCACTGGAAGAAACTGGCCTCGAACAGCGAGGTCGGCGTGTCGTAGTTCAGCTCGTACAGCTTGGCCGGACCGGTACCGTCATAGGCCAGATCGAGCCGGCCGTACAGATGCGGCTGGCGCTGGCGCCAGCTGTCGGCGATCCAGTCGCGGTAATGCGCGGGAATCGCCAGCTGGTCCATCAGCCGCTCGCTGGCCACCACGTCGCCGACAAGGTCGAGCGCCATCTGGTGCAGTTCGGCGCTGGGATCTTCGATGTCCTGTTCGATCTGGCGCAGGGTGAAGGCGTAATACGCGCTTTCATCCCAGTACGGCTGGCCGTCGATGGTGTGGAAGCGGAAACCGGCTTCCTCCGCGCGCGCCCGCCAGTGGGCGCGCTCGGCGATACGGATACGCTGCATGGGTCGATCAGCCGCCGTAGCTGCCGCTGGTGCTGCGACGCGCGCTGGTGTTGCCGAAGCCACCCCGGCTGGCGGTGACGGCACGGTTCGGCTCGGTGGTGACCGGTGCCAGGCCCGCCTTGCCGGCGCCGATGCCGCTGGCGGTGTTCAGGCCCCCCGTACCGCCCGGGGCCGAACGCGCCCAACCCGCATTCTTGTCCTGGTAGGCCGGTGCCGACGCCGGCGCCTGCGGGGCCAGACCACCGCGGTTGCTCAGCATCTGGGACATGAAGAAGCCCATCATCATCGGGCCGATGAACGAGGTACCTGCCGACGTGTGCTGCTGCACGCACTGCTCGGGCTTGTAGTCCTGCTCGCAGGCTTCCTTGGTGGCGTACTTCGGCGCAGCGTCGGCGGCCTGCTTCTGCGCCTCGGCGAACGCGTTGCGGCACGACGACGGATCACCGGTGGCCTCGGTGCAGGCCTCGACCGAAGTGAACAGGCCTTCCTGCACCTTCACCTCCGGCTCCTTCTGGCAGGCGGTGAACAGCAGCGGTGCAGCGCTCATCAGCAGCAGCGCGGTGGTGCGGGAACGTTTCATGGCCTCATGCCTCAAGCAGCGGATCAATACCCCAATGATGCCCGATCCGGGCCAACAACCGGAATCGGCAAAGTCCGAAAGATGAACGGCGTTTCATTTTCGTCAGGCCCGATCCGCCATCGCCGCATCGCCCGGCGGCGCCGCGCAGACGAGCGGTGGTTGCAGCAGCAACCGAAAAAATTGGCGATGATCGTCCGACACCCCATGTCGTACGGCCCGCCCGTTCCGCCAGCCATGCCCGAATACCGCTCCCGCACCTCCACCGCCGGCCGCAACATGGCCGGCGCCCGCGCCCTGTGGCGTGCCACCGGCATGAAGGACGGCGATTTCCACAAGCCGATCATCGCCATCGCCAACTCGTTCACCCAGTTCGTACCGGGCCACGTGCACCTGAAGGACCTCGGCCAGCTGGTCGCGCGCGAGATCGAGAAGGTCGGCGGCGTCGCCAAGGAGTTCAACACGATCGCCGTGGACGACGGTATCGCGATGGGCCACGACGGCATGCTGTATTCACTGCCCAGCCGCGAGATCATCGCCGACTCGGTCGAGTACATGGTCAACGCGCACTGCGCCGATGCGCTGGTGTGCATTTCCAACTGCGACAAGATCACCCCTGGCATGCTGATGGCCGCACTGCGCCTGAACATCCCGGTGGTGTTCGTGTCCGGCGGGCCGATGGAAGCAGGCAAGACCCGGCTGTCCGAGCACAAGCTGGATCTGGTCGATGCGATGGTCATCGCCGCCGACGAGAGCGCCAGCGATGAAAAGGTGGCCGAGTTCGAGCGCAGCGCCTGCCCGACCTGTGGCTCGTGCTCGGGCATGTTCACCGCCAACTCGATGAACTGCCTGACCGAAGCGCTGGGCCTGTCGCTGCCCGGCAACGGCTCGACCCTGGCCACCCATGCCGACCGCGAACAGCTGTTCCTGCGCGCGGGCCGCCTGATCGTCGAACTGTGCCACCGCTGGTACGGCGGCGAGGAAGAAAGCGCGCTGCCGCGGGGCATCGCCACGCAGGCCGCGTTCGCCAATGCGATGACCCTGGACATCGCCATGGGCGGATCGACCAATACCATCCTGCACCTGCTGGCCGCCGCGCAGGAAGCCGAAGTGGACTTCGACCTGACCCACATCGATGCGCTGTCACGGCGCGTGCCGCAGCTGTGCAAGGTGGCGCCGAACACGCCCAGGTACCACATGGAAGACGTGCACCGCGCGGGTGGCGTGTACGGCATCCTGGGCGAGCTGGCGCGCGGCGGCCTGTTGGATACCACCGTGCCGACCGTGCACAGCCGCACCCTGGCCGATGCTCTCGAGCGCTGGGATGTGGCGGTTAGCAGCGAATCAAGCGTGCACGACTTCTTCCGTGCCGGCCCGGCCGGCATCCCCACCCAGGTGGCGTTCAGCCAGGCCACGCGCTGGCCCACGCTGGACGTGGACCGCGCCGAAGGCTGCATCCGCAGCGTCGCGCATGCCTACTCGACAGAAGGCGGACTGGCCGTGCTGCGCGGCAATCTGGCCGAAGACGGTTGCGTGGTGAAGACCGCAGGCGTGGATGAATCCATCCACGTGTTCGAAGGCAGCGCGCGCGTGTTCGAGAGCCAGGACGCGGCCGTGGCCGGCATCCTCGCCGACGAAGTGAAGGCGGGCGACGTGGTGGTCATCCGCTACGAAGGCCCGAAAGGCGGCCCCGGCATGCAGGAAATGCTCTACCCCACCAGCTACCTGAAATCGAAGGGACTGGGGAAGCAGTGTGCACTGCTGACCGACGGGCGCTTCTCGGGCGGTACGTCCGGGTTGTCGATCGGGCATGCCTCGCCGGAGGCGGCAGCGGGCGGTGCGATCGGGCTGGTACGCGACGGCGACCGCATCCGCATTGATATTCCGGCGCGGCGGATTGATCTGCTGGTGGATGCGGCGACGTTGGATGCGCGCCGTGCCGAGCAGGATGCGTTGGGATGGAAGCCGCGTGAGGCGCGCCCACGCAAGGTCACCAGCGCGTTGAAGGCCTACGCCCTGCTCGCCACCAGCGCCGACAAGGGCGCCGTGCGCAACACCGCGCTGCTGGGCGATTAGGCGCCGCCGGACCGTACCCGGCGGCGTTCCGATCTTATCGGTCATGGCACCTGACACAAGCCGCGCTTCGCGCTCGCCGGGCATGGCCCGGCGCTACCTTCCGATCGTCAGCCGATCACGCGCTTGAACGGCGGCAGCGCGTCGATGATGCGCTTGCCGTAACGGCGGGTCAGCAGCCGCGAATCGAGGATGACCACGCGGCCGGTATCGGTGGAGGTGCGGATCAGGCGGCCGGCGAACTGGGTCAGCGTGCGCAGCGCGTGTGGAATGGCGATCAGGTTGAACGCGTTGAGTCCACGCGCCTCGAACCACTCGCTCAGGGTAGCGGTCTGCGGATCGGTCGGCACCGCGAACGGTACCTGGGTGATCACCACCGTGGTGCAGGCTTCACCGGGCAGGTCGAGGCCCTCGCCGAACGAGTTCAGCCCGAACAGCACCGAGCCCTCGCCCGCCGCCACGCGCCGCAGGTGTTCGTCGATCAGCCGGGTCTTGGACATCTCGCCCTGTACCAGCACCTGCTTGCGGCGCGCGGCAGGCATCAGTCCGGCGACCTTCTCCATCTTCCAGCGCGAGGTGAACAGCACCATCGAGCCCTTGGCCCAGTCCAGCTCCGTGTCGAGGTAGCGCGCCACCTCGCGGGGATGGCCTTCGCGGTCGTCGGGCGTGACCGGGAACTTAGGCACGATCAGCTCGGCCTGGTTCGGCAGGTCGAACGGCGAGGACAGCGAAACCATCTCGGCTTCCTCGGGAATGCCATTGTCGATCGCCAGCGACTGGAAATCGCCACCGCCGGTCAGCGTCGCCGAGGTCATCACCACCGAATCCACCTCGTCCCACAGCAGCTTGCGCAGCACATGCGCGGCCGATACCGGTGAGCCATGCAGGACCAGATCGCCGTCGCGGGTGGCGGTGACCCAGCGCGCCATCGGCGGCGCACCGTCCTTGTCCTCGCGGCGCCAGGCCTGCCAGAGGTTGTACTGCTGCTCGATCATCTCCAGCGCCATGCCGAGGTTGCGCTGCAGGCGCTCACGCGCCGGGTCGTCCGGCTTGCCCTTGGCCACCTGCGCGGTGGCGGCATGCGCCCAGTTGTAGAGGCTGCGGGTATCGTCGGCCAGCGCTTCGATCGGCTCGCGCCACGCTTCCGGCAGGCGACCGTTGGCCGCGCGCCACATCGGTTCCTCGTCGGCCGGCGCTGGCATCCACACCGCTTCGACATGGTCGCGGAATGCACGCAGCTGCTTGGACACGTTGCTGGCGACGTCGATGGCTTCGTTCGGCAGCAGGTTGCCGAGGCGGTCCTTGTCGACCGCGCGATACGCGCCGGCAATCAGGATCTGCAGGCGGCCGGTGCGTTTGGCCATCTCGTCCAGCGCCAGGCTGGCCGCGCCCTGGTCGATGGCGACGTTGCCGATGTGATGGCCCTCGTCCAGCACCAGCAGCATCTCCGAGGGCGCGGCGATCAACGGCTGGCCATTGTCACTGTCGCCGATCGACAGCGCCGACAGCAGCAGCGCGTGATTGGTCACCACGATCTGCGCATCACGCACGGTGTTGCGCGAGCGCAGCACCGCGCACTGCGCCGAATACGCACAGCGGCGCCCGGCGCAGCCCGAGGCTGGCGTGGTGATGCGGCTGCGCAGGCCGGGGCTGATGGTCTCCGGTGCGTTGTCAATGTCGCCATCCCAACTGCCACGGGTGAAGGCGTCGGTCAGGCGCTTGGCGATATCCATTTCGATCGGCGCCAGCGGCCGGTCGAACAGGGGCGCGTCATCCTCGAACATGCCGCCCTGCGAGCCCTCGCCCTGGGCCTCGGCGGCATTGCGCGTGCACAGGTAGCGGGTGCGGCCCTTGGCCAGCGCCACGGTCGCTTCCAGTCCGGTCGCCTTGAGGAAGTTCGGGATGTCGCGCTCGACCAGCTGCGACTGCAGCGCCACGGTACCGGTACTGATCACCAGCTTCTTCTTGCTGGCCAGCGCGATCGGCACGCCGGCGGTCAGGTAGCCCAGGCTCTTGCCGACGCCGGTGGGTGCCTCGACCACGCCCACGCCACCGCTTTTCGACAACGCGCGCGACACCACGCCGATCATCTGGCTCTGCGAGCGGCGCGTGGAGAAGCCGGGAGTGTTGGCCTGCAGCGTCGTATAAGCCTTGCGGATCGCGTCCTTCAAGGGCTCATCGAGCGTGCGCGGAGCGGCGACGGTTTCGGTCACGCCGGGAACTACCGTGGCTGGATCAGGCCGGTCATTGTCGCATGGCCGGTGGCCGGGACCGAGGCGCGTGCGCTGAACAGGGTCAGCGGCGTCGGCCCTTGGCGGTCATGGGCTGGATGGCGGTACAGCGCCGGGGCAGATGCGGCGCTTCCGCCGGGCATGGCCCGGCGCTACCCGACCATCGACGGTCGCGCCGGGCCATGCCCGGCACGACCTTACCGGCCTACCACAGGCGGCCGCTGGCGCAGCAGGCGCACCAGCGCCCAGACCAGCAGCACCATGCCGATCGCTTCCACCATCGCCAGAGCGAAATGCAGTACGCCCAGGATGGCGCTCATGCTCGAAACCGCGCTGAAGTCACCACTGCTGACCATCCACATCGGCAGGATGCCCGCTGCCATGCTGCCGAGGCTGGCCAGCAGCAACAGCAGCAGCCCGGCCAGCGCGCCGCTGCGGGTGGCATCGCGCGGCGCGCCCACCACCCACACCAGGCCCACGCACAGCGCGATCAGCACCGGCAGGCGCACGCCCACCATGCTCAGCACCGTCACCAGCAGGGTCATGTTGTCCATCGCTCAGTCCTCACCGGCCAGCGCCAGGGCGCCCTGCCGCAGCTGCTGGTAGACCTCGTCGGTCTGCGGGCGCACACCGTGCCACTGCAGGAAGCTCTCGGCGGCCTGCTCGACCAGCATGCCCAGGCCATCGACGGTATTGCGGCACTGCGCCGCGCGCGCCCAGGCCAGGAACGCGATGGCCGCCTCGCCGTAGTTCAGGTCGACCGCGGTGGTCATCGAGTTGACCAGCGACAGCGGCAGCTTGAATTCCACGTCGCGGTCACGGCCGGCCGAGGTGGCGTTGACGATCAGCTCGAAATCACCCAGCTCACGCAGGTCTTCCCAGTAGCGGCTGATGGCGCGGCCCGGCTCGCCCATCGCATCGATCAGTTCATCGGCGCGTTCCGGCGTACGGTTGACCACCACCAGCTCGGTGATGCCGGCATCGAGCAGCGCCGGGGCGACGCTGCGGGCCGAGCCACCGGCGCCGATCATCAGCACCCGGCGGCCACGCAGGTCCAGGCCATGGCGGTCGGTCAGGTCGCGCACCAGGCCGATGCCGTCGGTGGTGTCACCATGCCAGCGCTCGCCCTTGCGCAGCAGCGTGTTGACCGAACCGGCGCGGCGCGCACGGGCCGTCAGCGTGGTGCAGACCGCAAACGCGGCTTCCTTGTGCGGCAGGGTGACGTTGGCACCGACACCACCTTCGGCGGCGAACGCTTCCAGGCCGACGAGGAAGGCGTCGGGGGCAAGGTCGATCGTGCGGTAATCGATGGCGATGCCTTCCTGGCGACCGAACGTCGCGTGGATCTGCGGCGACTTCGAGTGGGCGACGGGGTGTCCGAAGACGGCGTAACGGTCGGTCATGGATTCCTCAAGCTGGCTAGACTGATGCTCTTTCGTGCACGGACCCGGATGATGCGCATCACCCCGACCCTGCTGGTGCTTGCCGCCAGTCTACTCTCTGCCCCCGTGGCGATGGCGTTGAACGAGTACGGCATCGAAGGCATGGGCGTGGTCTCGACCCGTGCCGACGAGGCTCGCGGCACGATCAGTGCCGACGGCCAGCGCATCGTTTTCGCCCGCCGCGGCGAGGGCGGCTGGGGCCTGTGGCAGGCCCGCCTGATCGATGGCCGCTGGCAGCAGGCACAGGCCCTGGCGGTCGACGTCAGCGGTGAGGCCCGGGATCCCTACTTCAGCCGCGATGGCCGCTGGCTGCTGTTCGCGGCGGGCACCGAAGGCCAGCTGGCGCTGTACCGTGCCGCCGTGACCCGCGATGGCCAGCTTGGCAACGCACAGGCCCTGCGCGGCGAGCGTGGGCGGTACGAAGAGCGCGGTCCAGCGCTGAGCATGGATGGCCGGCGGCTGCTGTTCGCGCGCCAGCAGGGCCGTGGCGCCGGTTGGGATCTGTTCGTGGCCACCCTGGATGCCGAGGGCGCGCGGGGTCCGGCCACCGCGTTGGCGGCATTGAACAGCGCCGATGACGAGACTGACGCTGACTGGCTGGGCAACGATGGCGCCGTGGTGTTCAGTCGTGGCAGCGGCACGAGCGCGCAGGTATGGAGCAGCGGGTGCGCCTGGAGCGGCGTGGCGCTGCAGCCGCTGGGGCTGTCCTTCAACCAGGCAGGCGGCTGGACCGGTGCGCCGGTGATCGACAACGCCAAGCCGGGGGAAATGCTGGTCGCCAGCAGTGCGGCGAAGGCGCCGCGTGCCGGGGGCGTGGATCTCTACCGGTTGGCGATACCGAAAGTGCCTGCCGTGGCCGGGTGCATGCGGTAGATCCCGGCCCGGGCACCGCAATCAGCGCGACAGCACCTTGGCGCGCTGCTGTTCGTAGTCCGCCTCGCTCAGCTGGCCCCTGTCCTTGCGCTGGTTGAGCGCGGCCAGTTCGGCCTGCACGCTGTCCGGCAGGGACTGTTCACGGGCGATCCGACGGGCGGCGGAGAGCTGCTCGGGAGGGCGTTTGCTCGCCCGCCAGGCTGCGATGAACACGCCGACGATGACGGCACCGAACACCAGCGTGCCGACGCCCCAGATCAGCCATTGCATCCATCCCAGTTCGGGTCCCATCAGCCGTTCCTCCCTCCATCGATGGCGCTATTGTCAGCGCTCGCGCAGCCAGCGCGCCACCTGTGGCGCAAAATAGGTCAGCACGCCATCGGCGCCGGCGCGCTTGAAACCAAGCAGCGACTCCATCACGCAGGCGCGCTCGTCCAGCCAGCCATTGGCGAACGCCGCTTTCATCATCGCGTACTCGCCACTGACCTGGTAGGCGAAGGTGGGCACGCCGAACTGTTCCTTCACCCGACGCACCAGATCCAGATACGGCATGCCCGGCTTGACCATCACCATGTCGGCGCCCTCTTCCAGGTCCAGCGCGATCTCGCGCATCGCCTCGTCACCGTTGGCCGGGTCCATCTGATAGGTCTTCTTGTCCGCCTTGCCGAGGCTGGCCGCGCTGCCCACCGCGTCGCGGAACGGGCCGTAGAAGGCCGAGGCGTACTTGGCCGAGTAGGCCATGATGCGCACATTGAGGTGATGGTCGGCATCGAGCGCACGGCGGATCGCGCCGATGCGGCCATCCATCATGTCCGACGGCGAGACGATGTCCGCGCCGGCTTCGGCATGCGACAACGACTGCTTGACCAGCGCTTCGACCGTGATGTCGTTGAGCACGTAGCCCTTGTCATCGATGATGCCGTCCTGGCCGTGGGTGGTATAGGGGTCCAGCGCCACATCGGTCATCACGCCCAGCTCCGGGAAGCGCGACTTCAGGGCGCGGATCGCACGCTGCGCCAGCCCGTCTTCCGCCCATGCCGCCGAGGCATCCAGCGACTTCTGCGAGGCGTCGATCACCGGGAACAGATCGATCACCGGGATGCCCAGCTCCAGCGCCTCTTCGGCCACTTTCAGCAGTTCCTCGATGGACAACCGCTCCACACCGGGCATCGACGGCACAGCGGTGCGGCCGGCCGGTTCGTGCACGAACACCGGATAGATCAGATCGTCGGTGGTCAGCGTGTTCTCGCGCATGAGGCGGCGTGAGAACTCGTCATGGCGCATGCGCCGCGGGCGGTAGTGGGGATGAGGCATGGCAGGCTCCGAGGAGTGGCTAGTGCAACAGATAGCCCTGCGGCAGCAGGGGTTCGGGCAGGGGGCGTTCACCGAGCGCGTCGAGCTGGTCGATCTCGATCGTGCGCACCAGTGCGTCCAGCGGCAGATCGTTCGGCTCCAGGCCGAACGGGTCTTCCATTTCTTCGCCGAGCTGGTCCAGGCCGAAGAAGGCGTAGGCCAGCACCGCCGACAGCACCGGCGTGCCCCAGCCCAGCGAACTGGCCAGGCCGAACGGCAGCAGCACACAGAACATCCACGCGCAGCGGTGCAGCAGCAGGGTGTAGGCGAACGGCAGCGGCGTGGTCAGGATCCGCTCGCAGCCTGCCTGGATCGAGGACATCGCATGCAGGCGGTCTTCCAGCTGGGCGTACAGGATCGGATCGAGATCGCCGCTGCGCAGCGCCTGCGCCAGTTCGGCGGCGATCATCGCCAGCAATGCATCGGGTACGTTCTCGCGCTCGGCCAGCTGCGCACGCTGGCGCTTGTCCAGCCACGGCAGGGCCGCCAGCGCCACGATGCGGCCGCGCAGGCGGGCGGCCAGCGCATGGGCGAAGGCGGTGGCCAGATAGGCGATGCGACGGCGGCGGCCTGCGTCATCCACCAGCAGCAGGTTCACCTGCCGGGCCAGTGAGCGCGATTCGAACACCAACTGCCCCCACAGCTTGCGGCCTTCCCACCAGCGCTCGTAGCAGGCGCTGTTGCGGAAGCTGAGGAAGATCGACAGGACCAGGCCCAGCAGGGTGAACGGCGTGACCGAGACGCGCTCGATGCCGGTCGGCGGCGCCAGCTCCACCACCGCGGCGACGGCGATGGACAGGATCAGGATGGCCAGCACCTTCGGTGCGATCGCCGGAACGATCGATCCGCGCAGGATGTACAGCAGTTGCCAGCCGTGGGGACGAGGTCGGATGATCATGGGGCAGCCGCGCCGGGCGCGGATTCACAGGCACGCGCAGGCTCGCGCAGCCGTTCATTGTACGCCCCTGCCCGGCTGCGGGCCGCAGCCCTGCGACGCCCGGTCGCACCCGGCCGCAGGTTCAGATCACGCCACCGCCCAGGCCCAGGCGCAGGATGCCCACCACCACCACGATGCCGTTCAGGACCAGGCCGGCCCAGGCCCGGCCGCGCTTGCTCGGGTGGGTGAACAGGATGCCCAGCGCGGCGATCACCGCGCCGACCGCAGCGAACGGAATCAGGAACCAGTTGCCCCAGCCCAGCAGCGGTATCAGCGCCAGGATCATCCACAGCAGCGCCAGTACACCCCACAACAGACTGATCACACCCATCGCCGCTCTCCCGCAGTTGGTTCCCGGCCCCAACCATAGACGTTCCGGCCGCCCTCGCCTACTCCCGTTGGCGGGCCGCTCACCTCGGCCGTGCTAGCGTCTGGATGCCCGGCGCACAGGGCGTTGGCGCCGATTCAGAGTGGCCCACCGATGATCCCATCCAGTCCTGCAGGGGTATTGCCATGAACATCCGTTGGGCCGCACTGGCGGCCATGCTGCTGGCCGCCGCCGGTTGTGCCAGCACCTCCAAGGTCATGCTGGGCCGCGCGCGGGCGCCGATCGACCCGGCACAGGTGCAGATCTATTCAACGCCGCCGGCCGGCTCGCAGGAGATCGCCCAGCTGGAATCCGCCTCTGCGGTGGGCTTCGGCACCCAGGGCCAGACCGACGCCGCCGTGGCGCGGTTGAAGCGCGAAGCGGCAGCACTGGGCGCCAACGGCGTAGTGCTGATGGGCGTGGGCAGCAGCGGCTCGCCGGTGGGCATGTCCGTGGGCGCCGGCAGCTATGGCTCGCATGTGGGCGGCGGTCTAGGCATTGGCATTCCGACCACGCAGAAGCGCGCCGCAGGCGTGGCGATCTGGGTGCCGAACCCGGCGCCGCCGGCACGGTTGCCGACCCAGGTGATCACGCCACAGCGGTGACGCAGCAGCGTCACCGCGGATAGCGCCGGGCCGGGCCCGGCGGCATTTCGCTTCCCCGCTGCGCTCGCCGGGCATGGCCCGGCGCTACCGTTACTTCTTCCGGTACTTCGGCACGAACACCTGGTTCACTGCGTCGGCCAGCTGATCCGGCGGCAGCAGGCCCTGGTCCAGCAGGAAGTTGTTGAACGCCAGGCGGTCGAACTTCGCGCCCAGTGCCAGTTCGGTCTGCATGCGCAGCTCCAGGATGCGGGTGTAGCCATAGAAGTAGCTGCCCGCCTGGCCGGGCATGCGCACGGTGTAGCGGTCCAGCTCCTGGGTGGCCATGGCCTTGGACAGGCCGACCTGTTCGATCAGCACCCGTTCGCCGTTTGCACGGTCGGTCAGGCCGAGGTTGAGCATCGGATCAAGCATCGCGCGCGCGGCGCGCAGCAGGCGGAACTGCAGGGCGATCATCTGCCCGTCCAGAGGCTCGTACGGCACCATCTCCGCTTCGGCGTACAGCGCCCAGCCTTCCACGTTCACCGAATTGAACGCGAACATGGTGCGCGCGAGCGAGACGCCGCGCTCGACCATCGCGGTGAACTGCAGCTCATGGCCGGGACGGCCCTCATGCGCGCTCAGGGTCCACGCGGCCGCACCGAAGTTGAAGTCGTCGTACTGGGCGCCGGCACCGGCCGCCGGGTTGCCCAATGGCAGCACGAAGGTGCCCTGCTGCCCGGTGTTGTTCACCAGCGGTGCCGGCAGGAAATGCGGTGCCGGGCTGGCGGCGCTCTCGGCAGCCGAACCCAGGCGCATCTGCATGGCACGCTTGGGCACGTCGACAATGCCATGCTCGCGGATCAGCGGATCGATGGCGTCGATCACCTTGCGATAGTGGCCTTCGAGCTGGTCGTCGGCGATCTTGTCGGCCTTCAGCGCGCGGATCACGGCGACCGGATCGGTCGGGTCGGCGACCTTCAGGCCCTTCTCCTTCACCACCAGCGGCGCCAGCTGCTGCATCGCCGAGCGGGTTTCCATGAACTCCAGCTGGGCACGCTGCATCAGCAGCTTCGGGTCGATGTCGATGCCGACCTGCTTGAGCTGGTATGCGTAGAGCGGCGCCGGCAGGCGCGTGTCGGTACGCGCCTTCGGCAGCACCTCCTTGCGCGTCCAGGCCGCGTACTCCTTCATCTGCCCCGCCAGGGCCTTCATCGCTTCATCGGCACCGCTGATCTGGTACTTCTTCAGCAGCGACTCGATGCCGCTGATGTAGGTCTCGACGTTGTCCAGCGACTGCTGCACTTCGATCTTCGTCGGCTGCAGCAGCGCGCTGTCCTTCAGGCGCTCTTCGTAGCGCTGGCGCGCCAGCGTGGTGAAGGCGGTGCCGCCCGGCGTCAGTCCGGCGTACGCCTTGAGGCGATCAAGCGCCTTGGCCCGGCGCTCGGCCGGCACCTGGTCGGACAGCAGAAGATTGAGGCCGCTGAACACCGTCTGCGGCGCATCGGTCCACGGCAGCAGGTACTTGTCGTTGAGCTCGCTGCCCTCGATGTTCTGGTTGGCGGCGTGGATCATGATCTGCAGGTCCTGGCGGACGTTGGGATCCTTCTCCGTAGCCAGCCGGGTCTGCAGCTCGTCGCGCGCCTTGGCTGTCGCGGCACGGTAGCGCGCGCCATTGTCCGGGCCGAGGTCGGCCACCTTGTCGTCATAGCCCGGCACGCCGAAGAAGCCGGTCTGCTCGGGCTGGAACGGTCCCTGCGCGTCGAGCAGGATCTGCGCCAGCGCATTGCTGCGCGCGACCCAGGCGGGGCTGGCAGGCGTGGTGGCCTTGGCGGCCGGTGCGGCCAGGGCCGGGGGGGCGGACAGCAGCGGTGCAGCGGTCAGGGCCAGGGCGACGGCCAGCGCGATCGGCTTCATGAAGCACTCCAGGACAGGGTTGCCCGCACCCTACGCGCTCATGGCGATGGCGACAATCGGTGGGAAGTCATGGCGCCGGTCAGAACGCGGCCGTCATCGGGCAGCCACCGCGCTCGCGGCAGGCCTGCAGTTCGCACTCCTGCGCAGCCTCCTCATCGTCCAGCGCGGTCAGATCGAAGGTCTGTTTGTCCGCACCCAGCACATACATCACCGGGTAGTCCCAGACATCGTCGCGGCGGATGCCCTGCACGAACAGGCGACCTTGCGCATGGGCCCCTTCCAGCGACACGGTCAGGCCCACATCGCGCTCACCGGTGATCGCGGTCTGCATGCTGCCCAATGGCAGCGAGCCGGCGCGCAGCGGTTCGCCGAAGGCCTCCACCAGCTCGATGCTGCATCCGGCGCGCCGCATCGCCTCACGCATCGGCGGACTCTCGCGTGCGGCTTCGCCCCAGCGCATCACACTCCATGCCGCGGAACCGCCCAGCACGCCCAGGAACACCACCACGGTCAGAGGCATCGCCCATCGCCAGTGACGGCGCCACCAGCCGGGGGGATGGACGGGATGGCCAGGAACAGGGGGGGGCAGGTGGTTCATCGGCGGGCTCCTTCCCGGTTGTGACTCAGGGTTTCAGGCAACGTCCCAGGAACGCTTCGGCCACACGGTAGCGGTGCAGCGCATCGGCACCGGACAGGCCATGCTTGGCGCCCGGGTAGGTCATCAGTTCGAAGGGCTGGCCGCGCTTCTGCAGCGCACTCATCAGGCTGGTCGAATTGGTGAACAGCACGTTGTCATCGGCCATGCCGTGGATCAGCAGCAGGGGGGAGCGCAGTCCGTCGATGTGGGTCAGCACGCGCGCTTGGCGATAACCGGCCTCGTTGCGTGCCGGCAGATCCATGTAGCGTTCGGTGTAATGGCTGTCGTACAGCCCCCAGTCGGTGACCGGTGCACCGGCCACGCCGCAGGCATAGCTGTCCGACGCCTTGGCCAGCAGCATCAGGGTCATGTAACCGCCGTTGGACCAGCCCTGCACGCCGATGCGCGCGGGGTCGACCCAGGGCTGCTGCTTCAGCCATGCCACGCCGCGCAGCTGGTCGGTCACCTCCACCGTGCCCTGCCTGCCATAGAGCGCGCCGCCGAACTCACGGCCACGCCGCGGGGTGCCACGGTTGTCGAGCGAGAACACCACGTAGCCCTGCTGCGCCAGGTACTGGTTGAACAGATGATCGCCACGTCCGGGCCAGCTGTCGGTGACGGTCTGGCTGGCCGGGCCGCCATAGACGTACACCGCCACCGGATAGCGCTTGGAGGGATCGAAGCCGGCAGGCTTGATCAGGCTGTAGTTGAGCGGCGTCCGGCCATCGGCAGCGGTCAGGGTGCCGAATTCGACCGGTCGCTGCGCATCGCGATAGCGCGCGTAGGGATGCTTGGGATCGGCCAGATCATTGTCCACCAGCGTCGCGATCTTCTCACCGCTGGCGCGGTACAGCTCGATCTGCGGCGGTGTGGTGCTGTTGGACCAGCTGTCGACATAGACACTGGCGTTGCGCGCGAAGCTGGCGCTGTGCATGCCCGGCGCCTTGGACAGCCGCTGTGGCGCCTGTCCGCCCTGCAGCGGGACCGCGTAGATCTGGCTCTCGCGCGACGTCTCGATGCCGGCGCGGAAATAGGCCTTGCCGGCCGCTTCATCCACAGCCAGGAGTTCATCCACGGGCCAGTCACCGTGGGTCAGCGCGGTGGCCTTGCCCGTGCTGTCGATGCGGTACAGATGCTGGAAGCCGGTACGCTCGGACGACCACAGCATGCTGCCGTCCTGCAGGAAGCGCAGGCTGTTGTGCAGTGGCACCCAGGTGGGGCTGGTTTCATGGGCAAGCACGCGCTGACGGTCTGAGTCCAATGCCACTTCCACCAGATCCAGCTGCCTCTGGTCACGCGACTGGCGCTGGAACGTCAGGTGCTGGGCATCACGCCAATCCACGCGCGCCAGGTAGATGTCCTGTTCCTTGCCCAGGTCGATCCAGCGCGGCTGTGCCGCGGCGGCCGGCGCGATCACGCCCAGCTGCACGCGCACATTGGCATCGCCGGCGGCCGGGTAACGCTGTTCGATGACATCGGTGCGGTCTGCATAGACCTCGTAGCGCTTCTGTACCGGTACCGGTGCTTCGTCGATGCGGGCGAAGGCGATGGCCGAATCATCCGGCGCCCACCAGTAGCCGGTGTGGCGGTCCATTTCCTCGTCGGCCACGAACTCGGCCACACCGTTGCCGATGGTGGCGCTGCCATCGCCGGTCAGCTGCAGCTGGCTGCCATTGGCCAGATCGATCACCCACAGGTTGCGGCCGCGGATGAAGCTGACGAAGCCGCCTTTCGGCGACAGCTTGGCGTCGGTGGCAAAGCCTTCGCCGTGGGTCAGCTGACGTACTGCTGCCGGACCCTGCTGCTTCAGGTCGTACAGGTACAGCTCGCCGCCGAGCGGGAACAACAGGCGCTGTGCGTCCGGCGACCACTGGTAATCGACGATGCCGGTCATCGCCGCGATGCGCTGGCGTTCGCGGCGGGCCTTCTCCTCGTCGCTGAGGGTCTCGGTGCCCGGCAGCACCACCTTGGAGTCGACCAGCAGGCGGGTCTGGCCGCTGGCGATGTCGTAGGTCCACAGATCCAGCTGGTTGCGGTCGCTGTCCTTGCCGCGCAGGAAGCTGACCTGCGAACCGTCCGGAGCGACCTTGGGCTTCATCAGGGTCGGCCCGGACAGCGGCAATGGACCGGTGATGGCTTCCAGCGTCAGTTTTTCAGCGTGGGCGGCAGTACTGGTGGCGAGCATGAGGGCAAGCGAAGCGAACAGGTGGCGCATGGAGGATCCCGGCAAACGGCAGGTCCGCCACCGCAGCATGTGCGGTGGCGATCAGCCCCCATCCTAACCAAGCCCGTGCGGGAAGGCAGCATGACCTTCTGCCCATGGCAGGGACCGGGCACGGCACATCGGCCGTTGACGGGCGGGTAGCGCCGGGCCATGCCCGGCGCGCGCAGCGGCCAGCGCAGGGGCCTCAGCGCTGGCCGAACAGATGCTTGCGCTCGTCGTCGCTGAGCGGCTTGCCGGCGTTCGGATTGACCTGCTGGCGCAGCGCATACGCCCGCTGGGTGGCCGGGCGGGCGGCGATGGCCTGATGCCAGCGCCTGAGGTTCGGGAAGGCATCGAAATCTGCCGGCAGCGCATCGTAGGCGCCGACCCACGGATAGCTGGCCATGTCGGCGATGGTGTACTCCTCGCCGGCCAGGAAGGCATGCCCGGCCAGACGCTTGTCCATCACCCCGTGCAGGCGCCGCACCTCGTTGTCGTAGCGCTCGATGGCGTAAGGAATCTTCTGCGGTGCGTAGACGTTGAAATGCCCCATCTGGCCGCTCATCGGGCCCAGCCCGGCCATCTGCCAGAACAGCCATTCCAGCGTGGCGATGCGCCCACGCGCATCGGTGGGCAGGAAGCGACCGGTCTTCTCGGCCAGATACAGCAGGATCGCACCGGATTCGAACACGCTCTGCGGCGCGCCGCCGTCAGCCGGCGCATGGTCGACGATGGCCGGCATCTTGTTGTTGGGCGAGATCGCCAGGAAGTCCGGCTTGAACTGGTCGCCCGATCCGATGTTGACCGGGTGGATGCGGTACGCCAGCCCGCTTTCCTCCAGCATCAGGGTGACTTTATGGCCGTTCGGGGTAGGCCAGTAATACAGATCGATCATGGCAGCGGCTCGGGTGCGGTAAGGAACCTGAAGTCTAGTGCGAGAGTTGGCTTGGCACCGTCATGGCGGGCCGGTAACCTCGCTCCTCCCCCGCAACGCACTGTCCTGCATGTCCCCCCAACGCCCCCTCTCCCCGCTGTCCTCGCTGATCTTCGCCTCGCGCTGGCTGCAGCTGCCGTTGTACCTGGGCCTGATCGTCGCCCAGGGTGTCTACGTGTTCCTGTTCGGCAAGGAACTGTGGCACCTGATCTCCCACTCGGCGTCGATGGGCGAGCAGCAGATCATGCTGATCGTGCTGGGCCTGATCGACGTGGTGATGATTTCCAACCTGCTGGTGATGGTGATCGTCGGCGGTTATGAAACCTTCGTCTCGCGCCTGCGGCTGGAAGGCCATCCCGACCAGCCGGAATGGTTGAGCCACGTCAATGCCAGCGTCCTGAAGGTGAAGCTGGCGATGGCGATCATCGGCATTTCCTCGATCCACCTGCTCAAGACCTTCATCGCCAGCGGTTCGCTGGGCGGCCTGCCGCTGTGCGCGCCGGAACTGATGAACGTCGCCGCCGCCAACATCGGTGCCGCCAGGTGCTCGACCTTCACCGAGCAGGGCGTGCTCTGGCAGACCATCATCCACTGCGTGTTCATCCTCTCGGCGATCGGCATCGCCTGGACCGACAAGCTGATGTCCAACAGCCACGACAAGGCACAGGCGCATTGAGGCGCTGGCCGGTGGTGGCGCGGACGCCACCGCCGGTCGTCGCTGCCGCCCTTGTACGCAGCGCTGGCGGGAATGCTAGATTGCTTCCTCGCCGTTGCCGGCGGTGGCGTCGGGAAACGCCACCCTGCCGTGCTCGGACCCACGGTCCCGGCCATGCATATCAATGATTTACGTAACGTCGTCTTCTTAGAGGGGAGCAGGATGTCGCACGTCACAACGATCACCGCCGCGCGCCGGTGGCTGCCGGTTGCCTTGGTACTGGCCCTGGCCGCCTGCTCGGGCAAGGAAGAATCGCCTGCCCCTGCCCCGGCAGGATCGCCTGCCGCCGCGGCGCCGGCGACACCGGTGGTGGCCGCCAAGGTGCAGTCGATGGGCACCGAGCAGCTGCGCGAGTCGGCCAGCCAGGCGCTGCGCGAGAACCGCATGTACGCCCCGGCCGGCGACAACGCCATCGAGTACTACCTGGCCCTGCGCGACAAGACGCCGGACGATGCCGCGGTGAAAAGTGCGCTGACCGACCTGCTGCCCTACACCCTGATCGCGGCCGAGCAGCATCTGGGCCGCGAGGACTTCACCGAGGCGCAGCGCCTGGTCGCCCTGATCGAGAAGGTGGATGCCTCCGCACCGGCCCTGCCACGCCTGAAGGAAGGCCTGGCCAAGGGTGTGGAGAACGCGGCCAAGCGCACCGAGTCGGAAGCGGAGCGGGCCAAGAAGGACGCCGAGGACCGTACCCGGCAGCAGGCCGAGCAGCAGCGCCTGGCCGAGCAGCGTGCCAAGGAAGCCGATGCGGCCCGGCAGATCGCCGCACAGCAGGATGCCGCCCGTCGTGACAGCGAGCGCGAGGAGGCCGAGCGCCAGGCCGCCGCACGGCGTGAAGCGGAGCAGAAGCAGCAACAGGCCGCTGCGCAGCAGGCCAGTGCCGCACGCCAGGCACCTGCCGCCGCGCCCAGCCTGCGTCCGGTCAGTACGCCGGCCCCCCGCTATCCGGCCGACGCCCTGCGCGCCGGCACCTCCGGCGAGGTGCTGGTGGAGATCACCGTGGGTACCGACGGCTCGGTGGTGAACGCCCGCGTGCTGCGTGCGACGCCCGCGCGCATCTTCGACCGCGAAGCCATGAACGCCGTGAAGCGCTGGCGTTTCGAGCCGGTCAGCGCACCGGTCACCACCCGCCGCACCCTGGTGTTCGCGCCGGGCGGCTGAGCCGGGACATCCCCGCCAACCATCACGACAAGGCCCGGTCCGTCCGGGCCTTGTTCGTATCAGCGCGCGCCGTCGATCAGGTGCTGCAGGACCGGATCGCGTGCCCTCAGGATCCGGAACAGGCCCAACGCATGCAGACCCGGCAGCAGGGCGCGCAGGTCGGCTTCCGCCGCTGCCCGGGACGCGGGGCTGCCGGCGGGATCCTGCCAGTCGCGGACGCTGGCAAGGAAGGCGCCCACGCTGCCCTTGCGCACGGTGAGGCCGTTGGCCACCACATCGTTCTGATGGTCAGGAAGGATGTCTTGAGGCTGCATGAGGAACTCCTTTCGGCGGGTGGAGTGCAGTGTGGACGCTCCTGTCTGCCGGATCTGCCGTATAACTGCCAGTTGATATGGCATATCAGACATCTCCCGCCCTGATTGACCCGGGCCTGGTCGACACTGCCCGAGGGCCGGTGCTGCTGACCGCGCAACTGGCCCTGGACCGTCCACGCCGGACCGCCCGGCACCAGCACGCCCGCGGGCAGCTGCTGGGGGCGCGACAGGGCCTGCTGCGGATCGAGGCAGGCGACCTGCACTGGCTGCTGCCAGCCGGCCATATGGCGTGGGTTCCGCCCGGACTGCCGCATGCGCTGGCCAGCATCGGCCCGTTCGATGGCTGGAGCCTGTACCTCGACGCAGCGACCTGCAAACGACTGCCGGCACGCCCCCGCATCGTGCAACCGGGCGCCCTGCTGCAGGCAGCCGTGGATCGCGCGCTGCGCTGGGCGCCCGCACCGCTCGACGCGGTGCAGGAGCGTCTGGCCGGCGTCATTGCCGATGAGATCGACGCCAGCACACCGCTGCCGCTGGCCTTGCCGCAGCCACGCGATCGGCGCCTGCGGCGCGTTGCTGCGGCGTTGGCGCGTGCACCACAGGACACCCGCAGCGTCGAGGCCTGGTCCCTTGCCATGGGACTGTCCAGCCGCACCCTTGCGCGCCACTGGCGCGCCGAAACCGGCATGACACTCAGCCAATGGCGCCAGCGCCTGCGCGTCCTGCTGGCGCTGCCACGCCTGCTGGCCGGGGAACCGGTGATCAGCGTGGCGCTGTCGCTCGGCTACGACACCCCCAGCGCCTTCATCGCCGTGTTCAAGCGCGAGATGGGGGTGACGCCTGCGCGGTATGCAGAGGGCTGACGTATTCAGCACTTCCTTTGCCTGCCTTCGCGCCCCAGGCTGCCTGCTGGGGCCGATGTCCCGCATCTGTACCACGTCGCCGATACCTGGGAAAACGTCGACCGGCTGGCCCCGGTGATCGCCCGGCGCTTCGCCGCTTGGCAGGCAACGCGAACCTGAAAACAGCGAGGCCCGGCATGACCGGGCCTCGTTCCGTATCCGCCGGGCAGGGCCCGGCGCTTCCAGTGGCGGTCAGCCGGAAATCGCCAGGCGTTCGTTGTGGTAGCGGCGCACGGCGGCAAACCACAGCAGTGCGGCCAGACCGAGACTGGCGCCCAGATAGATCGCCCAGACGCTGGGACTGATCACTTCGTGGCGGATGACCTTCAGCAGCATCTGGTTCTGCGACAGGAACGGCACCGCGTACTGCCACAGCTCGCTCTTCAGCGGGTAGGCGACCAGCGCGTAGCCGGGCAGCATCGGCAGCAGCATCAGCCAGGTCATGTGGCTCTGTGCTTCCTTCATGCTCTTGGCCGCCGCCGACAGGAAGGTCAGCAGCGAGGTACCGATCAGCAGCATCGGCAGCATCACCAGCAGCATCTGCAGCATCGAGCCGACATTCATGTTGAACTGGCGGCCGATGTTGCCCGGGGCGATCTGCGCGCTGACCTTGAAAGCCACCAGGGTCAACAGCAGGGACGCGAAGCCGACCACGCAGGCGGCGGCGATCTTGCCACTGACGATCGCGCTGCGAGAGCCGGGCGTTGCCAGCAGTGGCTCGAGTGACTGCCGCTCACGTTCGCCAGCGGTGGCGTCCATCACCAGATAGGCGCCGCCGATGAACGAGGTCAGGGTCAACAGCACCGGCAGCAGCATCGACAGGATCATGCCCCGTTTCGCTTCGGCACTGGCCAGATCCTGGCTGCCCACGTCCAGCGGACGCGCGACCTGGGCATCCACGCCGCGTGCCATCAGCCGCAGTGCGCCCACCTGGCCGTTGTAGGTGGCCAGCGCCGCTTCCAGGCGTGCGCTGGGCACTTCGGCGGCACGCCGGGTGCTGTCCTTGATCACCTCCACCAGCGCCGGCCTGCCCGCGGCCCAGTCCTCGCCGAAGTCATCGCTGATGCGCAGCGCGACGTCGATGTCCTGGTTGTGGATGGCCGCAGCCAGGTCCTTGGGTGCTGCGCTGGCATTGAGCCCCTGCGCGGCCAGGAAGCGGACCAGGTTCGGTGCGTTGTCCGCGCCGATGGTCGGGATCTGCAGCGGTTGCTCGATCTGCGTGCGCACGCGGCTCTCGGCCAGCTTGCCCATGCCCAGCAGCAGCACCGGGTACAGCAGCGGACCGAACAGCAGGGTCAGCATCAGCGTGCGGCGGTCGCGGGAGAGATCACGCAGCTCCTTGCGCATCACCGTCATCAGGGTCGACATCATGCTCATGCGTGCAGGCCCTCTTCGCTGCCGATCAGTTTCACGAACGCATCTTCCAGATTGGCTTCGCCGGACTGCGCGCGCAGCTCATCGGCACTGCCGGCGGCCATGACCGTGCCCTTGGCGATGATCACGATGTGGTCGCACAGTGCAGCCACCTCCTGCATGATGTGGCTGGACAGAATCACGCACCGCCCTTCCTCACGAAGTCCCAGCAGGAACCGGCGCAGTGCACGGGTGGTCATCACATCCAGGCCGTTGGTCGGCTCGTCGAGAATCACATTGCGCGGATCGTGCACGAGTGCGCGCGCGATCGCGGTCTTGGTGCGCTGGCCCTGCGAGAAGCCATCGGTCTGGCGGTCGAGGATGTCGCCCATGTCCAGCGCCTGCGACAGCACGTCGATGCGCTCGCGGATGCGTGCTTCGGACAGGCCGTGCAGGCGGCCGAAATAGGCGATGTTCTCGCGCGCGGTCAACCGCTTGTAGACGCCCCGCGCATCGGGCAGCACGCCCAGGTGGCGACGGACCTCCACGGGATTGCGCGCGGCATCGATGCCATCGACGCTGATGCTGCCCTGGTCAGGCGTCATCAGGGTGTACAGCATGCGCATGGTGGTGGTCTTGCCGGCACCGTTCGGGCCAAGCAGACCGGTGATGCGACCGTCCTCGGCGCGGAAGCCGATATCGGCCACTGCCTGGATGCGGCCGGTGCGGGTATCGAAGGCCTTGTGCAGGTTGTCGGCGACGATCATGGTTCCCATCCGTTGAACGAGGTGAACGCCGGCACGTAGCTCAGCGTATCCAGGCAGCTGGCATCCAGCGCCTTGGCATCGGTGCTGTCGATGAACTGGCCCAGCAGGCGGGGCATGCAGCCGGCGGAGAGCGTGCCGTGGCCCTGGCCGCGCGCGACCAGTGCGCGCCCCTGCGGCAGCCCCTTGAGCACCTGTGCGGCGTAGCGCGGTGGCGTGACCGGGTCCAGTTCACCGGACAGCAGCAGCGCCGGCACCTCGCTGCGCAGCGGTGCGGCATCTGCGGCGGGGGCCGCGGTGTGCGGCCAGACAGCACACGGCGCGAAGAAGGCGCTGGCCACCTCGTTGCCGAACAGGCGCTCGGCATTGGCGGCTGGCGCGTGGTAGCGCGGAGCGTCCTCGCTGCAGATCACCGACCACTGCATGCCGCGGTTGATCTGGAAGCCCATGCTGCGGTTGGCACCGCGTGCCAGCGAGGCGAGCGGTGCGTAGCGGCCCTGCGCAGCCTCGTCCAGCACCAGCGGCAACAGCGAGGCGTACTGCGGAACATAGGAGAAGGCGAACGCCAGCCCCATTACGCTGTCCGGCGTCAGCACGTCGCGCCGCGGCGCGTTCGTGCCGGGGTCGCGGTAGTCAACGGTCACCGGCGCGGCGCGCAGCGTATCGAGCACGCCGCGCAGCTGTTTGCTGGTGTCGGTCGGAAAGCGCTTGCTGCACGCCGGGTCCTTGCGGCACTGCGCCGACTGCAGATTGATCGCGTCTTCGAAGGTATTGGCAAAGTCGCCACCGACCACCAGCTCGTTCGGAACGACGCCGTCGATGACGATGCTGCGGGTGTGCTGCGGATAGGCGGCGGCATAACGCTGGGCCACGCGGGTTCCGTAGGAACCACCCACCAGGTTCAGCGCATCCACGCCCAGCGCCTGGCGCACGGCATCCAGATCGGCAACGGCGTCGCCGGTGGTGTAGAAACGCGCATCGGCGCGTCCCTGCAACGAGCTCGCGCAGCGCTGGGCGTAGTCGCGCAGCAGCGCCTCGCTGGGGGGCGCCTCCTCGTCGAACGTCAGTTCCTTGCCATCTGCGCCCAGGCAGGTGAGCGGGTTGGAGCCACCGGTGCCGCGCTGGTCGATCAGGAAGATGTCGCGTTGCTTGCGGACCTGGCGCAGGGCGGTATCGACGATGACCGCCACCTCGCTGGCTGCCTGCCCGGGTCCGCCGGCGAGGAAGAACACCGGATCCGGTTGGCCGGAGCCACTGTTGCCCGATTCCAGCCAGGCGATACGGAGGTTGATCTTCCGCCCTTGCGGCTGCGCCCTGTCCTCGGCCACCTGCAGGGTGGCGCACTGTGCCTCGACGTTGGCGCTGGCGCCCATCGTGGTCAATGTGCAGGGTTGGAAGTCGATCTGTCCGTAGCGGCGGCCGGGCGTTTCCGCCGCCGCATCGGCGCTGCCGGAAGGCGCCGCGCCGCAACCGGCAAGCAGCAGGCTGGCCAGCGCGCCGGCCAGTGCGAGGTGGTGTCTTTGCATCGTGCTCGTTTCCCCTGGAAGACGTTCCTGTCGACCACGACGGGCTGCCGCGGAAGATGTGACCCAACTTACACGGGCAGGAGGCTGGCGGCGATGGGCAATCGTCACTGGAAAGCCAGTCCCCTGTCGGCCGGATCGAATGCGGCGTCGCATCATGGCGAGCAGCGCAGCCGTCGGCCACGCAGACTCATGGCGAACCCAGGAGATTCCCATGAACGCGTGGTACCTCAGCGGCCTCGATCACCGCCCCTTCCAGCACCTGTTCGAACAGAGCGACCGCACGCTGGCTGCGCAGGGCATCCTGCGACGCTGGGCCGGGGATCGCGGCGGCCATCCGTGCCGGGTCAGCCTGTCCGACCCCCCAAGTGGCGCCGAACTGCTTCTGCTGCCCCATACCCACCTGGCCAGGCACTCGCCCTATCGCGCGTCCGGTCCGATCTTCGTGCAGCGCGGCGCTACGCGCTGCGTCCTGCCCACCGGGGTCGTTCCGCCCTACGTCGAGCGACGGCTGATCTCACTGCGCGCCTACGACGCGGATGCACTGATGATCAGCGGGCAGGTCTGCCCCGGCAACGAGGTCGGGGTGCAGCTCGATGTGTTGTTCGCCGATCCCGCGGTGGCCTTCGTGCAGTTGCACAACGCAGGCTACGGGTGCTTTTCGTGCCAGGCGGACCGGGTGGATCAGGACGCGCGGACACACGGCGTCGCGTGATCGGCACCACGCACGACGCGTGACCTTCTGCGCATCCGTTCAGGCCTGCGTGAAGCCTGTGGGAAAGGCTTCACGCAGGCAGTCACGGAACGGCACTTCCAAGGTACCGCGCGATGCAGCGCACCTCGATACTCGCCGAGGTGCCGCCGACCGTCCGCTGCGCAGCGCAACGCCTGCGGTCACCGTTCCCATCGACGACCACAAGGATGCGCCATGTCATTCCGATCCACACGTGTTGTGCTGGCCAGCTCATTCGCAGCCGCCGGCCTGATCTGCCTGGCCGGCAGCGCATTCGCGCACGGCACCATGACCACGCCGGCCAGTCGCGTCTACGCCTGTTTCCAGGGCAATCCGGAGAATCCGACCAACCCGGCCTGCGCCGCCGCGAAAGCACTCGCCGGCTCGCAGGCGTTCTACGACTGGAACGGCATCAACCAGGCCAACGCCAATGGCAACCATCAGGCCGTCGTACCCGACGGCACGCTGTGCAGCGGCAACAACCCGACCTTCCGCGGCCTGGATCTGAACCGCAGTGATTGGCAGACCACGCCGATCCAACCCGATGCGAACGGCAGGTTCACCTTCGTGTTCAAGGCCACCGCACCGCATGCCACGCGTGACTGGCGATTCTTCGTTACCCGCGAAGGCTGGACACCGGGCAGTCCTCTGCGCTGGGCGGACCTGCAGGAGTTCTGCACACTGGGCAACACCCCGCTGTCCGCCGATGGCACGTACAGGCTGCAGTGCCCGCTGCCACAGCGCACGGGCCAGCACGTGATCTACAACACGTGGCAGCGCGCGGATTCGACCGAAGCGTTCTACACCTGCATGGATGTGCGTTTCGAGGGCGGCAGCACTCCCCCGGCATCGCAGTGGCAGGATGCCGGCCCGCTCACCGCGCGTGGCGATCTGCCGGTCGGCACCGTCCTGGCGCTGCGCGTGTTCAACGCCAGCGGCAACGATGTGGAGCGGGTGGAGGCCACACTGGCCAGCGGCCAGACGGCGGCCGCGCAGTGGCCGCTGGTGCTGGCTCGCAAGGTCAATGGCGCCAGCCAGCACGCGCGGGTGGGCGTACTGTCCAACGGCACGATCACGCCGACGGCGTCGGCGACCGGCAACCGGGTCTATCTGAAGGAGGGCAACCGCTTCCAGCTGGACACCCGGGTACCCGATCCGGGCACGCCTTCGCCGGGCGGCGACTTCGACTACGTATACCCGGCAGGCATCGGCAGCTATGTGCCCGGGCAGACCGTGGTGAAGGGCAGCGATGGCCGGCTGTATGCCTGCCGCCCGTTCCCTGAAGGCGCGTGGTGCAACGTCAACGCCGACGCGTACCGGCCGGGCGTGGGCGCAGCCTGGCGTGATGCCTGGGTGCCGTACTGAGACCGGCGAGGTCTGCGGGAGGCGGCTGGCACCGCCTCTCCGCAGCGCACTCACTTGCTGCTGACGTACTTCTCGCGGCGGATCTGCGGGCTGCCCAGCCCGGCCGCCTTGAGCAGCTCGGCGCAGGCATCGACCATGTCCGGGTTGCCGCACAGGTAGGCGATATCGGTGGCCGGGTCCGGCGTGAAGCCGGCCAGGGCCTGCTGCACGTAGCCATGATGGACGTCGGCGTGGGCCTGTTCCGGCAACTCCCGCGACAGGCACGGAACATAGCGGAAGTTCGCGTGCGTTTCGGCGAAACTGTAGAAATCTTCGCTGTACAGCAGTTCGCCCGGGCTGCGTGCCCCCTGCAGCAGGACGACCTGCACGCCGCGTTCGGTCATGGCCCTTTCCAGCAGCGGCAGCATCGAGCGATAGGGGGTCACGCCGGTGCCGGTGGCGATCAGCAGATAGCGCGCGTTGTGATCGCCGGGGTTCAGGCAGAACCGCCCGTACGGGCCGGACGCGCTGATCTGGCCGCCGGCTTCCAGCGCCTCGAACAGCGCCGTAGCGGCGCCGCCGGGCACGAAACTGACCGCGATATCCACGGCTTCGCCGGGCCCCAGTGCGTGATCATGCACGGTGGCCAGGGAATAGCTGCGCTTGGTCTCGGTGCCATCGGCGTAGCTGAAATGGACCTGGATGAACTGGCCGGGCTGGAAATCCAGCGGCTGGCCATCGTCGCGCACGAACTGGTAGTGGCCGACGGTCGGGGCCAGCATGCGGCGGCCGACCAGCTTGAGGGGGAATTGAACAGGCACGACTTTTCGGGACAGTGTGTAGCCGGGGCAAGCCCTCGGGGTCTTCTATAATAGCCCTTCCCCGCCCCTCTCCAGCGCCAGCCCATAGGCGCGAAGGCTTCGAGCTTGGCATCCCTGAACGATACGGCGCCCGCCCTGCGCGTGCGCGACCTGCGCAAAACCTACGACAACGGAACCCAGGCCCTGAAGGGGGTCTCGCTGGAGGTCGCCCCGGGCGACTTCTTCGCCCTGCTGGGCCCCAACGGGGCTGGCAAGTCCACCCTGATCGGCATCATCAGCTCCCTGGTCAACCTCAGCGAGGGCCAGGTGGAGGTGTTCGGCAGCGACCTGGTGCGCAACCGCAGCGCGACCATGCGCCTGATCGGCCTGGTGCCGCAGGAAATCAACTTCAACCTGTTCGAAAAACCCTTCGACATTCTTGTGAACTACGCCGGCTTCTATGGCGTACCGCGCGAGGAAGCGGAGCAGCGCGCGGAAGAGGAACTCAAGCGTGCCCATCTGTGGGAGAAGGCGCAGGTGATGAGCCGCACCCTGTCCGGCGGCATGAAGCGCCGGCTGATGATCGCCCGCGCGATGATGACGCGTCCCCGCCTGCTGATCCTGGATGAGCCGACCGCGGGCGTGGACATCGAGATCCGGCGCGACATGTGGCGGGTGCTGAAGGAGATCAATGCCGCTGGCACGACGATCATCCTCACCACCCACTACCTGGAGGAGGCCGAGTACCTGTGCCGGCACCTGGCGATCATCAACCACGGCCAGATCGTCGAGCAGGGGCCGATGCGCGCGCTGCTGGCCAAGCTGGACGTGGAAGGCTTCCTGCTGGACATCGATGGCGATCTGCCGGTGCAGCTGCCGGCGATCGAGGGCGCAACCCTCAGCGCGCCCGACGCGCACACGCTGGACATCGACATGCCACGGGCGATGGATCTGAACCGCGTGTTCGCCGCGCTGAATGAAGCCGGCATCCGCGTGCGCTCGATGCGTACCAAGAGCAACCGCCTGGAGGAGCTGTTCGTGCGCCTCACCGGCAACCAGGAGAAATCCGCATGAGCACCACCGAGCTGACCGACGGCCAGCGCAACCGCGTCGCGCTGCTGACCATCGTGCGCCGCGAAGTGACCCGGATCATGCGCATCTGGGGCCAGACGCTGGTGCCGCCGGCGATCACCATGACCCTGTACTTCCTCATCTTCGGCGGCCTGATCGGCTCGCGCGTGGGCGAGATGGGCGGGTACAGCTACATGCAGTTCATCGTACCCGGGCTGGTCATGATGAGCGTGATCCAGAACAGCTACGGCAACATCAGCTCGTCCTTCTTCGGCGCCAAGTTCGGCCGCCACGTGGAAGAGCTGCTGGTGAGCCCGATGCCGAACTGGGTGATCCTGTGGGGTTACGTGGCCGGTGCGGTGCTGCGCGGCCTGATGGTCGGCGTGATCGTGCTGATCATCGCGATGTTCTTCACCCCCGTGCGCATCCCGCACCCGCTGGTGACACTGACCACGGTGCTGCTGGGCGCTACCATCTTCTCGCTGGCCGGCTTCATCAATGCCGTGTACGCGAAGAAGTTCGACGACGTGGCGATCGTTCCGACCTTCATCCTGACCCCGCTGACCTATCTGGGCGGCGTGTTCTATTCGGTGAAGCTGCTGCCGGCCTGGGCTGAAGCGGCGACCCATGCGAACCCGATCTTCTACATGGTCAACGCGTTCCGCTACGGCCTGCTGGGCAGCAGTGACGTGCCGCTGTGGGTCGCGTACGCGCTGATGATCGGCTTCGTGGTGGTGCTGACAGTGGTGGCACTGTGGCTGCTGCGCCGCGGCGTGGGCATGCGCAGCTGAGCGCCGATCGCCGGGGTCGCGATCCCCGGCACACTCGCAACATTGGTTCCGCAGACAACGGTGAACGTGCAATGCGCATCCTGATTCTCGGCGCCGGCGGTACCGGCGGTTACTTCGGCGGTCGCCTGGCCCAGGCCGGTGTGGACGTGACCTTCCTGGTCCGCCCTGCCCGCGCCGGGCAGCTTGCGCGCGATGGACTGGTGATCCGCAGTCCGGTCGGCGATGCCGCCTTCCCGGTGCAGCACGTGACAGCCGATGCGCTGCCCGCGCTGGCCCGGGAGAAACCCTTCGACCTGGTCATCCTCAGCTGCAAGGCCTACGACCTGGACAGCTCGATCGAGGCCATCGCGCCGGCGGTGGGGCCCGGCACCACCGTGCTGCCGATCCTCAACGGGCTGCATCACTACAACGATCTGGATGCACGCTTCGGCCGCGAGGCGGTGCTGGGCGGGCTGTGCTTCATCAGTGCGACCAAGGCACCGGACGGTGCGGTGGTGCATCTGGGGAAGCCCGCCAAGCTCACCTTCGGGGAACGCGACGGTGGCGCGCTCTCGGCGCGCGTGCGTGCCTTCGCAGCCGCCTGCACGCAGGCCAACCTCGATCACCTGGCCAGCGAACGCATCGGCCAGGAGCAGTGGATCAAGTACACCTTCCTCACCGCGCTTGCCGCGGCGACCTGCCTGTTGCGCGCGGACATCGGCACGATTGTCGCGACCGATGATGGCACGGCCATCGTGCAGGGCCTGTACGACGAGTGCCTGGCCGTGGCGGAGGCGGCCGGTGAGGCGGTGCCGGCGGCAGCGCAGGACACTGCGCGCGGGACCTTGACCCAGGCCGGCTCGGCATTGAAGGCCTCGATGTTGCGTGACCTGGAGGCCGGGCAGCAGGTGGAGGCCGGCCACATCGTCGGTGACATGCTGGTGCGTGCACGCAGCGCCGGCCAGCAGGGCGTGCTGCTGCAGGTCGCCTACAGCAGCCTGCAGGCCTACCAGGCGCAGCGCCGGGCGTGAGCCTGACGCTGCCCGCCGGTCCGTTGCCCGGACGGGTGCTGATCCTGGGCATGGGCTGGAGCGGGCGCGTACTGGCGGCTCGCCTGAAAGCGCTGGGCGTGCAGGTCGCCGGCACCGTACGCGATCCGTCCACGGCAGCCGTCGATGGCCTGCGCTGCCATCGACTCTGCGCTGGCACAGCACCTGCACCCGCGCTTCTGGATGACATCGCGCGCGCCGATGCGGTGCTGGGCAGCATACCGCCCGATGCCGACGGCGACCCGGCAGTGCGCATGCTGCGCACGGCACTGGAAGACAGTCCCGCATTGCAGTGGGTGGGCTATCTGTCGTCGACGTCGGTGTACGGCGACCGCCAGGGCGGCTGGATCGATGCGGACAGCGTGGCCGACGCCACCGGGCCTGCGGGCCTGCAGCGCCTGCGCGCGGAGTCGCAATGGCGCGCACTGGCCAGCCGGCGCGGCATCGCCTCGGCAGTGTTCCGGCTGCCCGGGCTGTATGGTCCCGGCCGCAATGCACTGGTGCAGCTCGCGCAGGGGCGTGCCCGCCATGTGCTGAAGCCGGGCCTGCTGTTCAACCGCCTGCATGTACAGGACCTGGTAGCGGTGATCATCGCGGCGATGCGGCGACCTACCCTGCAGGCGCTGTACCTGCCCAGCGACGATGAGCCGGCACCGCCGCAGGACGTGCTGGCCTTCGCCGCGCAGCTGGGAGGCTTTGCGATGCCACCGGCAGTGGCGTGGGACGACCCGTCGCTGAGCCCGGCCCTGCGACGCTTCTACGAAGGCAGCAAGCGCATCGACAGCCGTCGCACGCGCGAAGCGCTGGGATGGACGCCGCAGTTTCCGACGTATCGGGAAGGGCTGACGGAGCTTGCCGCTTCGCTCGCCGGGCATGGCCCAGCGCTACCGGATCCGGGCACTCACGGCTGACGTGCAGTGCCGGCGTCGGGCAGCCGGAAGAAGGCACGGGCTGCCGCCGTGGCATGGGCTGCGGTCAGCACGACATCCTCGCCACGATCACGCGCCAGCTCCTCGACGATGTGCGAAAGGAACATCGGTTCGTTGCGGCGATCCTTCGGCATCGGCTTGAGCGTGCGCGGCAGCAGGTACGGCGCATCGGTCTCGATCATCAGGCGATCGGCCGGAATGCTCTTCACCAGCTCGCGCAGGTGCGCCCCGCGACGCTCGTCGCAGAGCCAGCCGGTGATGCCGATGTACCAGTCCTGGTCGAGGTAATCAAACAACTCCTCCCGTTCACCGGTGAAGCAGTGCACCACCGCCGGCCCGAGGCGACCCTCGAAGTTCTTCATCTGCGCCATGAAGTCGGCGTGCGCGTCGCGCTGGTGCAGGAACAGCGGCTTGCCGTTCTCCGCCGCCAGCTGCAGCTGGCGCTCGAACGCACGGTGCTGGGCAGGTCGCGGCGAGAAGTCACGGAAGTAGTCCAGTCCGCACTCGCCGACCGCCACCACTTCCGGGTGGGCATGCAGGGCGCGCATCTCCGCGTCGCATTCTTCGGTGTACTCCACCGCATGATGCGGGTGTACGCCGGCCGTCGCATACAGGAATCCCGGATGCTGCTGGGCCAGCTGCAGCGCCAGCGGAGAGTGCTCGCGGCTGGCCCCCGTGACGACCATCTGCACCACCCCGGCCTGGCGGGCACGCTGCAGCACGGCGTCGCGGTCGCGGTCGAAGGAGTCGTGGGTCAGATTGGCGCCGATGTCGATCAGGTGCATGGTCATCGTGGAGGAAATGTGCCTGCGCATTGTACCCGTGCCCAGCGTGGCCCCTTATCCTTTGCGCATGGACGCCCCGCACTTCCCCATTTCTCCGCTGCTGCCGCAGATCCAGCAGCATCTGGCCGCACAGCCACGGCTCGTGCTGGAAGCACCACCGGGCGCCGGCAAGACCACCCAGGTACCGCTGGCGCTGCTCGATGCACCGTGGCTGCAGGGCCGCAGGATCATCCTGCTGGAGCCGCGCCGGGTGGCCGCGCGCAGCGCAGCGATGTTCATGGCACGGCAGCTCGGTGAGGAGGTCGGCGATACCGTCGGCTACCGCATCCGCTTCGAGAACCGGGTGTCCGCGCGCACCCGCATCGAAGTGGTGACCGAAGGCATCCTGACCCGCATGCTGCAGGACGACCCGTTGCTGGAACAGGTGGGCGCGATCCTGTTCGACGAGTTCCATGAGCGCCACCTCAGCGGCGACCTGGGATTGGCACTGGCGCTGGACGTACAGGCACAGCTGCGCCACGACCTGCGGCTGGTGGTGATGTCGGCGACCCTGGATGGCGAGCGGCTGGCACGCTTCCTCGACGCACCCCGCTTGAGCAGCGAGGGCCGCAGCTACCCCGTCACGGTCAGCCACTTCCCGGCGCGTCGCGAAGAATCTTTGGAACTGCAGGTCCGCCGCGCAGTGCAGCAGGCGCTGGTCGAGCACCCGGGCGACGTGCTGGTGTTCCTGCCTGGCCAGCGGGAGATCGCCCGCGTGCAGGCCGGTCTGCAGGAATCGATCGGCGGCAGCACCGAGGTCCTGGCACTGCATGGCGAACTGCCGGTGGAACAGCAGGCGCGCGTGCTGCAACCTGCAGATGAGGGCCGCCGCCGCGTGGTGCTGGCCACCAACGTGGCCGAATCCTCGGTGACCCTGCCCGGCGTGCGCGTGGTGATCGACAGCGGCCTGGCACGCGAGCCCCGCTATGACCCGAACAGCGGCTTCACCCGCCTGGACGTGGTGGCCATTGCGCAGGCCTCGGCCGACCAGCGTGCCGGTCGTGCCGGCCGCGTGGCCGAGGGCGTGGCCTGGCGCCTGTGGCCGCAGTCGCAGCGGCTGGAGCCTCAGCGGCGTGCCGAGATCGACCAGGTCGAACTGGCAGGACTGGCGCTGGAGCTGGCGGCGTGGGGCAGCAGCGACCTGCGCTTTCTCGATCCGCCTCCAAGCGGACCGATGGGTGCGGCGCGCGAGCTGCTGCACCGCCTGGGCGCGTTGTCGGAGTCGGGCGCGATCACCGCCTTGGGCCGACGCGTGCTGGCGCTGGGTACCCATCCGCGCATGGCCGTGATGCTGCTCGCCGCCCCTGACCCGCAGGCACAGGCGCTGGCGGCCGATCTGGCGGCGCTGCTGGAAGCACGCGACCCCCTGCGCCAGGGCGGCGATGCACTGGCGGCACGCTGGCGCGCGCTGGCCGCGTTCCGCGCTGGCCGCGCGCCGGCCGATGCCAGTCGTGGTGGACTGGCTGCCATTGATGCCGCCGCGCGCCAGTGGCGGCGTCGGCTGCGCTGCGATGCCGCGCCCCCTGCCAGCATCGAAGCGCACGCGCTGGGCGATCTGCTGGCGCACGCCTTTCCCGATCGCATCGGCTTCCAGCATCCGGGCGATCCGCTGCGCTACCTGCTCGCCAACGGGCGCAGCGCGCGCCTGCATGAACTGAGCGATCTGCGTGGCGAACCGTGGCTGGTCGCCAGCGAACTGCGTTTCGAGGCCCGCGATGCGCTGCTGCTGCGCGCCGCGCCGGTCGATGAGGACCATCTGCGCAGGATCTACCCGCAGCGCTTCGTCACCGCCGACACCGTACGCTGGGACGGCGAACGGCGTGCGCTGGTCGCATTGCGCGAAACCCGCTTCGATCGCGTCGTGCTGGACAGTCGTTCGGCGGGCCGGGTCGATCCGGAACACGCGGCCAGCGCCTTGACCGAGGCTGTTGCCGAGCTCGGCCTGCAGGCATTGCCGTGGACCGAGGCCCTGCGCCAGTGGCGGGCACGGGTGGAGTCGCTGCGTCGCTGGATGCCCGAGCTGGAGCTGCCCGACTGCAGCGATGCCACGCTGCTCGCCACCCGCGCGCAGTGGCTGCAGCCTGCGTTTGCCGGCAAGAGCCGCCTCGATGCGCTGGACGAAGCCAGCTTCGCAGAAGCGCTGAAGTCGCCCCTGGCATGGTCACAGCGGCAGCTCGTGGAGCGGCATGCGCCAACCCGCATCACTGTGCCCTCCGGGCTGGAGCGGCCCATCACCTATGCACTGGACAGCGAGTCCGGCGAACCGCTGCCACCGGTGCTGGCCGTGAAGCTGCAGGAGTTGTTCGGGCTGGCAGACACGCCCCGCATCGCCGATGGGCGCGTGCCGCTGACCCTGCACCTGCTGTCGCCCGGCGGTCGTCCGCTGCAGGTCACCCAGGACCTGCGCAACTTCTGGGAAAACACCTATGCCGAGGTGAAGAAAGAGATGAAGGGCCGCTATCCCCGCCATCCCTGGCCGGACGACCCGTGGACAGCCACCGCCACCCACCGGGCCAAACCACGCGGAACATAGCACTCCTGCCTGATCCTGAATGGAGCGCGTAGAGTCACGCCGTGTGACTGCCCGACTGACATACCGTTTACGGGCAACGCGCCACACTGGACTTCGACCCGAGGCAAAGGACCCCCGCATGAGCAGACTGACCGTGATTACCGACCGCGCCCTGGAGCGCGCCCTGGACCTGGCCCACACCGCGGGCGACGGCCTGAAGAGTGCCGGCGGCAGCCTGCGCCATCTGGGTCCGCAGGCCAGCGACTGGATCAAGACGGGAGCCGCACTGGGCGCAGTGAAGACCGGTGGCAAGGTTGCCACCAAGTTCGCCCGCCGCAATCCGGCAGTGACCATCGCCGCCGCGGCAGTGGGTGTGGGTCTGCTGGGCTACGCCCTGTATCGCAAGCAGCAGAAGAAGAAGGCGGCCAATGGTCACGTCGTCGATGGCCAGGCGCAGCGCATCAGTGCCCGCGACCGCCGCAACGACACCGTGGTCGACGAGCACAGCGATATCGGCAGCGACGCCTGAGGCAGGTGGCTGCATCCGGGCCGGAGATCGCCTGTGGGTGATCTCCGGCCCGTTTCGTTTCAGCCGATCTGCCGCCACTGTCCGGGGCGCAGATCATCCAGCCGGTAAGGACCCATTGCCACCCGCACCAGGCGCAGGGTGGGCAGGTTCACGGCGGCGGTCATCCGCCGTACCTGGCGGTTGCGCCCTTCACGGATCGTGATCGCCAGCCAGGTATCCGGCACGGTCTTGCGGAAACGCACGGGCGGATCGCGCGTCCACAGCTCCGGCGCGGGATCGAGCCGTTCGACCTTCGCCGACAGGGTCGGCCCGTCATTGAGGATCACGCCGCTGCGCAGGCGCTGCAGCTGGTCCTCGCCAGGCGTGCCTTCCACCTGCACCCAGTAGGTCTTGTCGGCCTTGTGCTTCGGGTCGGTCAACCTGTGCGCCAAGGGACCGTTGTCGGTCAGCAGCAGCAGGCCTTCACTGTCATGATCCAGCCGGCCGGCCGCATACACACGCGGCGGCAGGCCGAACCCCGCCAGGGTGGGGCGCGGCGGGACGCTGCGATCGGTGAACTGGCACAGCACATTGAACGGCTTGTTGAAGGCAATCAGCATCGCAGGCACGGCAGACGGTGGATGCGGCATTGTCCCATCCCGGCGCTGCCATCGCGATCACGGGCGCCTCAGCCGAAGACCTTCCATTTCAGCAGGAACGAAACAAGCACCAGCGCAATGCCACAGGCCGATGCGATCGCCGCCCGCCGCCGCTGGGACGCCAATGGCGGGCTCGCACGGCGCGCGCGTTCATCCTGCAGGATGCCGATCAACAGCACCGCGAACCCCACCGCGCCCAGCAGGTCATAGGTATTGCCGCCATGGAAGGCGAAGTCGAACAGGCGTACCAGCACCAGGACTGCGATCACGATGTACAGGATCTTCTTCAACCTCTCACTCCTTTGACTGTCGCGCCGGGCCAGGCCCGGCGGATACACGTGTGTCCATTGCCGCTTGCGGCTGCGAGGCTTCGCCTCAGGGCTTGATGAAGCGCAGGGTCATGCGATCGCTTTCGCCGATGGCCTGGTACTTCGCGGCGTCGGCCTTGTCATGCTGGTTGGTCGGCGGCAGGGTCCACACGCCGTTGGGATGATCCTTGGTGTCGCGCGGGTTGGCATTGATCTCGCTGCGCGCATCCAACCTGAAGCCGGCGGCCTCGGCCAGGGCGATCACCTGCTGCTGGCCGACATAACCGGTGTCATCGTCGTCGGCCACATCGGCCTTGGCGCGGTGCTCCACCACGCCCAGCACGCCGCCCGGCTTGAGCACGTTGAAGAAGCCCTGGAACATGCCCTGCGCCTGGCCGGCCTTGCGCCAGTTGTGCACGTTGCGGAAGGTCAGCACCACATCGGCCGAGTTCGCCGGTCCGAACACCGGCTTGGCCGGATCGTAGGCGACCACGACTGCTTTGCCGAACTGTGCCGGCGCACCGGCGAACTTCTTTTCCAGGCCATCGCGGCTGCGCTGCTGGTAGTCGCGGCCACGACCTTCTGCCACCGCCATCGGGTCGACCACGGCTGCCACGTACCGGCCCTTGTCATGCAGCAGCGGCGCGAGGATTTCCGAATACCAACCGTTGCCCGGAGTGATTTCGATGACGGTCTTCTCCGGTGCCACCGAGAAGAAGGCCAGCGACTGTGCCGGATGACGGTAGCCATCACGCTTGACGTTGGCCGGATCACGGGTCGACGCCTTCACCGCAGCGTCGATGGCGGGCGATACCTGGATCTGCGCCGGCGCCACCACGGTCGGCGCAGCGTACGCGGGCACGGCAGCAAGCAGGGCGGAAGCAAGCAACAGGCGGCAACCACGCAGGGACGAAGCAGGCATCATCGGGGCGACTCCAGCGGAATGATGCGGCGAGACTAGCAGTCACCGCGCGCCAGGTGTTCACAAATCGTTAGCCGCGCGCCCGTCGCGGAACACTGTTTTGTGGTCAGCGCCGCAGCGCGGTAACACAACGCGTTCTATTCTGGAGCACTTCCCCCAAGGAGACCGTGCCCATGACGGCAACCCGTGAACTGGGCCGTTCCGGCCTGCATGTACGTCCGCTCGCCTTCGGAGGCAACGTGTTCGGCTGGAGCGCCGACGAGAAGGCCAGCTTTGCCCTGCTCGATGCCTTCGTCGACGCCGGCTTCAACCTGGTCGACACCGCCGACGTGTACTCGGCCTGGGTGCCCGGCAATGTGGGCGGCGAATCGGAAACGCTGATCGGCAGGTGGTTCGCCCGCAGCGGCAAGCGCGAGAAGGTGGTGCTGGCGACCAAGGTCGGCAAATGGGCCGAACGCCCAGGGCTGACCCCGGACAACATCAATGCGGCGGTGGAAGACTCGCTGCGTCGCCTGCAGACCGATGTGATCGATCTGTACCAGGCCCACGAGGATGATGAGTCGACACCGCTGGAAGCCACGCTGGCCGCGTTCGGTCGCCTGATCGAAGCCGGCAAGGTGCGCGCCATCGGTGCCTCCAACTACAGCGCCACCCGCCTGGCCGATGCGCTGAAGGTATCCACCGATTACAAGCTGCCGCGTTACGAAACCCTGCAGCCGGAGTACAACCTCTACGACCGCGCCGGCTACGAGACCGCGCTGGAACCGCTGGTGCAGCGCGAACAGATCGGCGTGATCGGCTATTACGCGCTGGCCAGCGGCTTCCTCAGCGGCAAGTACCGCACGGCAGCCGATGCGGGCAAAAGCCCGGCGAGGGGCGAGAACGTGGTGAAGCGCTATCTCAACCCGCGCGGCCTGCGCATTCTGGAAGCGCTGGATGACGTGGCCAGCAAGCACACTGCCAGCCCGGCACAGATCGCACTGGCATGGCAGATCGCACGGCCGTCGATCACCGCGCCGATCGTCAGCGCCACCAGCGTCGAGCAGCTGCACGACCTGCTGGCCGCGGCGAACGTATCGCTGAGCGTGCAGGATGTCGCGCAGCTGGACGCGGCAAGCGCGGAAGGCTGAGATTGGCCGGAGCCGGTCGCCGGCCGGCTCCGGCATCGGGCAGAAGAAAATAATTCAACAAAATGGTTGCGCACGACTAAATCGTGGTTTATCGTGCGCACCTCGTTTCAACACCCGCCTGGATGTTTCCCTTGAACGCGCATTTCTCCGCCATCGCCACACTGCTGCCATGCCTGCGCATGGATGTGCTGGCGCGCGCGTCCGGCAAGGAAGCACTGCCCATAACGGCCTGATACCCGCCCTGCGGAGATCGGCCACCCCGATCTCCGAGGCTTGACGACGCCCTCGGAACGCTTGTCCCGGGGGCGTTTTCGTTTGCGTCGGCACAAGGACCCGCGATGCCAGAACTGCACCCCGCGCGGCATTCCGCCGCACACTGATCGGCCATTACCTGCACGCCGGAGTTTATCTTCGCGCAGGCGGCCGTGCCCGGACATTATCTGCATCGCCTCACAACATTATCGCCCGCCGATAATGTCGATGGCCTGCACCCTCGATTTTCCAACGGTCCCGCTTCAATGGCGGGCTGGTGCGCGCGGCGCTGCCGTAGCGTATGCCGGAGGTCGCGGACATGCCCTCGCCTGGATCGCCTGCTGGTCGCAGGCGCCGGTTCGCCGGCACGCGGTTCGATTCCGCGCGGTTCCCAACTGGATAGCTCAGCCTGGTCAGAGCAACGGATCCTGAGTCCGTCTGTCGTGGGTTCAATTCCCACTCCAAACCACATGACCTGTCACGTCATGACTTGAAGCAACACCCGGGACGCACGTCCCAGCGGCCATCGTCGCCATCCACGGACATCGCCTTCGGGCGAAGAAGTGGAAGGCAACGGACCGCACGCCGGGCCCCGGTCCGCCGCCACTGCCCGCCTTGGTCCACCCCGGTGCTGCCTGCCGGCGACGCCCTTGGCAGTACTGCCGGCGCACCGAAGGCTCCGCGCGCGGACCGTCCGCCGATGGCCGCCCTCTTCCGCGGCCTGCACGGGGTGTGCAGGCCGCCTCGCCACGACCTGATCGGCCCGGGTCGTGGCGATGGATTTACATCGGGTCGAACCACCAGAGCCATACAAGGAGAGACTCCCATGTTCTGGACCATCAAGGTCGTGATCGGCGACGGCGAGCGCGGCCTGGTGTATCGCAACCGTCGTTTCCAGCAGGTGCTGCTGCCCGGCGTGCACCGCCTGTCGCGGTTCGGCGGCTCGCCGCAGGTGACCGTGCACAACGCATCGAAGGGCAGCGCCTACAGCGGCAGCGACCAGGACAGCCTGATCGACGCGCTGGGAGCACAGCTGCACGAACACTTCGTGCTGGCCGATATCGGCGCCGAACAGGTGGGTCTGCTGCTGCGCAATGGCCGTATCGACGATGTACTGCCGCCTGGCAGCCGCCATCTGTACTGGCGGGGTTCGGTCGACACCGAGGTGCGCGTGATGGCCCTGGGTGACGAACCGCGCGTGCCGGCCAACGTGCTGCAGCGCCTGGGCCAGCTGGGCGTACTGCCGCGCGTGGCGGTGATCAGCACCGTGCCGAGCGAATCGGTCGGCCTGCTGTTCGTCGACGGTACGCTGCGACAGACCCTGGATGCCGGACTGCACGCGTTCTGGAATTTCAACGGCAACGTGTCGGTGGAGCGCGTCGAACTGCGTGCGCGTTCGCTCGACGTGTCCGGCCAGGAGCTGCTCAGCCGCGACAAGGTGACCCTGCGGGTGAACCTGGCCGCGACCGTGCAGGTGGTCGACCCGGTGCGTGCACACCGCACGCTCAGCAACGCCGACGAGTTCATCTACCGGCAGCTGCAGTTCGGCCTGCGCCAGGCAATCGCCACGCGCAGCCTGGATGAGCTGCTGGGCGAGAAGGCGGCGCTGGACGGTGAGATCGCCGCGCACGTGCGGGCCGCGATCGAGGGCCACGGTGTGCAGCTGCTGGGTGTCGGCATCAAGGACGTGATCCTGCCGGGCGAGATGAAGGAGATCCTCAACGGCGTGGTGCTGGCCGAGAAGCAGGCGCAGGCCAGCGTGATCCGCCGCCGCGAGGAGGCCAACGCCACCCGCTCGCAGCTCAATACCGCCAGGCTGATCGAGGACAACCCGGTGCTGATGCGGCTGAAGGAGCTGGAAGCGCTGGAGAAGGTCACCGAGAAGATCGACAAGCTCACCGTGTTCGGCGGCCTGGATGGCGTGCTGAAGCAGCTGGTGACGATGAAGTAGGGGGCTGGGGCGGCGCAGGGACGCGCCGCCGGCCCATCATGGAGATGGATTGCAACATGGATACTCAACACACCTATCAATGGCTGCATGCCGAGGGCACCACGCCGATCAAGGGCTGGGTGAACGGCGTGCCGCTGGAAGCGCAGGCCCATGAGCAGCTGCGCAACATCGCCGCCATTCCGTTCGTCGGGCCCTGGGTGGCCGTGATGCCGGACGTGCACCTGGGAAAGGGCGCGACCGTCGGCTCGGTGATCCCGACCCGCGGGGCGATCATTCCGGCGGCGGTGGGCGTGGACATCGGCTGCGGCATGGCCGCGGTGCGCACGACGCTGCAGGCCAACGACCTGCCCGATGACCTGCGGCAGCTGCGCAACAGCATCGAGCGCAGCATCCCGGTCGGCAACGGTCGCGGTGGCGAGCATCACCGCATGCCCGACAGCATCCACACGCGGCTGGTGCAGTCCGGCCTGGCCGCTGGCCTGGAGAAGATCAAGGACAGGCATCGCCGGATCCGCACCGACAAGCTCGATCGCCAGCTGGGCACGCTGGGAGGTGGCAACCACTTCATCGAGCTGTGCCTGGACGAAACGGATGCCGTGTGGGTGATGCTGCACAGCGGCTCGCGTGGCACCGGCAACCTGATCGGCACGTACTTCATCGAGCAGGCGCGTCGCGAGCTGGAGCGCCGCGTGCTCGGCTTCCATCTGCCTGACAAGGACCTGGCCTTCTTCATGGAAGGCGAGCCGCTGTTCGACGACTACGTGGAAGCGGTGTCCTGGGCGCAGGACTATGCGCGGCACAATCGCGAGGCGATGATGGCGCGCGTGCTGGCCGAGATGCGGCATCGGCTGCCGCCGTTCCGGCTGGCGGCGATGGCCGTCAACTGCCACCACAACTACGTGCAGAAGGAAACGCACGCCGGGCAGGAGCTGCTGGTCACCCGCAAGGGTGCGGTCAGTGCACGCCAGGGCGAGCTGGGCATCATCCCCGGCAGCATGGGCACGCGCAGCTACATCGTGCGTGGCAAGGGCAATGCAGACAGTTTCCACAGCTGCAGCCACGGCGCAGGCCGGGTGATGAGCCGCGGCATGGCACGCGAGCGGATCACCCTGGCCCAGCACCGCGAGGCGACCGCGCATGTGGAGTGCCGCAAGGACAGCGGCGTGCTGGATGAATCGCCGGCGGCGTACAAGTCGATCGACGATGTGATGGCCGCCCAGCTCGACCTGGTGGACGTGGTCCACACACTGCGCCAGGTGCTGTGCGTCAAAGGCTGATGGGGCGGGCCGGATGTCGTTCAGGGGAGCGGAATCCGGCCCTTTCCATCACCCGATGCTGTCTTCGCTGACCAGCGCGTGATGCACGCCGATCCCGGCACGCACCCCTTCGGCGGCGGCCAGGGTGATGTTGCCGACCGTGGTCGCGTCGCCTGCGGCGTACACGTTCGGCACCGACGTCTGCTTCATCGCGTCCACTTCGATCAGCACGCCGAGCGGGCTTTCGACCAGCGCGCAGCCCAGCTGCTGCACCAGTGGCGTGGCCATCGCCTGGGTAGCCGGAACGAACAGCGCGCGCTGGGCGATGCGGCGGCCATCGGCCAGTTCCACTTCCAGCCAGGTCGGCTGGTCGCCCTGCACGGCAATCACCGGCGACATCTCGATCTGCACGCCACGCTGCTGCATGGCCGCGCGTTCCTCTTCACTGATCTCCCCCGCCTGGCTGAAGAAGGTGACATTGCCCCAGTCGGCGAACAGCGGTGCCTTGCCGGCCGACATCGGATGGCCGCCGAGTACGCCGATCGCTCCGCCGCCGACTTCGTAGCCATGGCAGTAGGGACAATGCAGCACGGTGCTGCCCCAGCGCTCGGCCAGGCCGGGCAGGTCCGGCAGCTGGTCACTGATGCCACTGGCCAGCAGCAGCTTGCGTGCGGCCAGCACCTGGCCATCCGCGGTGCGGACCTCGACACCGTCGGGGCTGGCGGTGGCGTGCGCGGCCTCGGCATGGATCCAGCGGACGCTGGGATAGTCCAGCAGCTGCTGGCGCGCCGTCTTCAACAGTTCGGCACCACTGATGCCGTCCAGGCCGAGGACGCCATGCGAATGGCTGGCCGCACGGTTGCGGGGCAGGCCGGCGTCGATGACGGTGACCGCGCGGCGTGCGCGGGCCAGGATCAGGCCCGCAGAGATGCCGGCGTAACTGCCGCCGACGATGATCACTTCAGGATTCATGGTGTCCTTCCAGGGAGCGGTGATGGGCGAGGTGGCGCGCGAACTCCGAGCCGAGCTGGTCGAGCGTGGTGGACTGCAGGCGGTGTTCCAGCAATCGCTGCGCTTGGCGGGCACCGTCAAGCAGCGCTGAATCGACCAGTTGCTGGATCGGGCAGCCACGACCTGCGTCGCGTGTGCCGATCTGCACCAGCGGCGGTGCGCCGACCGCCAGGTAGATGTCGTGCAGCGTGATGCGGGTGGCATCGCGCGCCAGCTGGCTGCCACCGCCGTGCCCGCGTGTGCTGCGCACCAACCCGGCCTTGTGCATCTGTGCCAGCAGCCGGCGGATCACCACCGGATGGGTCGGCAGGCACATGGCCAGCTGTTCGGAGGTGCGCGGCCCCTGCTGGCCCACCAGATGGGCCATCACGTGCAGCGCGTCGGAAAGCGGGTTCGAGGATTTCATGTAACAACCATAGTTACATTTATATCCCCTGTCGAGCGTCCTGTTTCGTTCCATATGGACACATCTGTCCTATGAAACATTTCCTTCACCTCGTTGAACGAAACGATAATGTGATCCTCATCGCACTTCAGAGCGTGCGAGATCAGGTCGATACCGCATCGCCCCCCTTCCGAGATCTCGCCCCATGAATGCCTCTCCCCATGCGCCGCGACTGCAGACGAAGCTGCTCGGCGCCGTATCCCTTGGCCTCGCCGTCATCCTGCTGTGTGCCTTGGCCGGCCTGGCGTCGGCCTGGCTGAAGCTGTCTGCCGAGGTGCCTGCCGAAGTCGCCCATGGCCGCGATGCCGAACGCCTGCAGCGCGAGTTCCGTGGCCAGGTGCAGGAATGGAAGAACGTGCTGCTGCGGGGCCACGATCCGGTCCTGCGTCAGCGTCATCTGGATGCATTCGACAGCGAAGGCAGAATCGTCGATGGACTGGCACGCGGGCTGGCCGGCAGCCCCGACTCGCGTACGCGCGAGCTCGCCCTCGCCTTCGCTGGCCTGCACGCGCAGCTGCAGAAGGACTATCACGCTGCACTGCAGGCGTTTGCTGCTGCCGGCTACGATGCCACTGCCGGCGATACCCTGGTGCGGGGCAAGGACCGCGCGGTGGCCGCATCGCTGGACGCGCTGAGCACGCAGGCCACCCGGGTGGCCGAGGCCGCGGTGGCCACGCGCGCGCAGCAGGCAAGGCAGATGCTGCTGCTGTGCGCGGTGCTGACCGTGGTCGCCGCTGCGCTGCTGCTGATGGGCCTGGCCTGGTGGCTGCGCCGCGCGGTGGTGCAACCGGTGCTGGCGGTGGAGGCGGCTGCGCGCGCCGTGGCCGCTGGCGACCTGCAGCACGTCGTGCAGGTTCGCAGCCGCGATGAAGTGGGCCGGCTGGCGCAGGCCATGCAGGCCGTGCAGGCCACGGTGGGCGGCGTGCTCGAGGCGCAGGCGGCAATGGCGAAGGCGCATGACGCCGGCGCGATCAGCTATCGCATGGATGCCAGCGCCTTCCCTGGCGCATTCGGAACCATGGTGGCCGACAGCAACGCGCTGGTCGACGCGCACATCCGGGTGAAGATGCGCGCGATCACGATCATGGGCCGCTATGCGGTGGGCGATCTCAGCGAGGACATGGAGCGCCTGCCAGGCGAGAAGGCCGTCATCACCGAAGCGCTGGATACTGCCAAGGCCAACCTTGGCACCATCAACGGCGAGATCCGCCGCCTTGCCGCCGCCGCTGCGGCCGGCGATTTCAGCCAGCGCGGTGACAGCGCGCGCTTCGAGCATGACTTCCGCGCGATGGTGGATGGCCTGAACCAGCTCATGCAGACCACCGAGCAGAATCTCGGCGAGGTCTCAACGATGCTGCGCGCGATTGCCGATGGCCGGCTTGGCGCGCGCATGCACGGCAGCTTCCAGGGCGTGTTCGCCCGCATCGCTGGCGATGCCAACACGACGGCGGCGCAGCTGGCCACCATCGTCACCGACATCAAGCACACTTCGGGCAGCATCCATGCCGCGGCCGCCGAGATCGCCGCCGGCAACAACGACCTATCGCGCCGCACCGAGCAGCAGGCCGCCAACCTGGAGGAGACGGCAGCGTCGATGGAGGAACTGACCTCCACCGTGCGCCAGAACGCCGAGCACGCACGCCAGGCCAACCAGCTTGCAATCGGTGCGCACGAGGTTGCCTCGCAGGGGGGCGAGGTGGTCGCGCAGGTGGTGGCGACGATGGGGGCGATCGAAGCCTCTTCGCGGCAGATCGCCGACATCATCAGCGTGATCGATGGCATCGCCTTCCAGACCAACATCCTGGCGTTGAACGCGGCGGTGGAGGCTGCACGTGCCGGTGAGCAGGGCCGGGGCTTCGCCGTGGTGGCCAGTGAGGTGCGTACGCTGGCGCAGCGTTCAGCCAATGCGGCCAAGGAGATCAAGACGCTGATCGATACCTCGGTGGACCAGGTGGCCGATGGCGCACAACGCGTGCACCAGGCGGGCATGACCATGGCCGAGATCGTCGCCTCGGTGCAGCGCGTGACCGACATCATGGCCGAGATCTCCGCCGCGTCGCAGGAACAGAGTGCAGGCATCGAACAGGTCAACCAGACCGTGGTGCAGATGGACGGCGCGACCCAGCAGAACGCGGCGCTGGTGGAAGAGGCCAGCGCCGCCGCGCGCAGCCTGGAGCAGCAGGCGGACCGGTTGATGGACGCGGTGGATGTGTTCGATCTGTCGCCCCCCGCGGCGAGCGGCGATGCGCTGGCGCGCGCGGCCTGAAGGACTGCATGGACCCTGTGCAGCCGGGCATGGGTCCGGCTCTGCGGAACGCGCAGGTAACGCCGGGCCATGCCCGGCGAGCGCGGCATGCCTCAGCGCAGGTAATCCGACTGCACCATCGCGTCACCGAGATGGTCCAGGAACGAGCTGATCCGCGCCGAGACCGCCGTGTTGCGGTAGTACACGGCGTGGATCGGCTGGTAGACATCCTGCGTCTGTGCAGCCAGTACCGGCACCAGCGTGCCGGCAGCACGGTCGCGTTCGGTGACGAAGTCCGACAGGCAGGTGATGCCCACCCCTTCCACAGCCAACCGGCGCAGGGTCTCGCCGCTGGATACGGCGATGTCCGGCCGTACCAGCAGCTGGCCGTCGGCGTCGCCCGGCACGGGCCAGCGGTTCAGCGATTCGGGTTCATTGAATCCCAGCAGCGTGTGCTGACCCAGCGCCGCCACGCTGGCCGGTTCACCGTGCTCGGCCAGGTAGCCCGGGCTGGCCAGCAGCTGCAGCCGGCAGCGGCCCAGCGAGCGCGCGTGCAGCGTTGAGTCGGCCAGTGGGCCGATGCGGATGGCCACGTCGGTGCGTCGTTCCAGCAGGTCGATGTAGCGTTCGGAACTGTTCAACTCCAGCTGCACCTCCGGGTATCGCGCGCGGTAGCCCGCCACCAGGGGGACGATCACGTGCAGCACGAACGGCATGGCCGCATCCACCCGCAGGCGTCCAGCCGGGCGCTCGCGGCGCGCCGCCATCTGCTCTTCGGCCGACTCCACCGCGTCGATGATCGCCCGTGCATGGCGCAGGTAGGCCTCGCCTTCGGCGGTCAGGTGCAGCCGGCGCGTGGTACGGGTCAGCAGGGTGGTGCCCAGCTTGTCCTCCAGCCGCCCCAGCGCCCGGCTCACCCCGGAAGGGGTCTGACCCAGATGCTCGGCGGCGGCACTGATCGAACCGCTGTCGATCACGGCCAGAAAGGCCTGCATTTCATCGAGGGTGGTCTTCATGGCGCCATTATTGACCACCAGGCAAGAGTGATTGGCGTGAAGACCGGTTTTTCGGCAAAGGTGGGCCGCGCACACTGCGCGCCTTCCTTCCTCCGGAGCCCGCCATGATCCGCGGCATTCCTCTCGCCCTGCTGGCGCTGACGCTGGGCGCCTTCGCCATCGGCACCACCGAATTCGTCATCGTCGGCCTGATTCCGACCATCGCCGCCGACCTGCAGGTCAGCCTGCCTTCGGCCGGCCTGCTGGTCTCGCTGTACGCCCTGGGCGTCGCCATCGGCGCGCCGGCGCTGACCGCGCTGACCGGCCGCGTGCCGCGCAAGACCCTGCTGGTGGCACTGATGGCGCTGTTCACGCTGGGCAACGTCATCGCCTGGATGGCACCGGGCTACGCCTCGCTGATTGTCGCCCGCATCCTGACCGGCCTCGCCCATGGCGTGTTCTTCTCGATCGGCTCGATCATCGCCACGGCGGTGGTGCCGAAAGAAAAGGCCGCCAGCGCGATCGCGATCATGTTCACCGGGCTGACCGTCGCACTGGTGACCGGCGTGCCGCTGGGCACTTTCATAGGCCAGCACCTGGGCTGGCGCGCGACCTTCCTGGCCGTGGCCGGCCTGGGTGTGATCGCCCTGGTCGGCGCGGCGCTGTTCGTGCCGCGCACTGTGCCGCAGAGCGCGCCCGCCCGCTTCCGCCAGCAGCTGGCCGTGCTGGCCCAGCCGCGCCTGCTGCTGGTCTACGCGATGACGGCACTGGGCTACGGCGGCACGTTCCTGGCCTTCACCTACCTGGCGCCCATCCTGCAGGACGTCACCGGCTTCTCGGCCAACGCGGTCAGCCTGGTGCTGCTGGTGTATGGCGTGTCGGTGGCGATCGGCAATCTGTGGGGCGGCCGCATGGCCGACCGCATGGGTCCGGTTCCGGCGCTCAGGCGCATCTTCGCCCTGCTGGCCATGGTCCTGTTGGCGCTCACCTTCACCGCGTACAACACGGTGTTGATGTTGCTGACGGTGCTGGCCCTGGGTGCGGTGGCCTTCGGCAACGTGCCCGGACTGCAGGTCTATGTGGTCAAGCAGGCGCAGCGCTATGCCCCGCAGGCCACCGACGTGGCATCCGGACTGAACATCGCTGCATTCAACATCGGCATCGCCCTGGGCGCATCGCTGGGCGGTCTGGTGGTGGAGAACGCCGGCCTGATGCATACGCCGTGGCTGGGCGCGCTGGTGGTGGTGGGTGCCTATGCATTGACCGTGCTCAGCGGCCGCCTGGACCGTCGGGACGGCATCGACGACCGCGCCGAGGGCACCGCGATCACCGCACACTGAAACGACGCCGCTCACCACCGACGCGCATCTCCACGCCTGCGCAATGCACCGTTGCCGGCATGCATGCAGGCCCTGCCCTACCCTTGTGCGGATCTATCGCGCCCTTCCCCCCATTAGCTGGAGTTCCCCCCATGACTGTCCCCGCTTTCGGTCTCGGCACCTTCCGCCTGAAAGGCCAGACTGTGATCGACTCGGTACGCAACGCACTGGACGTCGGTTACCGCGCCATCGATACCGCGCAGATCTACGACAACGAGGCCGAGGTCGGCCAGGCCATCGCCGAATCCGGCGTGCCGCGTGACGAGATCTACCTGACCACCAAGGTCTGGATCACCGCGTTCAAGCGCGATGCGCTGCTGGCCAGCCTGCACGACAGCCTGAAGAAGCTGCGCACCGACCATGTCGACCTGGCGCTGATCCACTGGCCCTCACCGAACGACAAGGTCGACGTGCCGATGGAGGAGTACCTGCCGGCGCTGGCCGAAGCCAGGGCGCAGGGCCTCACAAGGGAGATCGGCATCTCCAACTTCACCATCGCGCAGACGCGCAAGGCAATCGGCATCCTCGGCGCCGACGCCATCGCCACCAATCAGGTCGAGATCCATCCCTACCTGCAGAATCGCCTGCTGGTGAAGTTTCTGCAGGAAAACGGCATCCCTGTCACCGCCTACATGAGCCTGGCCTATGGCGAAGTCATCAAGGACCCGGTGATCCAGGCCATCGCCGGCCGCCACCAGGCCACGCCGGCACAGATCGCACTGGCATGGGCACTGCAGCAGGGCTTTGCGGTGATTCCGTCCTCGACCCGGCGCGAAAATCTGGCCTCCAATCTGGAAGCGGCGGCCATCCGTTTGACCGAGGAGGACATGGCACAGATTGCCAGGCTCGACCGCGGGCATCGGCTGGCCAATCCGGAAGGCATCGCGCCGGCCTGGGACTGAGCCGAAGCCGCCGGGCACGGCCCGGCGCTACCGGACGATGACGATGGGGGCCGCCGGGCGCGCTCCGGCGCTACCGGATTGCCACAGGTAGCGCCGGGCCATGCCCGGCGGGCCCTTCAGTCCTGCAGCAGCCACCCGCGCATCGCCGCACTGACCTCATCCGGCTTCTCCATCGGCGCCAGGTGCCCGCAGTCGGGCACCACCACCAACTGCGAGTGCGGTACCAGCGCGTGCATCTCCTCGCTCACCGCCAATGGCGTGATGCGGTCGTTGGCACCGCACACGATCAGCAGCGGATCGCGATATCCGGCCAGCACATCGTGGCCGTCACGACGTTCCAGCGCGCTCTGTCGCAGGAACACCTCCGCGCCAAGACGCGCCGTCATGTCGCGCACGCGCTGCACCAGTACATAGTCGTCCAGCCGCGAGGCATCGATGTAGCTGCGCATCAGGGCGTCACCGAATCCATGGAACTTCCCGGGCAGGCGCACGCTGGCGCGCTGGCTGCGACGCTGCTCGGCGCGCTCCGGCGAATCGGCGTGGATCGAGGTGTCGATCAGCGCCAGCCGCAGCACCCGCTCCGGTGCGACGCGCAGGATCTGCTGGGCAACGAAGCCTCCCAGCGAGAACCCGGCCAGCGCGAAGCGCGCAGGTGCCTGCGCCAGCACATCCTCGGCCACCGCCTGCAGGGTCGCGCCGCGGGTCTGGTCGCCCACGCTGCACTCGGCGATATCGGCCAGTTCGGCCAGCTGCGCGCGCCACAGCTCGGCATCGTTGAGCAGGCCGGGGAGCAGCAGCAAGGGGATGCGGTCAGTCATGGCCCGCATTGTCGCAACCGCACGGACGGTATGCCACGATCACCGCTGCGTTACGACGCCGCCGGTGGAATGACCGGCGTGACCGGAGTGCTGTGCTACCGCACGGCGGTGGTGGAGCGATTGCGATGGGGACCGCCGGGCACGGCCCGGCGCTACCGATGAGGAACCCTCACGCCACCGGCGGCACCTCGGGAACGTCCACCTGCTGCACCGGCAGGGTCACCATCATCACCGTCGGGTCGTCCGGGTCCAGACGGGTCTTGAAGCCCAGGCTCTGGCACATCGCCAGCATGGTGCTGTTCTCGCGCAGCACCTGTCCCTCGACCACGTGCAGCCCCAGCCACTTCGCATACTCGATCATGATCGCCATCAGGCGCCAGCCGATGCCATGGCCCTTCAGGTCGGAGCGGATCAGGATGCCGTACTCGCCGCGGTGATAATCCGCATCCGCGTGCAGGCGCACGGCGCCGAGCATCTCGCCGCTGCGCGGTTCGATGGCCACCAGCGCGATCGAGCGCGCATAGTCGAGCTGGGTCAGGCGGGCGATGAACTCGTGGCTGAAGTGCTTCACCGACTGGAAGAAGCGCAGGCGCAGATCCTCGTCGCTGACCCGGGCGAAGAACGCGCGGAACAGCGCGTCGTCCTCGGGGCGCACCGGGCGCACGAAGGCGTGACCGCCATCGGACAGCGCGATGGTGCGCTCCCACTCCTTCGGATACGGGAACACCGAGAAGCGCGGATGGCCGCGCCCCTTGTGCAGGATGCGCGAAGGCGCGATGGCGATCCGTGCATCGAGAGCGAGGATGCCCTTGCCATCGACCAGCAGCGGATTGATGTCCAGCGTGCGCACTTCCGGAATGTCGGCGGCCAGCTGCGCCAGTTTCACCAGCGCCAGGGCCAGCGCGCGTTCATCGGCAGCGGGAACATCGCCATAGGCCTTGAGAATCCGCGACGCACGGGTACGGCCGATCAGCTCGTGGGCCAGGCGCAGATCCAGCGGCGGCAACGCCAGTGCCTTGTCGTTGATCACCTCCACCGCCGTGCCGCCGCGACCGACCACGATCACCGGGCCGAAGGTCGCGTCATCGGCGATGCCCACGATCAGTTCGCGCGCTTTCGGGCGGACGATGGTCGGCTGCACCAGCAGACCGTCGATGCGTGCATCCGGGCGCAGCTGGCGTGCACGCGACAGGATCGCCTTGGCCGCAGCCTGCACCGCCGGCAGCGTCGACAGGTTCAGGCGCACGCCGTCCACTTCGGACTTGTGCGGGATGTCCGGTGAGAGGATCTTCAAGGCGACGGTCGCACCCCGCTCCAGCAGCGGCTGCGCCAGATCCATGGCCTCATGCGCGTCGCGCGCATGCATCACCGGCGCGGAGGGAATGCCATAGGCCTTCAGCAGCTCGTGCGTGGCCAACGGGTCCAGCCACTGCTGGCCGTTGGCCAGCGCGGCCTCGACCAGCATGCGCGCCGCGGCCGCATCCACGCTGAAGTCCTGCGGCAGGCTCGGCGGGGTTTCCATCAGTGCGTTCTGCGCTTCCCGATAGCGCACCAGATGCTGGAAGCCACGTACCGCTTCGGCTTCGGTGGGATAGGTCGGCACGCGCGCCGCATTGAGCGTGGCGGTGGCCTGGTCATCGTTGCCCAGCCACACGGCGAACACCGGCTTGTCGCGATGGTGGCGCGGGCGCAGGCCGAGCGTGCGGGTCAGCGCCTGCGCGGCGTCGGCCGACGAGGTGAACGCCGTCGGTACGTTGACCACCATCACCGCATCGTTCTCGTTGTCGGCCAGCAGGGCCTCGATGGCCGCGGCATAGCGCTCGCCATCGGCATCCACCACGATGTCCACCGGATTGCTGCGCGACCAGCCCTGCGGCAGCACCGCATCGAGCTTTTCGACGGTGCTGTCGGACAGGTTCGCCAGGGTTCCGCGCAGCGCGACCAGCTGGTCCACGGCCAGCCGGCCGACGCCGCCCCCATTGCTGAGGATGGCCAGCCGACGGCCCGGGAAGGTACCCAGCCGGCCCAGGGTCTCTGCGGCGGTGAACAGCTCGTCCAGGGCACCCACGCGCAGCAGGCCGGCGCGGTTGAACGCGGCGCCGTAGACATCGTCGGCTCGTGCAAGCGCCTGCACATGGGTATCGCGGCTGCCAGGCTGCACGCGCTCGCTGCGGCCGGACTTCACCACCACCACGGGCTTGGCGCGCGCGGCCGCACGCGCCGCCGACATGAATTTGCGCGCGTCCTTGATCTGTTCGACGTAGAGCAGGATGGCGCGCGTGCGGTAATCGGTGGCGAAATAATCCAGCAGATCGCCGAAGTCGACGTCCAGCGTGTCGCCCAGCGAGACCACGGCGGAGAATCCCACCGAACGCGCCACGCCCCATTCCACCAGCGCCGCGGCGATCGCCGAGGATTCGGAGATCAACGCAAGATCGCCAGCCTGCGGGAAGTGTGCGGCGATGCTGGCGTTGAGCCGCGCATGCGGCGCGATCACACCCAGGCAATGCGGGCCCAGGATGCGCAGGCCGTGCCGGCGGGCCACGGCCTCCACCTGCGCCGACAGTGAACCCGGGCCGTCCCCCAGATGCGCGGTGAGGATGATCGCCGCCTGCACACCCCGCTCGGCCGCGGTACGCACCACCTGCGGCACGATGGCGGCCGGCGCGGTGATCACCACGAGATCCGGCACCCAGTCCAGATCCTTCAGCCGCTTCACCGTGCGGATGCCATCGATTTCGGTGTGGCGCGGGTTGATCCACGCCACCTTGCCGGGGAAGCCCGTACCGCGCAGGTTGCGCATCACCGCGCGGCCGGCCGAGCGCTCGCGCGGACTGCCGCCGATCACGGCGACCGACTGCGGGCGGAACACTGACTGCAGGTGGTAGGTACTCATGCGCCTACGGTACACGCACCCGCGCAACAGGCGCATGATCCAGCGCAACAAAGCAGGCGGGGGATGCGGCGCCCCGCCGCATGTGGGGCGACAGGGCCCTACAGCAGCGTGCCGCGCAGGATCATCGCGGCGATGCTGAAATAGATCACCAGCCCGGTCACGTCGACCAGCGTGGCCACGAACGGGGCGGATGCGCTGGCCGGGTCGAATCCCAGCCGCTTGAGCACGAACGGCAGCATCGAACCCGACAATGACCCGAAGGTGACGATGCCCACCAGTGCCGCACCGATCGTGATCGCCAGCAGCACCCAGTGCTCGCCGTAGTCGTGCAGGCCACCCAGCTGCCAGATGACGATGCGGACGATCGCCAGGGCACCGAGAATGGCACCCAGCACCATGCCGGTCGGAATCTCGCGCAGGGCCACCTTCCACCAGTCGCGCAGGCGCAGCTCGCGCAGCGCCAGGCTGCGGATCAGCAGCGAGGTGGCCTGCGAGCCGGAATTGCCGCCGGAACTCATGATCAACGGGATGAACAACGTCAGCACCACCGCGCGTGCCAGTTCGTCCTCGTAGTGCTGCATGGCGCTGGCCGTCAGCATCTCGCCCAGGAACAGCACGCTCAGCCAGCCGGCGCGCTTGCGCAGCATCTCCAGGAAGCCGATCTGCATGTACGGCTTGTCCAGCGCTTCCATGCCGCCGAACTTGTGCGCGTCTTCGGTGGATTCCTCGATCAGCGCATCAAGCACGTCGTCCACGGTGACGATGCCCAGCATCCGCTGGCCGGCATCGACCACCGGAATGGCCAGCAGGTCGTGGCGACGGATCAGTCGCGCCACCTCTTCCTGGTCCATCAACGCGTCCACAGTTACCGGCGGATTGACCTGGGCCACCTCGAGGATCGACTCCTCGGGCAGGCCGGTGATCAGGCGGCGCATGGTCACCACCTGCTGCAGACGCTGGCTGGCCGGGTCCAGGACGTAGATCGCGTACACCGTCTCGCGCGTGCGCTCGACCTGGCGGATGTGCTGCAGCGTCTGCGCCACCGTCCAGCTGGCCGGCACGGCGACGTACTCGGTGGTCATCAGCGCACCGGCCGTGTTTGGCGGGTAGCCGAGCAGCGTCTGGATGGCCTGGCGGGCATCGGCGCCCAGCAACGGGATCAGCCGCGCGCGCTCGTCCTCATCCAGTTCGTGAACGATGTCGGTGGCGCGGTCGTCGGCCATCAGCCCGAGCAGCGCAGCGGCCCGCGCCGGTGGCAGCGCGGCCACCAGCTCGCCGCTGCGATGCAGTTCGGGGGCTTCCAGCATCTTCACAGCACGCGGCAGCGGCAGCGCCGCCAGCGTGTCGGCAGCGCGCTGCAGCTCCAGCGTGTTGAGGAACTCCACCGCGTCGGCGGTGTTGTAGTCCGCCAGCGGTGCCGCCAATGCAGCGGCATCGGCCACTGGACGCAGCAATTGCTTCTGGTTCATCGGTTTGCCTTGTGGGGTGCGACCTCGCGCAACGCCAACGCAGGCGAACCGTCCCGATGTCAGGCGGTGGCCATCGCTGGCGTCGAACGAGGTCGACTTCTACTGTCGCTGGACATGGGTTGGGAACTCCGGGATGCGTGTGCCGGCGGCAGGCCGCCAGCGGCGGGCAGTCTGGACCTGCCGGCCGCGCAGGTCAACCCGCAGCGGCCATTGCCGCGCGTGCACGATGCGGCGCGCATAATGTCGCAGCGGCGTCCGCCGCCCCTTTCCTCCCCGGACCCACGTACGGCAGGCCTCTGCGATGACCAGGTACTCCCATGCATAGCGGCGGTCTGGAACTGGCCCTGGTCCTGCTGCTGGCGGCCGTCATCGCGGTGCCGGTGTTCAAGCGCTTCGGCTTCGGCGCGGTACTGGGCTACCTGGCCGCGGGGGTGGTGCTGGGGCCGGATGGGCTGGGCTTCGTGCAGGACGCCGACCGCATCCTCGGTGCGGCCGAGATCGGCGTGGTGATGCTGCTGTTCGTGATCGGGCTGGAACTGTCGCCGGCCCGCCTGAAGGTGATGCGGCGCTCGGTGTTCGGCGCCGGTGCCGCGCAGGTGGCGCTGTCCGGCCTGGTACTGGGCGGCCTGCTGCTGCTCGATCACTTCCAGTGGAAGAGCGCGCTGGTGGTGGGCGTGGCGCTGGCGCTGTCCTCCACCGCCGTGGGCCTGCAGCTGCTGTCCGAGCACAAGGCGATCAACAGCGACCACGGCCGGCTCGGCTTTGCCATCCTGCTGTTCCAGGACCTGATCGCGATCCCGCTGCTGGCGGCCATCCCGCTGCTGGGCGGCGTCAAGAACCAGACGCTGCGTTGGGAGGATGCCGCAGTGGCGCTGGGCGCGCTGGCCGTGGTGATCCTGTGCGGGCGGCCGGTCCTGCGCCGGCTGTTCGGTGTCATCGCCCGTACCCGCAGCCCGGAGGTATTCACCGCCACCGCCCTGCTGGTGGTGCTGGGCACGGCGTGGTTCATGCAGGAGGCCGGCCTGAGCCCCAGCCTGGGGGCGTTCCTGGCCGGCGTGCTGCTGTCCGATTCCGAGTTCCGGCACGAGCTGGAAGCGCAGATTGAGCCGTTCAAGGGGCTGCTGCTGGGCCTGTTCTTCATCGCCGTCGGCATGGGCATCGATCTCGACCGCATCGCCGCCGAGCCGTGGCTGATCGCCGCCGGCGTGGCCATCCTGCTGGTGGTCAAGTTCAGTCTGCTGTATGCCATCGGCCGCATCGCCCGGCTGGGTTCGCGGCAATCGCTGCTGCTGGGCAGCGTGCTGTGGCTGGGCGGCGAGTTCGCCTTCGTGGTGTTCAACGAGGCGCAGCGCGCGCATCTGCTGGGCAACGCCAACCACGACCGGCTGGTGGCCATTGTCGGCCTGTCGATGGCGATCACGCCGCTGCTGATGATCGCCCTGATGCGGCTGCTCGGGCAGGAGAAGGTAGCCCCGCGCGCCGCGGCCGACGCCGACAAGGTCGCGCCGGACAACCGGCCGAAAGTCCTGATTGCCGGCATGGGCCGCGTCGGCCAGGTGATCGCGCGCCTGCTGACCGCACAGAAGGTGCCGTTCGTGGCACTGGAAGCGAACCCGGACACGGTGGCCGACCTGCGTCGCTTCGGCAACCAGCTCTACTATGGCGATCCGACGCGCCCGGAGATGCTGCGCGCCGCCGGTGGTGAACATATCGATGTGTTCGTGATCACCGTGGACGACCCGGAGACCAATCTGCGTGCGGTACGGATGGTGCGGCGCCTGTATCCGGAGGCGAAGGTGCTGGCACGTGCGCGCAACCGCCAGCATGCATGGCGACTGATGGACATGTCGGCCGAGCCGTTCCGCGAAGTGTTCGCTACCAGCCTGGAAATGAGCGGTCGCGTGCTGACCGCGCTGGGGGTGGCACCCGATGTTGCCCAACGCCATGTGCAGCGCTTCCGCGAACACGACGAACAGCTGCTGCGCGATCAGTACCTGGTGTACGACGACGAGGCGGCCGTGATCCAGACCTCGCGCGATGCCCGCAACGACCTGATGCATCTGTTCGAGGCCGACGCGGAAAGCGACGGCGACACGCAGCGCTGACGGCGCAAGGGGGCCCAGCATCGCTCGGCATTCACCAGCGGCAGGAGCCGCAGGATCGGGGTCAGCGCCCTTTCCAACAGAAAGGGTTCTGACCCCCGATTCTCAGCCGTTGTCGCGCAGGAACCGGGCCATCGAGGACACGCCCGGTACGCGCGGCTCGAACTCGCCGGCAACGTCGATGAAGCCACGCATCACGGCGATCTCGCGCGGACTGCGGTTCAGGCTGTCCCGCACGTCTGGGTCGGCGCCGGCACGCAGCAGGCGTTGTACCAGCAGCGGCAGGCCGTGCAGCGCCGCCAGGTGCAGCGGGCCGAAACCACGCGGATCGCGCACGTCCAGGCTGACATCCTCTTCCAGCAGGCGCTCCACCGCGGCCATCACCACCTGCTCGTCGCAGGCCGTCCCTGGCTCGGCGCGCGCTCCCAGCAGCAGCAGCAGCGGTGTGACCGAACCGGCGGCGGCCTGGTCCGGTTCGGCACCGGCCAGCAGCAGCGTGTCCAGCAACGCCAGCAACCGCGGGCGGTCGCGTGCGCTGAAGCCGTACAGGGCCGCGCAGTGCAGCGGGCCCAGTTGCTGCGCGTCTCCGGCGTGTACGTCGGCACCCGCGGTCAGCAGGCGCGCGACGATGTCCGGCAGGCCCAGCGCGGAGGCCAGCATCAGCACGGTCACTCCCCCCGGCAGCCGGTGTTCGAGCTTGGCACCGGCATCGAGCAGGGCCGACACGATCTCGACCTGGCGCATGCTGACCGCGGCCGACAACGGCGTTGCGCCGCTGGCCGCTGCGTGCTGCGGATCGGCGCCGCGTGCCAGCAGCAGGTCGGTCACCGCCAGGTGGCCGCCGCCGGCGGCACGCAGCAGCGCCGTGCAGCCCTGCGCATCCACGGCGTCAACGGCGAACCCCAGATCGATCAGGCGACGCACCGCATCGACATCGCCGGCCATCGCAGCAGAGGGCAGGTCGGCATCGCGCAGGGTACGGCGTGGCAGTGGCCACACCCGCCAGTCCAGCCAGTCGGCCAGATCACGACGACCACTCGACAGCGCCACACCCAGGGGAGTCTGGCCATCGGCGGCGCGTGCCTCCGGCGAGGCGCCGTGCTGTACCAGCAGCTTCAGCGCACCTTCCCGGGCCAGCGCGGTCGCCAGGTGCAGGGCGGTCATGCCATGGCTGTCGCGCGCCTCACGGTCGACACCGGTCTTGAGCAGGGCCTGCTGCAGGCGCAGCCAGCCCAGGCGCACCGCCAACGACAGCGGCGGATCGCCTGCCGGCGATGCGGCGAACGGATCAGCACCCCGCTCCAGCAGTTCCAGCGCCAGCTGTTCCAGTCCGCGGGCCGCCTGATCGTGCTGCGCGCAGGCGGCCAGGAAACGGGCCAGGCCGCCGCGGCCGGCCGGCGACAGGCCATGCTGCAGCATGACCTGCAGCGCCGGCACCGCATCGACGCCGCGCGACAGCAGCGCGAACATCGGCGTGTCGGCACAGGCATCACGCACATAGGGGTCGGCACCATGGGCCAGCAGCCAATCCACGGCACGCGGCTCCAGCGCCAGCTCCGGATCCAGCAGCAGGCTGCCCAGCTCCTGCGGCTGGCACAGCCTGGCCAGGGCGGCCATGCCGTCGGTGTTGCCGAAGCCCAGTGCTTCGCGCAGCAGGGTCAGCGGCGGTCGATCAGGCAGCAGGCCACTGGCGCTGGCGGCCTCACCGCGCTCGGCCAGGCCATCGCTGACCGCCGCAGGCAGCGGATAGGACGGATCAAGCAGCGCGACGATGGCCCAGCGACCGGCTTCGGCCGCGTAGTCGACCGCACGCCGACCGACCGGATCGGCCGCATCGGCGGTGATGCCCAGTTCGACCAGGCGCTTGACCAGCAGGGGCGAAACCGTATCGGCCATGGCCGCCAGCTGCACCGCGTTGCGGCCCTCGCCATCGACAGCCACCAGGTCAGGCTTGTGCGGCAGGAGGTGTTCGATGACGGCGGCGCGACCGGCACGCGCGGCCTCCAGCCACGGCGTGCGACCGAGCGCGTCGCGTGCTTCCAGGTTTGCACCGGCAGCGAGCAGCACGCCGATGATTTCAACGTGGCCGGCCAGGGCCGCTTCGTGCAGTGCGCTGCGACGCTGGCGGTCGCGCGCATCCGCACGCGCCTTGTGCTTGAGCAGCAGCTGCACGCCGGCCGGATCATCGTCTTCGGTGGCGGCTGCGGCGAGCAGGACCGGCGTGCCGTCCGCCGGCTCGGTGCGGGCACCGCGTTCGAGCAGGAAGCGGGCCAGGCGCCAGTTGCCTACCTGGCAGGCTACGGCCAGCGGGGACCAGCCCTCGTGGTTGAGTGCATCCACTTCGGCCGCGGCATCGCGCAGCAGCGCGGCAACGCCGGGGTCGGAGCTTCGAGCCGCGTGGTGCAGCGGCGTGTTGCCCTCGCTGTCGGTAGCGCGAGAATCGGCGCCATTGGCCAGCAGGGTCATCACGGCTTCGGGGCGACCATGCCAGCTGTCGCGGGTGGCCGCCAGCAGCGGCGTCATGCCCCGGTGCGGCGCGTTCACATCGACCCCGCGGGCAATCAGTTCACGCAGCAGGCGCAGGTCCGGCAACACCGCCGCCAGCACCGCCAGGCTGCGCTGATCACGCCAGTTCGGGTCCGGCAACGCGTGCGGGTCCGCGCCGGCCTGCAGCAGCTGCAGCGCCCGGTCGATGCGACCGTGGCGCGCCGCTTCATGCAGCGCAGGCGTCAGTTCCTGCGGGGCCATCGCCTCCAGCGGCGTGGTCTCGCTGGCAGCGGGGAACAGCGGCGCGTGTGCCGCACCGGCATCGGCCAGCGGGCCCGGGTTCACGCGCAGCGACACCAGTGGCGCCGGTGCGACCCGCTGCAGCAGCAGATGCAGCAACGGCGACCCAAGCAGCACGGTCAACGTGGCGGGCCAGCGCGCGCTTTCCGGCAGCAGCCCTGGCCATGCCGGCAACACCACCAGTGCGGCCAGCGCGATCACCAGCGCGGCCACGACAAGGCCACGCCAGGCGGTGAGGTCACGACCGGCCAACGCCTGCCAGTGCTGCGCCAGGCTGCCATCCAGCCGCTCGACATCATTCCACAGCGGCCACGTACGCCAGGCCGCCAGCAAACCGGCACTGACCAGCACGCTCAGCCCGAGCACCGCCGCCAGGCTGCCGCTGTCGCGCAGTGCCGCCAGCGGCCAGGCCAGCAGCAGGGCCAGCAGTACCGGCGCGGCCGTCCACAGCGCCAGCAGGGCCGGCAGGTCCTGCTGCGCGATCAACTTCGGCGGCAGTACCGCACGGCTGCGCCGCCACCACGAAATGCCCAGGGCATACGCCGGCTGCGCCAGCGCAGCAAGCACCGCCCCCGGCAGGCCGCCGACGGCGGCACCCAGCGCCAGCAGGGCACCCAGGACGAAGGCGATCGACAGGGCGCGCGGACGGGAAAGCTCAGTCATTGTGGCGCGGCATCATGCTGGTCACCGACGGCGGCACCTGCAGGTAGAACCCGCGTTCGCTCATTTCGCTGCGCACCTTGGCCGGATCGGCCTGGGCGAGGCGGCGCTGCGGCTCCAGGGCCACGTCCAGGACGAAGGTGAGCGTGCCCAGCGACGCCACCAGCGGCGCAGGCAGCGCGCTGAAGTCATCGCGTCGGGGAACGTAGACGAAGGTGTCCGGCTTGAGTTGGCTTTTATAGACGTAGGCGTGCATGTCCACGGGACGATAACCCGGGAAGAGCCCTGATTGTGTCGGAAAGCCGACACCGGGGAAAGCCGTCGGCCGACGATGCCGGCAGGATCGACGGCGTTTCCCCGGCGGGGTTCAGCAATGTGGCGGCGGCGTTCAGCCTCGGCCGCCGCCACACGGATGCTTACTTGACCTTGGCGTAGGTGCCCTTCAGGGCGACGCCGGCCACGAACGTGCCCGCCCAGCACTCATAGTTGCTGGCGCTCCTGAACTCGTTCTTCTTGTAGTAGCTGACGATGTCGACCACCGCATTGGCGCCACGCGAGCGGGCGCCGTCCTGCAGTGCGCGCAGCGCCGACAGCGCCACCCAGCGGCAGGCTTCGGCATCGCTCTTGTTGGCGGCGTTGGTCTTCCGGTTGGTGACGTCTTCACCCAGACGCTGCTGCACGCTGACCGGCTGACCGGCCAGATAGAACCGCACGCTGCCATCGATGCCGGCATCGCGGGCGGCCTGCGAGCTGACAAGTTCCTGCAGGGACTGCTCGACTCGGGTGTCACGGGCGGAAGCCGTGGCGGTCACAGCCAGCAGAAGGGTGGCACTGGCGATCATCAGGGTGCGGCGCATCGAAACATCTCCTTGTCCGGGGTGCGTTGGGGGTGGTGCGGATGGGGTGCGGGGGTCATTCGCTCCAGCGGCGGAATACCAGCGAGGTATTGATGCCGCCGAAGGCGAAGTTGTTGCTCATCACGTACTCGGCCTGCAGATCGCGGCCGTGCCCGGTGATGAAATCCAGCTGGCCGCAGCGCGGATCGACCTCGGCCAGGTTGAGGGTCGGCGCGAACCAGCCGGCACGCATCATCTCGATGCTCAGCCAGGCTTCGAACGCTCCGCACGCGCCGAGCATGTGCCCGACGTAGCTCTTCAGCGAGCTGATCGGTACGCGGCTGCCGAACACCTGCGCGGTGGCCTGTGTCTCGGCGATGTCGCCGTGATCGGTGGCGGTGCCGTGGGCGTTGACGTAGTCGATCCGCGCCGCGTCGAGCCCGGCGTCCTCCAGGGCCAGGCGCATGGCCTGGGCCATGGTGTCGGCGCTGGGCTGGGTGACGTGCTGGCCGTCGCTGTTGGTTCCGTAGCCGACCACCTCGGCAAGGATGGACGCACCGCGTGCGAGGGCGTGCTCCATGTCCTCCAGGATCAGCGTGCAGGCGCCCTCGCCCAGTACCAGGCCGTCGCGGCCTGCATCGAAGGGCCGCGGCGTCGACTGCGGCGCATCGTTGCGCACGCTGGTGGCGAACAGGGTGTCGAACACCGCTGCAGCGGTGGCGTCGAGCTGCTCGGCACCGCCGGCCACCATCACCGTCTGCTTGCCGCTGCGGATGGCTTCATACGCCGCTCCGACGCCCTGGCTGCCCGACGTGCAGGCGCTGGAGGTGGTGTAGACACGCCCTGACAGGCCGAAGAACACGCCGATGTTGACCGGCGCGGTATGGCTCATCATTTTCAGGTACGTGGTGGCGCTGATGCCATCGGTGGTGAACTCGTTGAGCATGCGCCCGAACTCGCCGGTCGCTTCGTGGCTGCCGGAGGACGAACCGTAGGCCACACCGGTGCGGCCGCTGCGCAGCACCGGATGCTCATGCAGGCCGGCCTCGCGCAGGGCCATCTCGGTGGCGCGCACCGACATGATCGCGACCTTGCCCATCGAGCGGGTGGTCTTGCGGTTGTAGTTCGGCGGCAGCGCGAAGTCCTGCGCGGGCGCGGCCAGCTTGGTGTTCAGGCCCGCGTAGACATCCCATTCCGGCATGGTGCGCACTGCGTTGCGGCAGCTGCGCAGGTGCGCGTGGATGGTGGGCCAGTCGTGGCCAAGCGGGCTGATGGCAGCGGCACCGGTCACCACGACGCGACGATCAGCGGCCATCAGAGCATGCCCCCGTTGACCGAGATCACCTGCCGGGTGATGTAGCCGGCCGGCTCGGACAGCAGGAACGCGACCGTTGCGGCCACCTCATCGGGATGCCCGACGCGGCCGGCCGGAATCAGCTTCAGGGCGTGTTCGACCACTTCATCGTTGAGCATTTCGGTCTCGATCAGGCCCGGGGCCACGCAGTTGACGGTGATCTGGCGGCTCGCCAGCTCCAGCGCCAGCGCCTTGGTGGCACCGATGATGCCGGCCTTGGCCGCGCTGTAGTTGACCTGGCCGCGGTTGCCGGCCAGCCCGGACACCGACGACAGGGTGACGATGCGACCGGGCCGGCGCCGCCGCACCATCGGCATGATGAGCGGATGCAGCACGTTGTAGAAGCCGTCCAGGTTGGTGTGGATGACCTGGTCCCAGTCTTCGGACGACAACGCAGGAAATGCGCCGTCGCGGGCGATACCGGCATTGCACACCACGCCGTAGTACGCGCCGTGCGCCTCGACATCGGCCTCCAATGCGCCGCGTGCGGCATCCCGGTCGGCCACATCGAACGCCAGCACGCGGGCCTGCCGGCCCAGTGCCTGGATTTCGTCCACCACTGCCTGCGCCTCGTCCACGCGGCTGCGGCAGTGCACGGCTACGTCGAACCCATCGCGCGCGACGCGCAGCGCGATGGCCCGGCCGATGCCCCGACTGGCGCCGGTGACCAGCACGCTCCGATTCCCTGTCATGCCTGTCCACTCTCCAGATAGGCCATCGCGTCGGCAGGTTCGTACACCGACACGTTGGCGGTCGCCCATTCTTCGTCGCCTGCCAGGATCCGGCAGGCGAACATCCCCAGTCCATTGTCGCCCAACAGCTCGCAGCGCGCCTGTACGCGAAGGCGGCTGCCCACCGGAAAACCGCTGCGGTGGCTGCCATAACGACGACTGCCCAGCAGGAATCCGAGCTGCGGCCGGTTGCCGGCAGCGCGTGCACGGCAGCCGGCCCAGGCCGCGATGGCCTGCGCCATGTATTCGATGCCGATCCAGGCCGGCACCTGCCCATCCTCGACGAACAGCCCGCTCGCCGGCACGACCAGCTCGGCCTCGATGCCGTCCTCGTCCCAGTGCATGATGCGCTCCAGCAGGCACATGTCCTGCCGGTGGGGCACCACGTCTTCAATGGCATACACCGTATTCATCCGCACTCCAGTGCCAGCACGGCGTTGCTGCCGCCGAAGGCGAACGAGTTGCTCAGCACGCGCCGGGGCGGCTGCGCCAGGCAGGTGGCCGGCGCCACCAGCGGCAGCGGCGGCAGAGCCGGATCGGCGATGCCATCCCACCAGTGCGGTGGCAGCTGCTGCCGGCCGTTCTCGGCAAGCACGATCCAGCACAGCGCCGCCTCGATCGCCCCCGATGCACCCAGGGTGTGGCCAGTGAGTGGCTTGGTGGAACTGCAGGGCACGTCATTGCCCAGTACCTGCGCCACCGCCAGGCTTTCCATCGCATCGTTGTGGCCGGTGGCAGTGCCGTGCAGGTTCACGTAGTCGACATCGGCGGGCGACCAGCCGGCACGATGCAGCGCCTGCTGCAGGGCGTCGATGGCGCCAAGGGCCTGCGGATCCGGCGCCGACATGTGATGCGCATCGGCGGACTCGCCCCATCCGGCCAGGCATACCGGGCCAGGTTCGCGGGTCAGCAGGAACAGCGCAGCGCCCTCGCCGATGTTGATGCCGGCACGATGCTGCGAGAAGGGATTGCAGCGCACGGCCGAGACCGATTCGAGCGCATTGAAGCCTGCCACGGTGAAGCGGCACAGCGAGTCGGCACCCCCGGCGATGACCGCATCGACGGTGCCGGCACGCAGCATTCGCGCGGCCGACATCAGCGCCTTGGCACTGGACGAACAGGCAGTGGACAGGGTCCACGCCGGGCCCTGCGCGCCGCTGCGCTGACGCACGAACTGCGCGGTGGTGCCCATCTCCTGCTGTGCGTAATCGAAACCTTCAGGCCAGCAGCCCTGCTCCGCATGGGTCCGCAGTGCCTGCTCCGATTCGCCGATGCCGGAGGTGCTGGTGCCCAGCACCACCGCCACCCGATCGGCGCCATGGCGTGCAATGGCCGCGCCGACCGCAGGCGCGATCTGCGCCAGCGCGACCTCCAGCAATGCATTGTTGCGCCCGCGCAGGGACACCGGCAGGTCTTCCAGCGTCGGCAATGGCGTGCGCACTTCACCCAGCGCCAGGGTACGCCCCGGCAGCAGGCGGTCGTTGTCGCTCAGGCCGCCCGGAGCATCGGCGAACAGCGCCGATGCCACGGCGCCGCGGCCTTCGCCCAGCGCGCAGACCAGGCCGAGGTCGTTCAGGTAGATCGGTGTATTCATCGCTCCTGCCCGGCCATGTCGATCGATTCGATGCGCAGGGCGTAACCCTCGGCACGGTTCTCCAGCTGGACGCTGCCATCGTCCAGGCGCCGCAGCTGCAGCCAGACCGTACCGCTGCGGGACAGGCTGCGCTGGCGACCGTCATCGCTGACCTCCCAGCCCGCCGGCAATGCCGCAGCGATCGCTGCGGTCGGCCACAACGCGAACTGCAGGTCATCCAGTACGCGTTCGGCACGCACCTGCGGCGGCAGCCACGGCGCACGCTGCTGGGTCAGTTGCCGGCCATCCCACTGCAGGCGCACGCCGGTCTGGCCCATGGCCTGCACCGCCAGCCGCACCTGCTGTGCGTCGGCTTCGAGCAGCGCATCGAGATCGCGCTCATGGCTGCCGAACCGGAAATGCAGCTGCTGCTGCAGTGCCAGCGGCGCTGGCAGGCTGGCCGGCGACAGCCGCAGCGGTGGCAGCTGCACCTGCGGGCGTGGCATGCGCCCGGCACAGGCGACCAGCAGCAGGCACAGCAGCACTGCAGCGGAAAGGGCCATCAGGCGCCGCACAGTTCCTCCAGCACGCGCATGCGACGGCCGCTGGGGTCGGCCACGTAGGGGTTGTTGGTGTCCCAGGCGTATCCGGCCAGGATGGAACTGATCATGTCGCGCACGTCCGGCTGCGGGTCGGGGTGGTAGATGATCTTCTGGAAGCCGCCCTGGTACCAGCTTTCGACGAAACGGCGGAAGGTTTTCACGCCGGCACGCAGCGGAACGGAGAACTCGGCCTCCCAGTCCACGGCCTGCCCGGCATAACGGCGCGCCAGGCACTCACTGGCCAGCTGCGCCGATTTGAAGGCAATGGTCACGCCCGAGGAGAACACCGGGTCGAGGAACTCGCCAGCGTTGCCAAGCAGCGCATAGCCCGGGCCCCACAGCGAACGGACATTGGCCGAATAGCCCGTGATGCGGCGTACCGGCAGCACCGCCCATTCGGCATTGGCCAGCAGGCGGGTCAGGTTCGGATCCTCGCCGACGATGGCCTGCAGCTTCTGCAGGTCGTCGCCTTCGTAGCGATCGAAGAACGAGGGTTCGGCCACCACGCCCAGCGAGCAGCAGCCGTTGGAGAACGGGATCGTCCAGTACCAGACGTCGATGTGCTCGGGGTGGGTCGTGATGAGGATCTTGTTGCGGTCGAAGTCCGCTTCGGCCGGAATGTTGTCACGCACGTGGCAGAAGATCGCGCCACGCACCGGGAAGTTGGAGGGTGACTCCAGATCCAGCAGGCGCGGCAGCAACCGCGCGAAGCCGGAGGCGTCGAGGATGAAATCGGCCTCGATGCGGTACTCACTGCCATCGGGACGGCGCACGTTGACGGCAGGCTGCTCGCCCGGCTCGACCGACAGCACCTCGTCGCCGAAACGCAGCGTGGTACCCATCCGCTCGGCGCCCCGCGCCAGCACGTTGTCGAAGTCGGCGCGCTGCACCTGGTAGGTGGTGCCCCAGCCGGGCGAGAACTTCTTCCTGAAGTCGAATGCGGTACGCGCCTGGCCATGCACGAAGGCCGCGCCATTCTTGTGCTGGAAGCCGGCTTCGACCACATCCTGCAACAGCCCTGCCGCTTCGATGTACTCCATGCTCTGCGGCAGCAGGCTTTCACCGATCGAGAAACGCGGGAACTGCTGGCGTTCGATCATCAGCACCTGGCGACCCTGCCGGCGCAGCATCGCAGCAGCCACGGAACCGGCCGGGCCGGCGCCGATGATCAGGATTTCGGTGCGTTCCACAGCATCCACAGCAGTACTCATCGGGGCGTCCTTGTTGCTCGATAGAGGGAGAGAAGAAAAGCCGAAGGTGGACTCAGGCCGCCGGCAGATCATGCGGCGGCGGCCGGAACAGCGGCGAGATCAGCCAGACCAGCCCGATACCGAACAGCAGGGTCAGGCCGAACGCGCGCAGCGCCGGGGTCTGCGACAGCCCCAGCAGGCCGAACGACAGCCAGGTACTGGCCGCACCCACGCACACCGCCAGCCATGCACTGGCGTCGCCACGATGCTCGATCAGGAAGATGCCGTAATCGATGCCCATGCCCAGCAGCAGCATCAGCGCCAGCACGTTGAACAGCTGCAGCGGCTGGCCGAACAGGCCCAGCAGGCCCAGGGTCAGCGCACCGGCGATCAGGGTCGGGGCGAACACGCGCCAGGCCTGGCGGCGATAGCGCAGCCACAGCGCGCCGAACACCAGTGCGATGCCGACCAGCAGCAGCCCGCCCATCAGCTTGCGGTAGTGGCCCAGCAGCGTGGAGAAATCGGAGGTGCGGTCTACCCAGCGCACGCCGGGCAGACCTTCGGCGGCACGTTCCAGCGTGGCCAGAGCATCGGCACGCGACAGGTCATCGACCATCACCACGCTGATCATCTGGCCACCGACCTTACCCACCCACAGGTGGCGGAACGGCTGCGAGGCCGGCGAGGCCAGGAAGGCGTCGGCGGTGAGCGGCGCTGCGGCAAACTGCGGTCGCTGCAGCGGCTCGCCCACGGCTTCGGACACAGCCGACAGCACGCCGGGCTCCACCTTCGCGGTCAGCGCAGCATCGGCCTGCTGCCGGGCCGGTGATGGCAGCCAGTCACTGATCGCGCGGTAGCCACCAATGCGCTTGTCATCGGCCAGTACACGCAAGCGTTCGGTCAACGCCTCTTCGCGCTGCAACAGCTGGGCGGCATCGCTGCCCTGCACCAGGTAGAACTGTGCCGGGCTGGGCATGCCCAGCAGCTGGCTCAGGCGGATCTGCTGGGCCATCAGCGCCGGTGGAGACGACTGCAGGCTGCGCAGGTCGTCGTTGCTGTGCAGGCGCGCGATGCCCACCGCGGACAGCGCCAGCGCGGCCATCACGAAGATCGCCACCGGGCGCCGGCCGTGCAGGCGCGGGAAACGTTCCAGCGTATTGCCCAGCCACTGCGAGAAGCGGGTCTGGCGGATCTCGCCACCGTCGAGCCACGGGAACCAGAAGATCACCGTGAGGAACGCTGCTGCCAGGCCCACCACCGAGAACAGCGCCATCTGGCGAAGGCCCGGGAACGGGGCCAGGCCCAACGCGAGGTAGGCCAGCGCACTGGTCAACAGCGCCAGCCACAGGCCGGGCAGCAGATGCCGCAGCAGCTTCCAGCGACGGTCGGCCGGTTCGGCCTGGCGCGACGCAAACCAGTGGATGCCGTAGTCCTCCGCTACACCCACCAGCGATGCACCGAACACCAGGGTCAGCACATGCACTTTGCCGAACACCAGCACGGTCACCGCCAGCGCCACGCCGCAACCGATCAGCAGCGACGCGGCCACCAGCAGGATCGGCCGCAGCGAACGGAACGCCAGCCACACCAGCAGCAGTACCGCGGCCAGTGAGCCCCAACCGATGGTGTTGATCTCGCGGTTGGCCTGCACCGCAGCGGCTTCGGCGTGCAGTGGCACGCCGGCATGCAGGATCTCCAGCTCAGGCGCTGCGGCCCTGGCCGCCTTCCCGGCCCGCTCCAGCAGGCCATCAAGATGGCGCTCGCCATCGAGCTGGAACGCCGAACCCGGCGTATCGAACTGCAGCGCCGCCCAATGCTTGCCCTCGGCTTCAAGCAGGCCATCATCACCCAGCCGCAAGCCCGAACCCTGCGCCTGCTGCTGCCACCACTGCGGCCACAACGACAGCGGATCCTGCCGCCATTCGGTGAGCCGCGGAGCACCCATCGGCCCGTACAGCGCGGCGAGTGCCTGTTCGGCCAGCGCACCGGTTTCCGTGCTCTGCAGCTGGTCACGCTGGGCCGGGGTCAGCAGGCGGTCGCGATACGGCGCGTAGAACGCACGCGCCTCGTCGAACCAGCCTTCAATGGACCCACTGGGCACCAGCAAAGCGCTCTCGGCATCTTCAGCCATGGCCGCAGCGAACGCGGCCTGCGCCCGCTTGGCGGCGGCGCCATCCTGGCTGCCGAGCAGCACCACCACCTGCCGCGAACTGCCATCGGCGATGCGCCGGGTGACATCGCTCAACAGGCGGTCATGCGCATCCTGCGGCAGCAGCGCGAGGATGTCGGTATCGATCCGCGACTCCTGGCTCCACAGGCGCCACTGCTGCACGCCCAGTACCAGCAGCAACACCAGCCAGGCGATGCCCAGCCAATGCCACCAACGCCGCAACCGGTCCGGTGCGTTCAACGCCACGGCGTCACTCAAAGCGGCGCGCCTCGTCGGGGTTCAGCGTGGCGGGGGCTTCACTCAACGCGCTGAACTGGATCTGCGTGCGGTCCTTGTTCGCCTCGACGATCTCGACCTGGCGCACGTAGCGGTCACCCTGCAGCGTCAGCGACTCGAAGGCCTTGGCCAGCATCGCCGACTTCGGTGTCAATCGCAGGCGCCAGCCCTGCCCTTCACGGCTGGCCGCCACGTTGAACTGGCCGGAGAGTGCCTGCACGTCGCCACTCATCAGCGCGAACATGATCGCATTCACCGAGCGCATCGCCGGCTGCTGCCGTGCATCGAGTTCGACGCGGGCGCTGCCATCGCGCTGGCGGCTGAGGATGCGGTCGGCGGTGACCACCACCTCGGAGGGGAACGGCGTGAGCGTGGTCCAGATCACGCCGTGCTGGCGCGCGACCACGAACCGGCCGTGCGAGCGCAGCGGATTCCTGAAGCCACTGACCTGCTTTTCCTGGCTGAACTGGCCACGCAGCACCTCCGGACGCGCCACCGCCTGGGTGATCGCGTCGACGGCAGGATCGGCCGCCTGTACACGCGGTGCGGCCACCAGCAGCAGCGCGCACAGCAGCACGCCTGGAAGACGGGCGACCATGTTCATGGCGCGGGCACTCCCAGACGTTCCCACAGTACCGGCGGGCATTGGTACAGCATCTCCTTGCTGGCGGCATCCACCGCGACCTGGATGGTCATGGCCCGGGTGGCCACCTGGCCGCTTTCCGCATCCAGGATCTCGTAGTCGATCTTCAGCCGGTTCTCCCATTCGACAATGCGCGCACGCACCCGCAGCCGCTGGTTGAACAGCAGCGGTCGCACGTATTTCACGCGCGCGTCGACCACCGGCCACAGGTAGCCCGATGCGAGCATCTGCGGGTAGTCGTAGTCGTGGCGCTGCAGCAGCGCACACCGGGCAATCTCCAGATACTTGAAGTAGTTGCCGTGCCAGACCACGTTCATCGGATCGCAGTCGTGGAAGGCGGGGCGCAGCTCGATTTCACAGACCAGGTCATTCACCGGAATACAGTTCCCAACGTTGCGCGCGGATCTCCACCAGCAGTTCCCGCAGTTCGCGATCCAGCGCGCGGTCTTCCTCGACCAGCGCGATGCGCTGCCCCAGGTCCACATACATGTCAGCCAGACTGCCATGCAGCTGCGCGTTCAGGCCAACGCGCTCGCGCAGTGCCAGGCCCTGGCGGGCGGCAATCAGCATCGCGGCCACCACCTGTTCAGTCAGTTCGATCACACGCAGGCAGTCGCGCGCGGCGATGGTGCCCATGCTGACCTTGTCCTGGTTGTGGCATTCGGTCGAGCGCGAGAACACACTGGCCGGAAGGGTCTGCTTCAACGCTTCGGCGGTCCACGCCGAGACGCTGATCTGCAGCGCCTTCAGCCCGTGGTTGATTGCTGCCCGCGGGCCGGTAGCCGCCGACAGATTGGCGGGCAGGCCGTGGTTGTAGCGTGCATCCACCACCAGCGCCAGCTGCCGGTCGAGCAGGTCGGCAAGGTTGGCCACGGTGTTCTTCAGCGTGTCCATTGCCAGTGCGATATGGCCGCCGTAGAAGTGGCCGCCGTGCAGGATGCGCTCGCCGTCGGCATCGATCAGCGGGTTGTCGTTGGCGCTGTTCAGCTCGGTTTCGATCAGCTGCCGCAGGAAGGGCAGGCTGTCTTCCAGCACGCCGATCACGTGCGGGGCGCAGCGCAGCGAGTAACGATCCTGCAGGCGCTGTTCGTTGCGCGGCGGCCGTTCGCTGTGCAGGTCGCGGCGCAGCCGTGCGGCGATGCGGGCCTGGCCCGGATGCGGCTTGGCCGCGAACAGGGTTTCGTCGAAATGGTGCGCGTTGCCGTCGCTGGCCAGCACGTTGAATGCGGTCAGGCGGGTGGCCAGGCGCGCCAGGTAGTCGGCACGCTGCCAGGCCAGGCAGGCCAGGCCGGTCATCACCGCAGTGCCGTTCATGATCGCCAGGCCTTCCTTCGGCCGCAGCTTCAGCGGGACCATGCCGATGCTCGCCAGTACTCCGGCAGCCGGTTGCACGCGGCCATCGTGCAGGACCTCGCGCTCGCCGCACAGCACCGCCGCCACGTATGACAGCGGCGTCAGGTCACCGCTGGCGCCGACCGATCCCTCCGCCGGGATCATCGGCAGCACGTCATGCCGCAACAGCGTGGCCAGGCCTTCCAGCAGGGCCACGCTGACACCGGACATGCCACGTACCAGCGAGGCCAAACGGGCAGCCAGCACTGCGCGGGTCTCGGCCGGGTCCAGGTAACGGCCCAGTCCGCAGCCATGGTAGGTGTACAGGTGGTGCGGCAACTCGGCTACCAGCGCCGGCGGGATGTTCACCGTGCACGAATCGCCGTAGCCGGTCGTCACGCCGTAGATCACCCCGTCCTCGCGCAGCAGGCGGTCGAGAAAATCGGCACCATGCTGGATGTGGGCACGGAAGGCCGGGGCGTCGCTCAGCGCGGCCTCGCACTGGCGATGGGCCAGCGCCACCACGTCTTCGATGGTCAACGGTGCATCGCCAAAGCGGCACACGGGTACGGCGTCAGTCGTCATGCGGAGCCTGATCCCAGAAGGGGAAAAAATTGAACCAGTCCAGCGGGGACTGGATGACCTGCAGTTCGAGCCACTGCGCGAAACGCTGTGCCTGCCCCGCCAGTGCCGCATCCCGCGAGCCACGCGGCAGCACGATGCGATCGGCGAACTGCTCGAAGGCGACCCGGTACCCCTGGCCTTCATGCAGGCAGGCCATGGTGTACACCGGGCAGCCCAGTGCCGCCGCCAGCACGTAGGCACCGATGGGGAACGGGGCACGGTGGCCGAGAAAATCCGCGGTGACGCTGCGTCCACCCTGCACCGGCGTGCGGTCACCGACGATGGCCACGAAGCCACCGGCAGCCACGCGCTCGGACAGCATCATCGCCGTGGCCGGCCCCATCGCGGTGACCTGCACCAGCTCCACCGTTGCCAGCGGGTCCAGCCGCTGCAGCAGGCGATTGAAGCGCTGCGCGTGCGCGGTGTGCACCAGCACGGTGATGCGGAACCCCGGCACCTGTTCGGCCAGCACCTGGCACAACTCCAGGCAGCCGATGTGGGCGGTCAGGATCAGCCCGCCTTCGCGGCGCGCGATCCTGTCCAGCACCAGATCGCGCCGCAGCTGGATGCGCTCGGGCGGATACCGCCCGCCCAGGCCGAGGATCTTGTCGAGCAGAGTGTCGGCGAACGCGAAGAAATGGCGCAGGCTGTCGCGCCGCGTCGGCTCGCGGCCCAGCGCGCCACTGTGTGCCTGCAACCGCTGCAGATACTGCAGCGATGCCTGCCGGGCCACGCGGTTGCCCAGCCAGTGGCAGAGCACCACCGGCCACACGCACAGGCGGAACGGCCAGCGCCCGAACCACCGATGCACCCAGCACAGGAACAACACGCCGGCCACCGATGTGGATTCACCGATGTCGGCCCAGTGCGGCGCACCTTGGGGGGCGGCCATCTCAGCGCTGCCCCTGCAGGCGGCGCCAGAGCAGGCGCGGTGCGCGCCGGAGCATGCCGAAGAACAGGCGCGCGTGCATGCGGCTGATGCGTACGTTGTCGCGCCACACATCGAAATGCGAGACACCGTCTGCCGGATAGGTCACCCGCGTCGCCAGATGTTCCACCGGCACCTGCCGCCAGTACAGCCGCACCATCACTTCGGTATCGAAATCCATGCGCCGGCCGATGGTCTCTTCGCCCATCAGGCTCAGCACCGGAGGCAGTGGATAGACACGGAAACCACACATGGTGTCGCGCAGATGCAGCGACAGCGTGTTGATCCAGACCCAGACATGCGTTACGTAGCGACCGTACAGGCGGGCCCTGGGCACACTGGCGTCGTAGGCGGGAATGCCGCAGATCACCGCGTCCTGCCGCGCACGCGCGGCCGCGATGAAGCGCGGCAGGTCGCCGGTGTCATGCTGGCCGTCGGCATCGATCTGCAGCACGTGGCTGCAGCCCCGCCTTGCGGCCTCGGCGAAGCCCGCCAGCATCGCCCCACCCTTGCCCTGGTTGACCTGCAGACGCAGCAGATCGACCCCTTCACGCTGTGCCAGCGCCTGCAGCACCGAAGCACATGATGCGTGCGAGCCATCGTCCACAAGCAGGCAGGGCAGGCCAGCGCGCTGCACGCCATCGACCACCGCGGCGACAGCATGTTCGTGATCGTAGACGGGAATCACCACCAGTGGCGCGAACGCGGCACCGGCATCGGCCGGATCACTGCGCATCGGCGAAGACCATCCTGCCACTGGCGTGTACGCCATGCACGGAGGCATAGCGGAAGACCAGCACGTTGCGCGCGGTATCCCAGTCCAGATGCAGCGTCAGCTCGTCGCCCGGACGCGCCACATGCTGGAACTTCACCGCATCCATGCGCACGAACCCCTCCGGCATCGCAAAGGCCTGCCGGGCAAAGCGCACCGCCCAGTCCACCTGGGCCACGCCGGGCAGGATCGCGGCCTGCGGGAAATGTCCCTGGAACGGGCGCAGCGCCGGGTCCAGGGTCATGCGCAGGGTAGCGCTGGCCGCCTCGCGCCGATCCCATACCGGCACCGGCATCGACGGCTGGAACAAGGCCACCAGCGCGGCCTGGGTCACCTTGCCCTGCGCGTTCACCGGCAGCGTGGGTACCAGCCGCCAGCGGCGCGGACGGGTCACGGCGTCATGGCTCTGTGCCAGGCGCGCGCCCAGCCGCTGGCCCAGCGCGCGGCGCGCGGCATCATCGGCATCGAGCAGTGCCGCATCGGCCGGCACCACCACGGCCGCCAGCTGCTCGCGCTGGCCAGGCAGCACCAGCACGCGCACGTCATCGACGTCCGCGTCGTCGCGCAACGCACGTTCCAGCGCATCGAGCGAAACGCGGCGCTCTTCGATCTTGACGATGCGGTCGGCGCGGCCGAGCAGGCGGAAGCACCCCTCGGCCAGCGCTTCCACCCGATCCTGCGTGCACCACCAGTCGCGGCTCTGCAGATGGGGTGAAGCCACCGCCAGGCAGCCTCCCTCGATTCTCCACTGCACCCCCGGAAGCGGCTGCCAGGGCGGAAGATCGGTATCCCAGCGACGCCAGGCGATGCCGCCGGTCTCGCTGCTGCCGTAGACCTCGGTCGGTGCGACGGCCATCCATTGCCGCACCTGCCGCGCTGCCTCTTCCGGCAGCGGGCCGCCAGAGGAGAACACAGCGCGCAGGTGGCCCTGCAGGCTGGCCCAATCCAGCTGCGCAGGCAGGCGCTTGAGGTGCGCCGGGGTCGCCACCAGCACTGTCTGCGTGCCCGCCAGCGCAGCGACCAGATCCTCATGGAAGAACCGCCGCGGATGGATCAGGCGACCGGCGGCCAGCGGCCACAGCACGCGGAACAGCAGGCCGTAGATGTGCTGGTGCGACACCGTGCCATGCACCTGCGCGCCTTCCAGCTGTGCGCCGAACGCGGCCTGCAACGCATCGACCTCGCGCGCCAGCTGGTCCAGGCGCTTGTCGATCGCAGTGGGTTCGCCGGTGCTGCCCGACGTGAACACGCACAGCTCGCAGGCATGCTCGTCCAACGCATCCAGCTCGACCTGCGCACCGGCGGCCGCCATCATCAGTGGCCGGTAATCACGGGAAACGTCACCGGCAAAACCGCTCACCTGCGGCTGCAGGGCCTGCAGCGTGGCGGGCAGGTTGTCGGCGGCCAGGAACACCCGCTTGCCGGCGTGCCAGGCACCGAACAGCGCCTCGGCGAACGACACGGCATCATCGAAGTACAGCGCCCAGTCACGGCCGCCAGTGGCGGCAAATGCCGTACGCCAGGCCAGTACGCGCTGACGGAATTGCTGATGGTCGACCACTTCGCCATCGCGGATGCCGACAGCACGCTGCGGCCGCGCATCCCGCAGCAGCCGGTCCAGGGCAATCCACTCAGCCATGGGCGTGCGCCGCCTTCACCCGTCGCCGCACCAGCCATTCGCCTGCGAACAATACGCCCATCATCACGTACGCCAACAATCCGTTGTAGAGCATCCAGACCCGATCCGATGCGTACAGCGCGGTGAGCAGGGCCAGACTGCCGTTGAGAACGAAGAAGCCGCACCACACCTGGGTGACGCGGCGGGTATAGGCCACCGCGAACGGTGGCAGGTCCGGCTCCTGCAGCCGCGCCAGGCGCTCCACCAGGGGCGGCCCGAACCGCAGGCTGATGGCGAACACGCACAGCATCACCACGTTCACCAGCGCCGGGTACAGCTTCAGCGGCAGCGCCTGGTTGAGCACGGTGGCCAGCACCGCCAGCAGTCCGGTACCGGCTGCGGCAGCCCACCACAGCGGCTGGCGCGTGCTCAGGGCACGCAGCAACGCCAGGGTGAACAGCAGCAGTGCCAGCCAGCGCGGCTCGAAGCGGCCCATCGCCAGGTAGACGAGCAGCGGGTAGGCCAGCGAAATCGCCGCCACCACGACCGTACGCGCGCGTGCCAAGGCGGAGCCGCCCGCGCTGCGGTCAGGCTGCTGCCTGGTCCGGCAGCAGCCGGTGCACGACATCCACGATGTCCTGCACGGTGCGCACGGCCTTGAACGCTTCCGGCTGCAGGTTGCGGCCGAGCAGCGGCTTGAGCTGCACGATCAGGTCGACCGCATCGATGCTGTCGATGTCCAGGTCGTCATAGAGACGGGCCTCGGGGGTGATCCGGGCCGGTTCGATCTCGAAGCTGTCGGTCAGGATGTTGACGATGCGTTCGAACAGTTCATTCTTGGTCATGGCAGCTCCTGGCGCCGTTACGACTGGCGGGCGGCGACGAACTCGCCGAGCGCGCGCACGCTGGAGAAATGGCGCCGGGTCTCTTCCGAGTCGGACGACAGGCTCACACCGTACTTCTTCTGCAGCGCCAGGCCCAGTTCCAGGGCGTCGATCGAATCCAGGCCCAGGCCCTCGACGAACAGCGGCGCGGTCGGATCGATGTCCTCCGGCGTGATGTCCTCCAGTGAAAGCGAGGAAATGATCAATTCCTTGATCTCGTGCTCAAGTGCTTGCACGGGTCGAATCTCCAGACAGGTCGAAATAACGAGAAAGGTGCTCGGTGACGCGGCGTGCTGCCAAGGCATCCCCCCTTGGCGCGTCGTCTTCGGCCAGGAATGGCGCGATCGGGATATCTTCGCCGATCTGCAGCCGAACGTGAAAGCGACGTGAGGGCACACGATACCATTTCTGCCCTTTGCTCAGGGTTGGCGGGGTACAGGTGATCCGCACCGGCGTGATGTCCAGCCGGCCGCGGACGGCGATATTGGCGGCCCCACGCTGAAGCCTCGGCGACTGGCCCGGTACGCTGCGGGTCCCTTCCGGGAAGATGACCAGGCTGCCGCCGGCCCGTACCGCGGCCACGCAGTCATCGACCAGGCCGGCCCCGTCGTCATTGGAAATGTAGCCGGCGGCCCGGACCGGGCCCCGCATGAACGGGTTGCGGGCCACCGCCCGTTTGACCACGCAGTCGGCATTGGGCAGCAGCGAGACCAGGCAGACCACGTCGATCAGGGTGGGGTGGTTGGCCAGGACCAGCAGGCCGTCGCGCTGCAGGCGCTCGCGCCCTTCGATCTCATAGGTCATCACCCCGAGCCCGCGCATCAGCCGCAGGTGGCTGGCGAACGCCACCTGCACCACGCGGCGGGCGCGACGGCGGCGGGCCACCGGATCACGCATCAGCAGCAGGACCGGCATCACCACGGCGCCCAGCAGCAGGCCGCCGATGCCGAACGCAGCAAAACTCAGGCCGGTGCCCACCACCCGCCAGGCAAGATCGAGGCGGCGCAGCGCCTCAGCCACGGCGGCTCCAGCGCCAGCGCTGGCCATTGGCAACGTGTTCCAGCGCCGGCGCGCCCGCGAGCAGGAAACGGTGCAGGTCCAACGCGTGCGGCAACAGGCCGGGCACGGCGGTGGCCTGGGCCGGCGCGCCATCCCACTGCAGCGACAGCGTCGGCAGCGCCTGTGTCGGCGCCACTACACGCCAGCACCAAGCGAAGAACGGGTCGGGTTCGTCGGCGAACGCCGCGTAAACTTCGGGCAACGGCGACTCGTAGACCACCACCCGCACTTCGCGGGCACCATCGGCCAGCAGACCGGCGGCCTCCAGGCAGGCGGCCTCCACCGTGGCCTGGCCGGCAGCCAGCGCCAGATAGTTGCCACGATGGCCACGAGCGATCGAGTACAGCGCAGCGATCGCGTTATGGACCGACAGGCCGAATCCGGTGGGCGACAGGGGCTGCTCGTTCACCAGCGCCCCGAGCAGCTCCATCGAGCGCGCCACATCACCATGACGGCTGGCGAACACCAGCGGTACCTGGCTGTCGGCCCCGTGGCCATCCTCGCACCAGCAGGCCGTCTGGATCGCCATCCGCCCCAGCCGCTCGATGCGGCGGCGCTGCATCGCGGGCACTTCGGACAGCGCCGGCGCGCCCTCGCCCTGTGGCAGGAAGGGCGCGTCAGCCCAGCCCAGCCACTGGCTGCGCTCGCTCAGGCCAGGTGCCCAGGCAGCCCAGTCGACGATGGAGAATTCGATCATCTAGCGATGGTGCTTCATCAGGAGAACGATGGCACGAGCCATTACGGCGACGCGCGGCGGCCCCCCGTCCCTGCAGCCGTGCGTCCGTCCAGGACGTCGCCGGCTGCCCCCCTGGCGGCCGGAAAGGAGCGCACGCTAGCACGTCCTGCGCAGGGTGTGCAGGTTTCACATTGCACAACACGGGGCCAGCACCAAGGGCCCCGCACACCATTTCTCAGTGGTAACCGGCTCCGGCCTGCACTTTGCCGCGGAATACCCGGTAGGACCACGCCGTATAGCCGAGGATGACCGGCAGCAGAATGACCAGCCCGACCAGGGTGAAGCCGAGCGAGGACGCCGGTGCGGCGGCCTGCCACAACGTCATCGAGGGCGGCAGCAGGTACGGCCACATGCCCAGCACCAGGCCCAGGAAGCCGAGAATGAACAGCGCCAGGCTGAGCAGGAACGGCGGCAGGTCGCGGCGTGGATGCGTGGCGCTTCGCCACAACGCAGCGGCCACCGCCAGGGTCAGCAACGGCACGGGTGACAGCCACCAGAAGTTGCCGTCGCTGAACCACCGCGCCATCAGCCGCGAGTCCAGGAACGGCAGCCAGCTGCTGACCAGGCCCATCGCTGCGATCACCGCCACCACCAGCGGCCGTGTCAGCTGCCGCGCCAGCGCCTGCACGCGCCCTTCGGTCTTCAGGATCAGCCAGGTGCTGCCCAGCAATGCGTAACCGGCGACCAGCGCCGCGCCGGTGAGCATCGCAAACGGGCTGAACCAGGCAAACGCACCGCCGTGGTAGACCCCGTCCACCAGGGGCAGCCCCTGCACCAGCGCGCCCAGGATCACACCCTGGGCGAACGTGGCCAGCAGCGAGCCAAGCGCGAACGCCACGCTCCACAGCCGCCGCGAGCGATGCGCCTTGAAACGGAATTCGAAGGCCACGCCGCGGAACACCAGTGCCACCACCAGCAGCAGCACCGGCAGATACAGTGCCGACAACAGCACCGCATAGGCCTTGGGGAACGCCGCCAGCAGGCCAGCACCGCCCAGCACCAGCCAGGTCTCGTTGCCGTCCCAGATGGGCGCAGCCGTGTTCATCATCAGGTCGAGCTGCTCCTCGTCCTCGGCGAACGGCGCAAGGATGCCGATGCCCAGCACGAACCCGTCCAGCACCACGTACATCAGTACGCCGAAGCCGATCACCGCGAACCACGCCACCGGCAGCCAGGTCACCAGGTCCATGTCAGCGCTCCTCCAGCGGTTCGTCGGCGGCGGACAGCGGACGTGCCGGGGTGTGGCTGCCGTGGTCCAGCGAGGGCCCCTGATCGTGGGGCTGCGGGCCATGCCGCAGGATCTTCACCAGGTACCAGATGCCCCAGCCGAAGACGAAGGCGTAACCGACCACATAGACCCCCAGCGACAGCGCGGTCATCCATGCGCTCTGCGGGCCGACCGCATCGGCAGTGCGCAGCACGCCGTAGACCACCCACGGCTGCCGCCCCATCTCGGTGACGAACCAGCCGGAGAGCAGCGCGATGAAGCCGCTCGGCAGCATCCAGTTCCAGCCGCGCAGCAGCCACGGCGAATCCAGCAGCTTCCTCCGCCACAGCTGGAACGCCGACACCCATGCCAGCAGCAGCATCAGCGTGCCCAGTCCGACCATGATGCGGAAGGCGAAGAACACCGGCGTCACCGGAGGCCGTTCGCTGGCCGGTACCGAAGTCAGCGGATCGAAGGTGCCGTCCAGCGAATGGGTCAGGATCACGCTGCCCAGCTTCGGAATGGCGACTTCGAAGTCGTTGCGCTCTTCCTTTTCGTTGGGCAGCGCGAATACCACCAGCGGCACGCCCTCGCCTTCGCCGGATTCATGCCAGTGCGCTTCCACCGCCGCGATCTTCATCGGCTGGTGCTTGAGGGTGTTCAGGCCATGCATGTCGCCGACGAAGATCTGCACCGGCACGGTCAGCGCCGCGAACGCCACGGCCGCGATCAGCATGCGCCGGCCCGCCTCCACATGCGTTCCCCTGCGCAGGTACCACGCACCCACACCGCCGATCACGAAGCAGGTGGTGATGAACGAGCCCAGCGCCATGTGCGCCAGCCGGTACGGGAACGACGGGTTGAACACCACCTGCCACCAGTCCACCGGATGCACGATGCCATTGACCATCTCGTAGCCGGCCGGGGTGTGCAGCCAGCTGTTGGACGACAGGATCCAGAACGTGGAGAACAGCGTGCCCAGCGCCACCATGCAGGTGGACAGGAAATGCAGGCGCGGCGAGACCCGGCCCCAGCCGAACATCATCACGCCCAGGAAGCTGGCTTCCAGGAAGAACGCGGTCAGTACCTCGTAGGTCAGCAGCGGGCCGATGACGGTACCGGCCACCTCGCTCAGCCGTGGCCAGTGGGTGCCGAACTGGAAGGCCATGACGATGCCGCTGACCACGCCCATGCCGAACGATACGGCGAAGATCTTCTGCCAGAAGAAATACAGCTCCCGCCAGACCGGGAGACGGGTACGCAGCCAGCGCCATTCGACGAAGGCCAGCCAACTGGCCGTGCCAATGGTGAAGGCCGGGAACAGCACATGGAAACTGATGACGAATCCGAACTGGATCCGGGACAACAACAACGCGTCCAAGGGACGCCTCCTGCCTGCGACCGGTGGGATACCGGACCACTTTAGGAGGATTTCGTTAAGACGGGATGCGACCGGGTGACGCGCTGCTTCACTCTGTCGCAGGGGAAGCCGCCGGGCATGGCCGCGCCCCATGACCTGCGGGCGCCGATCCGCCGGGCATGGCCCGGCGCTACCTATTGATCCGCCGATCCGACGGGCATGGCCCGGCGCTATCCATTGATCCCCAGGTAGCGCCGGGCCATGCCCGGCGACAGCCTCAATGCCAGAAGTACCAGGCACCGGCCGCCAGCAGCGCACCCACCAGCAGCACCTGCACCACCACATAGCCCACGCCACTGTCGCGCGACTCACTGGCAATACGGGTCTGCAACGCCTCGCTCACGTCCGGGGTCTGTTCCTGCCGTGCCTGTTCACGCAACGCCTGCGCCAGCACGCGCTCGTCGGCATCGCGGGGATCGGTCGGTGGGTTCACAGCAGTTCTCCGGCGGTGGCATGCCGCGTCAGTTCCTGCTTCAGGAGCAGACGCGCGCGGTGCAGGTGGCTTTTGATGGTACCGCGCGCAAGACCGGTCACCTGCTCGATCTCTGCCAGGTCGAAATCCTCCAGGTAGTGCAGGCCGACGATCAGGCGCTGCGGCGGGCTCAACCGCTCCAGCGCCGCACCCAGCTGGCGGCCGGCCTGCAGCGCCTGGCTGAGTTCGGCCGGGCCCGGTCCCTCGTCACCGATGCCCAGATCCTCCGGTACCTCCACCGCCACCATCCACTGCGCTTCCAGGCGCCGGCGACGCAGGTGCTGCAATGCGGTGGTGTAGGCCACCCGTGAGATCCAGGTCCGCAGCGAGGATTCGAAGCGGAACCGGTGCAGTTGCCGGAACACCGCCAGGAAGGTCTCCTGCAGCAGGTCAGCGACCTGATCGCGGTCACCCACCATGCGCCCGATCACATGCGCGCACGTGCGCTGATGGGCCTGCACCAGCTGCGCGAACGCCGGTTGCGAGCCATCGATGATGGCCCGCACCAGCGCCGCATCATCGTCGATGACCGCGGCCGCCGCGGCGTCCTGCCGGCGGCGGCCGCGCAGGGCGGACAGGGCTTCGCCCAGCAGGCTCATGCGCACCGCTCCCCCGGGGCGTGTGGCATGCCGGCGCTCAGCTCTTGCGCACGGCGGGGCGGGTGAAGTGCCAGGCCAGCAGCTGGCCCAGACCAGCACTGCCCACCAGAGCGGCGGCGGCGCCAAAGGTGAGGTCGCGGGCGCCCAGGACTTCCAGCAGGCCCATGGCCAGAGCCAGGCACACCAGGCTGATGCCCCAGCGCAGCGCGCCCTGGCGGCGGCGCTCTTCCTCCAGCACGGCCAGGGAGCGGATCACCTCCTCGGGCACGTGCGGTGCGACCAGCTTGCTGCGCGCGCGCGCATCGGCGATGGCGTGGATGGCGTAGGCGATGCAGATGAAGAGGGTGATCGGGATGAGTTCCTGCATGGTCGTGCTCCTGTGCGGTGAATGATGCGGGTTCAGGAGAATGGATGCGCGATGGGGGGCACCGGTTGCACCGCTTTGCCGATCCCGCTGCCATGACCTGTGGCCCCCTCCTGCGGCGCGAACGGCTGCTACCCTTGCCCGGTTTCCTTTTCTGGTGCCGTCCGCCCATGTCCCGAGTGCTGCCCCTGTCCCTCCTGCTGTCGGCCGTGCTGGCCGCACCGGCCGCCCATGCCGCGCCGACGCCGATCACCATCGAACAGGCCATGGCGGATCCGGACTGGATCGGTCCGCCGGTCGAGAAGGCCTGGTGGTCGTGGAACAGCCAGCAGGTCGAGTACCAGCTCAAGCGCAACGGCAGCCCGGTGCGCGACACCTTCCGCCAGCCCGTGGCCGGTGGTGTTGCGGCCCAGGTGGCTGACGACCAGCGCGGCACCCTGGACGTGGCCGATCCGGTCTACGACCGCACCCGCACCCGCAGCGCCTTCGTCCGCAACGGCGACGTGTTCGTGCGCGACCTGCGCAGCGGCGTGCTCACCCAGCTCACGCGCAGCAACGAGCGTGCCAGCGGGGTCAACTTCGCTGCCGACAACGGCGTGATCTGGCGGGTGGGCCAGAACTGGTTCCACTGGACCGCTGCCGGCGGCGTGCAGCAGGTTGCCAGCCTGAAGGCCGACAAGGACCCCAGCAGCGCGCCCAAGGACGACCTGCTGCGCGACCAGCAGCTGCGTACCCTGGAAACCCTGCGTCGCGACCGCGAGCAGCGCGAGGCATTGAAGGACCAGGACCAGCGCTGGCGCCAGGCCGACCCGACCCGCGCGCCGGGCCCGGTATACCTGGGCGCCGACGTGGAGATCGCCGACAGCGTGCTGTCGCCGGACCTGGGCCACCTGATCGTGGTGACCACGCCGAAGGACTTCGACGAGGGCCGCACCAGCAAGATGCCGCTGTACGTGACCGAATCCGGTTACGAGGAAACCGAGGACACCCGCACCCGCGTCGGTCGCAACGGCAACGAGCCGCACACCCTGTGGTACGTGGACGTGCGCAGCGGCAAGGCGCAGAAGCTGTCGCTGTCCGGCCTGCCGGGCATCGCCACCGACCCGCTGGCCGACCTGCGTCGCAAGGCCGGCAAGGAGGCGCTGAAGGGCGAACGCAGCGTGCAGGTGATGAGCGACTTCATGGGCGGCGGCATGCGCTGGAGCGCCGATGGCCAGCAGGCGGCGGTGATGCTGCGCGCCAACGACAACAAGGACCGCTGGATCGTCAGCATCGGCAGCGACGGCCGCGTGCAGAACCGCCACCGGCTGACCGACAACGCGTGGATCAACTGGGGCTTCAACGATTTCGGCTGGATGGCCGATGGCCGCACGCTGTGGCTGCTGTCCGAGGAATCGGGCTTCTCGCACCTGTACACCCAGGCCGGCACTGCCCGGCCGCAGGCGCTGACCAGCGGCAAGTGGGAGACCTCCGCGCCCGTGCTGTCGGCCGACGGCAAGGGCTTCTACTTCCTGTGCAACCCGCAGGCCCCGCACGATTACGAAGTCTGCGCGGTCGACACCGGCAGCCGTCAGGTCCGCGAGCTGACCAGCCTCAACGGCGTGGAAGACTTCTCGCTGTCGCCGGATGGCCAGCAGCTGCTGGTGCGCTACTCCGGTGCCTACCTGCCACCGCAGCTGGCGGTGCTGCCCAGCGCGGGCGGCCAGGCCCGCGTGCTGACCGATACCCGCAGCGCCGACTTCAAGGCGCGCCAGTGGATCCAGCCGAAGCTGGTGGCGGTACCGTCCAGGCATGGCGCCGGCGTGGTCTGGGCCAAGTACTACGAACCCGAGCACAAGGAACCGGGCAGGAAGTACCCGATCGTGATGTTCGTGCACGGTGCCGGCTACCTGCAGAACGTGCACCAGCGCTACCCGGCCTACTTCCGCGAGCAGATGTTCCACAACCTGCTGGTGCAGAAGGGCTACATCGTGCTGGACATGGACTACCGCGGCAGCGAGGGCTACGGCCGCGACTGGCGCACGGCCGTCTACCGCAACATGGGCCACCCGGAACTGGAAGACTACAAGGACGGCCTGGACTGGCTGGTGGACACCCAGCAGGGCGACCGTGACCACGCCGGCATCTACGGTGGCTCCTACGGCGGCTTCATGACCTTCATGGCGCTGTTCCGCGCACCGGGCACCTTCAAGGCCGGTGCCGCGCTGCGCCCGGTGGTGGACTGGCACAACTACAACCACGCCTATACCAGCAACATCCTCAACACGCCGGACATCGATCCGGAGGCGTACCGTGTGTCCTCGCCGATCGAGTACGCGCAGAACCTGCAGGACAACCTGCTGATCGCGCACGGCATGATGGATGACAACGTGTTCTTCCAGGACTCGGTGAACCTGACCCAGCGCCTGATCGAGCTGCACAAGGACAACTGGTCGATCGCCCCGTACCCGCTGGAACGCCACGGCTACGTCCGCGCCGACTCCTGGCTGGACCAGTACAAGCGCATCCTCAAGCTGTTCGAGCAGAACCTGAAGTGAGCAGTGCCGCGGCCACGATCCACATCGTGGCCGCGGTCATCGTCGACGACCACGGCCGGGCGCTGGTGGTACGCAAGCACGGCGCCGACCGCTTCATCCAGCCCGGAGGCAAGCCCGAACCGGGCGAAACGCCACTGCAGACGCTCGCCCGCGAACTGGACGAGGAGCTGGGTGTGCGCCTGCTCGCCGACCCGATCGTGGCGCTGGGCCATTTCCAGGACTGGGCGGTGAACGAGCCTGGTCATCGCGTACAGGCCGAGGCCTGGTGGGTGCAGGTACAGGGCGCGCCGCAGGCACGCGCGGAAATCGCCGAGCTGGCGTGGGTGCCGCTGCGCCCGCCCCATGGCCTGCGCTTGGCACCCTTGAGCGAACACCATATCCTGCCGGCCGTTGCCACCCGGGTGGCGACCCGCTGAAGACACCACTGCAGCCAAGGACATCGGATGTCGCTTCAACCGCCCCGGCACCGCCCTGCTACGCCGCTCAACCCGGAGGATTTCGTGCGGCCGCTCGGCCTGGCGTCGCTGCTGATCTGCGCAGCGTTCGTGGTGGCCATGGCGATTCAGGCGCTGGTGGTCTGGCAGCTGTCCGGCGGCCCGTTCTGGCGGTGGATGCTGCTGTCGGCCACTGAACAGCAGTTCCCGCCAAGCCTGCTGTGGATACTGCGCAAACCAGTGGACGCTACCCTGTGGCTGATGCTGTCAGCGATCCCCGCCGTGCTTTCCAGCTGGGGATTCGCCCGGCGACGTCGCTGGGGCCTCTGGAGCTACGTGGCATTGCTGTGGCTCTCGGCCCTGGCAAACTTCGCCGTCGCCGGGTGGCTGGACAGCATCCTCGCCGACGTCATCGGGCGTATCGTCGATCCAGACACACTGCGCGAAGCGCGAACCCAGCACATCCTCATGTCGCTGACCTTGTTCGGCGGCGCCTTCGCCCTGCTCGTCGCGCAGGGCTGGCTGGCCTGGCGCCTGCTGCGGCCGGATATCCGCTCCTGCTTCCACTGACCTGCCCTCGCCCTCGGCGTGCGGCAGGCCCTGCGGTAAAGTACGCGTCATGAACGAATTCGAGCGCGTGCGCGCCTACCTGACCGACCTGCAGGACCGCATCTGTGCGGCGATCGAAGCGGCCGACGGCCAGGCCCGCTTCCAGGAAGACCTGTGGCAGCGCGCTGAAGGCGGGGGTGGCCGTACCCGCGTGCTGCGCGACGGCGCGGTGTTAGAACAGGCCGGAATCGGCTTCTCGGATGTCTCCGGCAGCCGCCTGCCGCCGTCGGCCTCGGCCAACCGCCCAGAGCTGGCCGGTGCATCCTGGCGCGCCACCGGCGTATCGCTGGTGTTCCACCCGCTCAACCCCTATGTGCCCACCACCCATGCCAACGTGCGCTTCTTCCAGGCGCAGCGCGACGGCGAAGTGGTGGCCAGCTGGTTCGGGGGTGGTTTCGATCTGACCCCCTTCTATCCCTTCGACGAGGACGTGCGCCATTGGCACCAGGTCGCCCACGACCTGTGCGCGCCGTTTGGTGAAGAGCGCTACAGCGCGCACAAGCGCTGGTGCGACGAGTACTTCTTCCTGCGCCACCGCAACGAAACGCGCGGCATCGGCGGCCTGTTCTTCGACGATCTGCACGGCGATTTCGAACGCGACTTCGACTACCTGCGGGCGGTCGGTGACGGCTTCCTCGACGCCTATCTGCCGATCCTGCAGCAGCGCAAGGACATCGCCCATGGCGAGCGCGAGCGCGAATTCCAGCTGTACCGGCGGGGCCGCTATGTGGAATTCAACCTGGTCTACGACCGCGGCACGCTGTTCGGCCTGCAGAGCGGCGGCCGCAGCGAAAGCATCCTGATGAGCCTGCCGCCGCGGGTGCGCTGGGAATACGGCTTCACCCCCGAGGCGGGCAGTCCGGAAGCCCGGCTGGCCGATTACCTGGTCCCGCGCGACTGGCTCTAGGGCATCTCGCGGGGCGGCGTGGCCGTCCCCGCACGGACGCCGCCGGCCCTACGCGTCCGTGTGCCGGGCGATGATCGTGATGTGGCCGGTGGTTTCCAGCAGCGCCACCTGCACATCATCGATGCGCAGGCAGCCCTGCTGGCGCATGGCGGCATCGAAGTCGGCCCGGCTGATCAGCTCGCGGCGCAGAACATCCCGCAACAGGGTGCCGTCACGGGCAATCACCACCGGTTCCCCCTCGATCAGGCGCTCCAGGCGGCGGTTGCGGGTGGTCACCCAGCCCACGCCGTAGTTGAGCAGGATCAGGGTCGCGGCGAGCAGCAGGCCACCGCCCAGGGACGTGTCCTGGCCCAGCAGCGCGTTCTGCACCGCGTTGCCCAGCAGCACGATCAGCAGCACGTCGAACGGGGTGATCTGCCCCAGCGCGCGCTTGCCGCTGAGGCGCACCAGGCCCAGCACAACGGTGTAGACCACCACCGCGCGCAGGATGAACTCCCACCACGGCATCGCCAGTGCGAACAGATCGTGCATTGCGGGCTCCCCTGCTGGGCGGTGGCCCAGCCTAGCAGCCGGCAGCCTGCCGGCGGCGCAAATAAAAAGCCCCGCTGACCAGGGGGAGGTCAACGGGGCCGGGGAACGGGCACTTGGGGAGGAGTCCCCGTTCCGAGATCTGCTCCAGGGGATGGGAGAGATCCACAACAGGCATTGCGCCTGTCGAGAGCTATAGAACCACTCCGAACACTAACGGTTCGTGAAGGGAGCCAATTTAATGAACCGCAATGGGGCGAGTATTCATGGCTGAGTCAGAAACTGTGGCCAGATGAACAAATTCACGTCGTTTCACGACCGAAAGCGACTCAGTGTGCCTCGTCCCAGTTCTTACCTACGCCGGTGTCGACCACCAAAGGAACGCGCAACTGTGCCGATTGCGACATGCGCTGCACCACATTTTCCCGCAGCTCCTCGACAAACGCAGTCTCGGTTTCGAACACCAGTTCATCGTGCACCTGCAGGATCATCCGCGCCGGGGCCCCGCTGTCGCGCAGCCAGCGGTCAACATCCACCATCGCGCGCTTGATGATGTCGGCAGCGGTGCCCTGCATCGGCGCGTTGATCGCGGCGCGTTCAGCACCGGCACGCAGGCCCTGGTTGCGTGCATGGATATCGTTCAGATACAGGCGGCGGCCGAACAGCGTCTCCACATAGCCCTGGTCACGGGCCTGTTGGCGCATCCGCTCCATGAAGTCACGCACGCCCGGGTAACGGCTGAAGTACAACGCCACATAATCCTGCGCCTGGCCCCGGTCGATGCCGAGGTTGCGGGCCAGGCCGAAGGCGCTCATGCCGTACATCAGGCCGAAATTGATCGCCTTGGCCGCGCGGCGCTCGTTCGGCGTCACCTCGTCCAGGGTGCGGCCGAACACTTCTGCGGCGGTGGCGCGGTGCACGTCGGCGCCCTGCTCGAAGGCGCGCACCAGGCCCGGGTCTTCGGACAGGTGGGCCATGATCCGCAGTTCGATCTGTGAATAGTCGGCGGCCAGCAGCTGGCAGCCTTCCGGTGCGACGAAGGCGCGGCGGATGCGGCGGCCATCTTCGGTGCGGATCGGGATGTTCTGCAGGTTCGGGTCCGAGGAGGACAGGCGGCCGGTGGCAGCGCCGGACTGGTGGTAGCTGGTGTGCACCCTGCCGGTATCCGGGTTGACCATCTCCGGCAGCTTGTCGGTATAGGTGCTGCGCAGCTTGGCCAGGCCACGGTAATCGAGGATCACCCGCGGCAGCTCATGCTGGTCGGCGATCGCCTCCAGCGCCTCTTCATTGGTGCTGGGCTGGCCCTTCGGGGTCTTCACCACCGCCGGCAGCTTCAGCTCGTCGAACAGCACGGCCTGCAGCTGCTTCGGCGAATCCAGGTTGAAACTGCGCCCGGCCAGCTCGGTGGCCTTCTGCTGCGCGGCCAGCATGCGCGAAGACAGGTCCTGGCTCTGCCGGCGCAGCTCGTCGGCATCGATGCGTACACCGTTGGCCTCGATGCTGGCCAGTACCGGCACCAGGGGCATCTCGATGTCGCGGTACACGCTGTCCAGGGCCGGTTCGGCCAGCAGCTGCGGTTGCAGCGCGCGGTGCAGGCGCAGGGTGATGTCGGCGTCCTCGGCCGCATAGCGGCTGGCCTCGTCGATGCCCACCTGCGAGAACGGAATCTGCTTGGCGCCCTTGCCGGCCACGTCCTCGAACTTGATGGTGGTGTAGCCCAGGTAACGCAGGGCCAGCGAATCCATGTCGTGGCGGGTGGCGGTGGAATTGAGCACGAAGCTCTCAAGCATGGTGTCGTCGTGGTAACCCTGCACCTCGATACCGTGGCGCCGCAGCACATGCAGGTCGTACTTGCCGTGCTGGCCCAGCTTCTTCCTTGCCGGGTCCTGCAGTACCGGGCGCAACGCGTCCAGCACCTGCTGCAGCGGCAGCTGCGCCGGTGCGCCGGGGTAGTCATGGCCCACCGGGATGTAGGCCGCCCTGCCCGGCTCGACCGCCAGGCTGACACCGACCAGGCGCGCGCGCATCGCATCCAGCGCGTCGGTCTCGGTATCGAAGCTGATCAGGTCGGCCTGCTGCAGCCGCTCGACCCAGGCCTGCAGCTGTTCGCTGGCAAGCACGGTCTCGTATTCACCTGGCGCGGCCAGTGCCGGATCCAGCGTGCCCTCGGCCGGTGCCTCCGCACTGCCACGGGCGAAGCCGGCCGCCGTGCCACGCAGGCTCGGTGCCGCCTCGCTGGCCACGGCCGGTGCCGGCAGCGGCGCCCCCAGTTCCTTCAGCGCCTGGGTGAAACCGTAGCGCGCGTACAGCTCGGTCAGCGCCGGCACGTCCTGTTCGCGCAGCGCCAGCGTGGTCGGGGTGGCCTCCAGCGCGACGTCGGTGCGGATCGTCACCAGCTCGCGGTTCAGCGGCAGGCGCTCCAGCGCCGCACGCAGGTTTTCGCCGATCTTGCCCTTCATGGTCGGCGCGGCCGCCATCACCCCGTCCAGGTGCTGGTACTCGGCCAGCCACTTGGCGGCGGTTTTCGGCCCGCATTTCTCCACGCCCGGCACGTTGTCGACGCTGTCGCCCATCAGCGCCAGCAGGTCGACGATCTGGTCGGCGCGCACACCGAACTTCTCCATCACCGCCGCGTCCGAATCCATGCGGCTGCCGGTCATGGTGTTGACCAGTTCGATGCCCGGCCGCACCAGCTGGGCGAAGTCCTTGTCGCCGGTGGAAATCGTCACCTTCAGGTCCTGCGCCTGGCCCTGCAGGGCCAGCGTGCCGATCACATCGTCGGCTTCCACGCCCGGAACGCGCAGGATGCTGATGCCCAGCGCTTCGACGATGCGGCACATCGGCTCGACCTGGCTGCGCAGCTCGTCGGGCATCGGGGGACGGTTGGCCTTGTACTGGTCGTACAGGTCATCACGGAAGGTCTTGCCGGGCGCATCGACGACGAACGCGACGTAGGCCGGCCGCTCCTTCAGCGTCGAGCGCAGCATGTTGACCACGCCGAACAGCGCGCCGGTGGGCTCGCCCTGTGCATTGGACAGGGGCGGCAGCGCGTGGAACGCGCGGTACAGGTAACTGGACCCGTCGATCAGGACTAATCTGCTCATGCAGCGATTCTACGCGCCTGTCCCTGCACAGCGGCGACACGGCGCATGCCCGACGATGGGGCATAATCGAATCTCTTTCCAGGCAAAGGACCACCGCCCATGAAGACTCTGATGCTGGCCTCCCTGCTCCTGCTTGCCGGCTGCGCCAGCATGGGTGGCGCCGGGGCGCCCCCGGTCGACGTCAAGGGCGCCGAGGTCTCCAGCCGCACCATGAGCAACGGCGACACCATCGAGGAGTACCGCGTGGCCGGGCAGCTGCGCATGGTCAAGGTGACGCCGTCGCGGGGTGCCCCGTTCTACATGTACGACAAGAACGGCGACGGCCGCATGGACACCGACAAGGACGGCGTCTCGCCGGTGTACTGGAAGCTCTACAGCTGGTGATGTGACAGGGGTCGGATCCGTTTCCGCAAAAAAGGGATCCGACCCCGGCGAGCCCGGCTGCACAAAAGATGACGCCGGCGCGCATCCTGCGGCCGGCGTCGGTGTCCCCTCCCCGGGAACACGTGCCTCAGCGGATGACCAGCACCGGAAGCGTGCTGCGTGCCAGCACTTCGGCGGTCTGGCTGCCCAGCAGTACGCGGGTCACGCCACGACGGCCATGCGAGGTCATCACGATCAGGTCGCTGTTGCGCTCGGCAGCGGTCTCGATGATGCCGTCGGCCGCGTAGCGGTCCAGCACATGCACCGGGTTGGCCTGGATGCCCTGCTCGGCGGCTTTGGCCAGTGCAGGCTGCAGTACCTTCTGCGCGCCTTCCTCGCGATCGGCCTTGTACTCGGGGCTGTTCATGTAGCCCACGCTCCAGCCCATGGCGTCGTACATGCCGACAGCCCACGGCTCGGAAACGGTGACGATGTCGACCTCTGCATTGAGGTCCTTCGCCAGCTCCAGGCCCTTGGCCAGGCCCTTGTCGGCCAGCTCGGACCCGTCGGTGGCGATCAGGATGCGCGTGTACATGGTGGGGCTCCGTGGCAATCCGCCGGATGGGAACGCCACCATTGCACACCCGATGTGCACGTGGCGCTTTGAGCAGGATCAATCCGGCCGGCGCCTGTAGAGCCGAGCCCATGCTCGGCTCCGGACGGATGAGCCGAGCGTGGGCTCGGCTCTACAGGTGGCCCTCTCAGGCGATCTGCACCACGCGTGCGTTCTGGCACAGCGGGTAGCTGGCCACGAACCCGGCGATCGCATCACGCATCGCCTCGAACGACTGGCCGTACATGTACAGCGCGGTCTCGGTCGGGCCCTGCCACCAGCTGCAGATCTCACCCAGGCCATCGATGCGTTCGGACAGCTGTTCGAACACATGGTTGGAATCGCATTGTTCGTAGACCTCGTCCGGCAGGTTCTGGCCATCCAGATAGATGCCCAGGCCTTCGGTGACGCCGAAACCGCGGTCGCCGTCCCCGGCGCCCTGCACCTTCGATCCCTTCGGCGCGCCCAGCTGCTCCAGCAGATCGATCAACTTCGGCACACCCGCCGCGTCATGAAGCGCCACCTCGATGTCGCCGTACTCGACCTCGCCGTCATCGGAGAGGGCGGTCCCGCCGCCGGTGATTTCGCCCACTTCGGCGGCCTGCAGCAACGCATCGAGCGGATCCTCGAACAGCTCGTGGCGATGCTCAGGCTGCAGCCTGGCGTTCAAGGTCACGGTGACATGCAGCGTGGGCTCGGTCATGGGGGCATTCCTGGAAGAGATGCCGCCTATTGTAGAGCCGAGCCCATGCTCGGCTGCTTGTGCCGTGAAAAGCAGCCGGGCATGGGCTCGGCTCTACAGGTATCCCAGCACCCCCCCGACGGTGATCAGATCACCGTCAGGTTGGCGTAGGCCATCACCAGCCACTTGCTGCCGGCGTCGGCGAACTCGACCTGCACGCGGGCGTGGGCGCCGTTGCCTTCGTAATCGGTCACCATGCCTTCGCCGAACTTGGGATGGCTGACCAGCGCGCCGAGCTTGATCGGCGGCAGCTCGATGGCGGCATGCCCCATCACCCGGCTGCTGCCCAGCGACGCGGGGCGCGAGACCTGCACCTTCGGCCGCACTTCATGCAGCAGCCCGCGTGGAATCTCACGCAGGAAGCGCGAAGGCAGGCTGTAGTTGTCCTGGCCATGGATGCGGCGTGATTCGGCGTAACACAGCACCAGCTTCTGCCGCGCCCGGGTGATGCCCACATACGCCAGGCGCCGCTCTTCCTCCAGCCGGCCGCTTTCTTCCAGCGAACGCGCGCTCGGGAACAGGCCATCCTCCATGCCGGCCAGGAACACCAGGGGGAATTCCAGGCCCTTCGCCGAATGCAGGGTCATCAGCTGCACGCCGTCCTCGCCGGCCTGCGCCTGGCCCTCGCCGGCCTCCAGCGCAGCGTAGGCCAGGAACGCCACCAGCTCGTCCATGTCCTCGCCCACTTCCTCGATGTCATCGGCACGCCGCACGAAGCGCGAGGCGACCGAGACCAGTTCGTCGAGGTTGTCGGTGCGCGATTCGGAGTCGAGCGAATTGCGGCTTTCCTTGCTCCAGTGCTCACGCAGCTGCGAGCGCGAGAGCACGTGGTCCACGCGCTCGGCCAGGGTCATGTCCCGGGTCTGCGCCTGCAGTTCGTTGACCAGCACCAGGAAGCCCGCCAGTGCGTTGCGCGCACGCGCGGCCAGCGCATTGCCCTGGGTGACCAGCATGGTGGCTTCCCACAGCGAAATGCCCTGCGCTCGTGCTTCGCGCCGCACTTCGTCGAGAGTGCGTTCACCGATGCCGCGGGTCGGCGTGTTCACCGCGCGCTCGAAGGCGGCATCGTCGTTGCGGTTGGAGAGCAGGCGCAGGTAGGCCAGCGCGTCCTTGATCTCGGCACGTTCGAAGAAGCGCATGCCGCCGTACACGCGGTACGGCACCTGCTCGCTCAGCAGAGCTTCTTCCAGCGCGCGCGACTGGGCATTGCTGCGGTAGAGCACGGCCACTTCGGTGTAGCTGCCACCATCGCGCACCCACTGGCGGGCACGTTCGACGATGTAGCGGGCCTCGTCCATCTCGTTGTACGCCGCGTACAGGTCGATCGGCTCGCCATCACCGCTGTCGGTCCACAGCTGCTTGCCGATGCGATCGGGGTTGTGCGCGATCACCGCGTTGGCAGCACCTAGGATGTTGGCCGTGGAGCGGTAGTTCTGTTCCAGGCGGATGGTCTGCGCGCCCGGGAAATCACGCAGGAAGCCCTGCACGTTCTCCACCTTGGCACCGCGCCAGCCGTAGATGGCCTGGTCGTCGTCGCCGACCACGAACACATGGCCGGACTCCCCGGCCAGCACGCGCACGAAGGCGTACTGGATGGCATTGGTGTCCTGGAACTCGTCCACCAGGATCTCGCGGAAGCGGGCGCGGTAGTGCGCCAGCAGGCCGGGATTGTCACGCAGCAGCTCATGCGCGCGCAGCAGCAGTTCGGCGAAGTCGACCAGGCCGGCACGGTCGCAGCGCGCCTGGTACTCGATGTAGGCCTGGCGCATGGTTTCCAGCCACGCATCGTGCGGCTCGGGCTGGATGTGCTGCGGGCGGCGGCCTTCATCCTTCTGTTCGTTGATCCACCACGCGATCTGCTTGGGCGGATGCTTGCCGTCGTCGATCTCCAGCGCCTGCACCACACGCTTGACCAGCCGCAGCTGGTCGTCCGAATCCATCACCTGGAAGCCTTCGGGCAGCTTTGCGTCCTGCCAGTGCAGGCGCAGCAGGCGGTTGGCCAGGCCGTGGAAGGTACCGATCCACATGCCACGGCTGCCATGCGGCAGCTGTGCGTCGATGCGGTGGCGCATCTCGCCGGCAGCCTTGTTGGTGAAGGTCACCGCGAAGATGCCATGGGTGGGCACGCCTTCGACCTCATGCAGCCAGGCGATGCGGTGGGTAAGTACGCGGGTCTTGCCGGAACCGGCACCGGCCAGCACCAGGTGGTGGCCGGGGGGAGCGGAGACGGCTTCGCGCTGGGCCGGGTTCAGGCCATCAAGCAGGTGGGAGACATCCATGCCCCCATTTTACGGCATCGCCGTCGCGGCTCCTGCGACCACCTGGGTGGCCAGTGCCTGCGCCTGCTGGCGCAGTTCAGGCACCGCCAGGCTTTCCCACAGGCTGCCGATGCGCAGGCTGCCGAGCACGCCCAGCCGTGCCTGCGGCTGGCCACTGGCACTGCGCAGGCGGTCGCCCGGCACCGTGCTGTCCAGGCCCAGCCCGTGCGGCCCGGGACGGGCCAGGCCATCGGCCTGAAGCTGCTGCAGCAACGGATTGCGCAACGCGGTGGCGCGGGTCTCCACACCGGTGGCGTTGATCACACCACCGATCGTCCACTGCTGCGGGTGTCCGGCCGCATCGTGGCCCGACAGCTGCAGCGCATCGCCCTCACGCCAGACCCGATCCAGGCGTGCGCGATGCACGCGCAGCTGACCGCTGGCCTGCAATGCGCGCAACTGTGCATCGACCTCTTCGGCGATGCGATGGCGATGTACATCCCAGTAGCGCACCCCATGGCGCAGGAACCGCCGCTGGTCGGCCTCGTCGAGGCTGCACCACAGCGCCTGCCCATGCGGACGGAGGCGGTCCATCACGCCCTGCCAGGGCAGGCCATCCGCCTCGGCCCGGCGCACCTGCCGGCGCAGCGTGCGCAGGCGCTGCCGCAGCGTCATCGGCAGCAGGGGGGCGGGGTCGAAATCCGGCAGGCCCGCGTGCGCATGCGGCAGCGGCAGCAGGCCATGACGGGAAATCACATGCAGCGGGCCGGTGTGACCGCCCGCGACCAGCGCCAGCACCGTATCAGCCATGCTCAGACCGGAACCGACGATGGCCAGCGCGTGCGCGCCTGCCAACGCGCGCACGCCGTCGTAGTCCCAGGCTTCGACCACGGTGTCGGCAGGCAGTCCATCGGCACCGGCCACCGGCAGCGGACGCATGCTGTTGCCGGTGGCAAGCACCACCTGCGCGGCGTGCCATGTGTGGCCATCGCCCAGCTGCAGCCCATAACCGGAGTCATCCGGGGTGAGGCCCCGCACCGGCTGCGCGATCACCTGCAGCTGCGCCGGGCTGGCCGCAACCGCCTCCTGCAGACGCTGCTGCAGGTACGCGGCGAAATGATGGCGGCCGACATAACGCTCGCCCAGCACCTCGCGCGCCTCGCCCGGATAGGCGTTGGCGGCCATCAGGTAATCGAGGAAGTCACCGGGCTGCTCGGCGAACGCACTCATTTTCGCCGCCGGCACATTCAGCAGGTGTTCCGGCCACGGCGTGGCATAGGCGATGCCCTGGGCCAGCTGCGAGGCGGGTTCGAAGATGGCCAGCGCCAGTGGCGACCGGGCCTGGCGCAGCACCTGGATCGCCACCAGCACCCCGGCCGCACCACCACCGATGATCGCCAGGTCCAGTTCGCCATTACACGGTGAATCAGTCATGTGCCGATTGTAGGCCATCGGCCATGACGGGCCGGAGTGCCGCCGCGTGCACAATGATCGAGACCGCTCGAGCTCCGGCGCACCGGCTCACATCAACGCATCGGCCAGGCGTGCGATGCCTTCGCGGCTGCGGCGCCAGGCAGGACGCTTGCGCCACTGCTGCAGATCGAGCTGGCGCGACTGGCGCAGGTAATCGTCTTCAATGGCGCACAGCTGCGTCACCAGCGCGCGGTCGTAGCAGACCAGGCCGATCTCGGCATTCAGCGCGAACGAGCGGATATCCATGTTGATCGAGCCAAGCACCGCGATGTCTTCATCCACGCTCATGTGCTTGGCGTGCAGGAACTGCGGCTCGTACAGGGCAATGCGCACGCCACAGCGCAGCAGCTCGTCGTAGTAGGCCTCCTGCGCCCAGGCGGTCAGCCGCTGGTTGTTGCTGGCCGACAGGATCAGCTGCACCTGCACCCCGGACAGCGCGGCGATGCGCAGCGCGCTCAGGGTTGCTTCGTCCGGCACGAAGTACGGGGTGACCATCACCAGCCGCCGGCGGGCCAGATGGATCAGCGCGGCGACGGCATCACGCGCGTTGCTGTACGGATAGGCCGGCCCGCTGGGCAGCAGCTGGGTGGCAACATCGTCGCTGCACTCGGGTACGTCGGCAATGACGTCCAGGCGCTGGCCGGTCTCGATGTACCAGTCGCTGGCGAACACCGCTTCCAGGTGTGCCACCGCCGGGCCGCGCACACGCGCCACCAGCTCGCGGTTGGGATGGCCTGGCACGAACTCCGGCCGTGCCAGGTTCTGCGAACCGATGTAGCCCACTTCGTTGTCGATCACCGCGATCTTGCGATGGTTGCGCAGGTCCATGCGGCCGCTGCGGCGCCAGCGCAGCCCGCCGGGCAGCATCGCCCGCACTTCGATATCGCGCGCCTGCAGGCGCTTGCGGTAGGCGCGCAGGCCACGCTTGGCGCCCACCGCGTCCAGCAGCACCCTGCACTGCACGCCACGGGCGGCGGCACGCTGCAGCGCCTCGACGATGGCCTCGCCCACCGAATCGTCGAACATCAGGTAGTACAGCAGGTGCACGCGGTCTTCGGCCTGGTCGATGTCGGCGATGAGCGTGTGCAGCGATTCGTCGTAATCGGTGAGCAGATCGACGGCGTTGCCGTGCACCGGCATGAAATCGCCCTGGCGCTGCACCAGCGGCACGATTTCCGCACTGGCCGTATCCGGTTCCGGCTTCCAGCGCAGGCGGCGCTGCAGTGCCTGCTCTTCGCGGATGACCTGCGAGGCCTCGGCCTGGCGGCGGATGCGCTCGCGCGACAGCCACGGGTGGCCGAACAGCAGATACAACGGCAGGCCCAGCAGCGGCACGAAACCGACCAGCAGCAGCCAGCTGCGGGCCGCGCCCGGCGTGGTGCGGGTCGGAATCCAGCACAGCGCGACCAGCCGGATCAGCCAGTCGATCAGCAGCAGATACGATCCCAGCAACCACTCAACCAGCATCGCGTCGTCCGTCGGCAGGTGATGGGCCATTCTGCCCAGCGGGGTGTGTAGAGTCGAGCTTGCTCGACTGCCTCAGCGCAGCCGGGCACGGGCTCGGCTCTACAAGGGAGGGCGGCCCTCAATGCCGCACCGGCACCTCGCACAGCTGGCGCACCGATTCGGCGTGGCGGCGGCCGTTGAGCGCCATGCAGGCAATGGCCTGCGCCGCCCGCTCCAGCTGCGCCTCCGGCAGCGTCGGCGGTGCGCCGTTGGCCAGTGCCAGGTGGTGGTCGCACAGCAGCAGCGCCATGCCCTCGATGCCTTCCAGCATGCGCTGCAGGCGCAGCCAGCCCAGTCCCAGGTCCTGCCGGTGTGATGGGGTGTTCATGCAGCCTCCTTCAACGGATCTGGCCACCGGTGAAGGTGGCGGACGATGCGTGGTTGCAATACCGGGGAACAAGCAACGGGAACAAACCGGCGGGCACACGGCCCCCACGCACCGCCCGCCAGAAGGCAGAGCGGGTCGCCAGCCGCTGCAAAAGCAGAGGCAGCGGCTGGCGAATTTACCGTTACTCGATTCCTCGGGATTGCAAGCCCGGCCGCTGCATCTGCAGCGGCTCGCCATCATGGACACAGCGAAGCCAGTGATTCCAATTGATTTGGATCGCGCGAAGTGCCGGAACCGGTAGGAAGAATCACTTATCGCATTCGGCCCATGATTCCGCGCACTGCGCCATAGGCGACAGCCTGCGCAGGGAGTACGGCAGGGCCGGACCAAGGGCCGGCACCCACCAGACCAGACGACAGGCATGAAAAAACCCGCCACAAGGGCGGGTTTCTTCGCGGGGACCAGCAATCCTTGCGGATTACTTGATCTTGCCTTCCTTGTACAGGACGTGCTTGCGCACGACCGGATCGTACTTCAGGAATTCCATCTTCCCCGGGGTGTTCTTCTTGTTCTTGTCCGTGGTGTAGAAGTGGCCGGTACCGGCCGAGGAAATCATACGGACCTTATCGCGCTTGCCTGCCATGATGCTTTACTCCTCAGACCTTTTCGCCGCGCGCACGCAGCTCAGCCAGAACGGAATCGATGCCGTTCTTGTCGATGGTGCGCAGTGCATGCGCGGAAACACGAAGCTTGACCCAGCGGTTCTCGCTGGCCACCCAGAAACGGCGCTCGTGCAGATTCGGCAGGAAACGACGACGGGTCTTGTTGTTGGCGTGCGAGACGTTGTTACCCGTCTGCACTCGCTTGCCGGAAACCTGGCATACGCGGGACATTGCGCACCTCGATAGTAGTTGTTGTCAGCCCGTAGCCCGGGAGACGGCGGCCTCGGTGGTTGCCCACCACACGTCAAGAGAATCAAAGGGTTACGCTGGCGTTGGGCGGCCGGGGACGTGCTCCCGGGGGCGCCGCCCGGCACGAAACCGGACACAGCGAGCCGCGCATTATGCATGCAATCAAGGCCTTGCGCAAGTTACCCACAGGAGCGGCCGGCGTGGGCTCGGCCCTGCGGGTCCATCACCCCAGCGCTTCCACCACCCAGTCGATGAATACCCGCAGGCGCTGGCTCATGTGCCGGTTCGGCGCAAACATGATGTGCATCGGCATCGACGGCAGCTGCCAGGCCTGCAGCAGCGGCAGCAGTTCACCGCGTGCCACGTGCGGCTCGGCCATGTAGCTGGGCAGGGCGACCACGCCCAGCCCGGCCAGGCCGGCGGCGAGGTAGGCATTGCCGTCATCGAAGCCGACCGAATGGCGGCCCTGCACCTGGACGGTCTCATCGCCGCGCCGCGCGGCGAAGACCCGCGCCCGCCCGCTGCGTGGGCTGAGCAGCCCAACCATGTGGTGCTGCGGTCCCTCCAGCGCGCGCGGATGCTCCGGCAGACCAAAGCGCTGCACGTAGTCCGGGCTGGCGTGGAAGCCGATCGGCAGCTCGCCCAGCGGCCGTGCCACCAGGGCCGGGTCGGCCGGGGTGCCGCCACGGATCACGCAGTCGACGTTGTCGGCGATGACGTCGACCTCGCGGTCGCTGACGCCGATGTCCAGCTGGATCTCGGGGTAGCGCGCCTGGAAGTCCGGCAGTGCCGGCACCAGCCGCAGCCGCGCATAGGGCCCGGGCACGTCGATGCGCAGGCGGCCGCGCGGCTGCACGGCGGCATCGCCCAGGCCACCCTCGACCTCTTCCAGCTCGGCCAGCAGGCGGGCAATGCGGGGGTAGTAGGCCGCACCATCGGCGGTGACGCTGACCCGCCGCGTGGTGCGGTTGAGCAGGCGCAGACGCAGGTGCGCTTCCAGCTGCTGCACCAGCTGGGTCACCGTGGTGCGACTGATCTGCAGGGTCGTCGCGGCACGGGTGAAGCTGCCGGTCTCCACCACACGGGCAAAGGCGCGCATGGCCTCGAAGCGGTCCATCGGCGATCCGATTGTTTGGGTTATGCGATCAATCTAGTCCGATCATCGCCGTATATCCAGACAACAATCGCGGGCAGGATGGCGGTTCTTTCCATCAGGCCCTTCCCATGTCACACCGCGATGTCGTTTTCCCCGTTGGCCGCCAGGCCCTGTATGACCGCAACCGCTACTCTCCGGCGATCCGGTCCAATGGCTTTCTGTTCGTCTCCGGGCAGGTCGGCAGCCGCGAGGATGGCTCGCCCGAACCGGACTTCGATGCGCAGGTCCGCCGCGCCTTCGACAATCTCAATGCCGTGCTGGCCGCCGCAGGCTGTACGTTCGATGACGTGATCGACGTGACCGTGTTCCTGGTCGATCCGGAGAAGAACTTCGAGAAGGCCTGGGCGATCGTGCCCGAGTACTGGGGAGAGGCGCCCCACCCCACCCTGACCGGTATCGGCGTGACCTGGCTGTACGGCTTCCAGTTCGAGATCAAGGTGATCGCGAAACTGCCTGCAGACCGGTAGTGCCGACCAAGGTCGGCACCCACCAAGGCAGGAGGTCGGCACCCACTTGGGCAGGAGATGGGTGCACCGACCAGGGCAGGAGGTCGGCACTCATCAGAGCACGTGCGCGGCCCAGCTGAACGGGAGATTCCGACGAATTCCCGAAGTGGCCATTGATATTGTATCCGGCGAAAACCGCTTGCTAGCCTCCCCTCCATGCGCCGGATCGCCCGCCACCTACGCTCGTACCTGCTGATGCTGCTGATGGCGGCATTCGTGGTCGTGCCGGTGGCCGACGCGCTGGCGTGCGCGGTGGAACCGCATGCCAGCGTGGCGCATGTGGAGCCGGCGGCCGATGACACCGCAGGCGACAGTGACAGCAAGCACACCGGTGCCTGCACGCATAACCACTGCCACCATTCCACCTCCAGCCTGCCGGCGAACACCTTCGCCGCCTTCGATGCGCCGCTGCCGGCGCGCTGGATGACGGCCGGCGATGCGACGGCCTACGCCGTCGCCCAGGATGAACTGACGCGTCCCCCCCGGGCGTGAGCTGAGCGCGTCCCGCTGCTGCGGGCTCCCGTTTCACTCACAACCGGAATCCCCCTATGTCGATCCTGACACCACGGTCGCCGCGTGCGGCCGGGCTGGTCGTCGCCGTGTTGCTGGGCCTGGCCCCGGCGGCATCGGTGATGGCGCAAGCTGCTCCTTCCTACGACACCCTGCTTGAACGACTGGACCAGCTGCCCGGCGCCCGTGTGGGCTCGGCGCTGGCCGAGGCTGCCGACGCCCGTGCCGACCAGGCCCGTGCGCTGCCCAATCCTTCCCTTTCCTGGTCGGCCGAGAACGCGTGGGGCACCGGCTCCTACAGCGGCATGGGCAAGGCCGACAGTGTGCTCAGCCTGTCCCAGCCGCTGGAGGTCTGGGGCCAGCGCGGCGCGCGCGTACGTGCCGCCCGTGCCGAGGCCCAGGCCGCCAATCTGCGTGGCGCGCAAAGCCGCAGTGATGTTGCCGGCCAGCTGGCCGCGGCCTACGCACAGGCAGAGAGCGCATTGCGCCGTTATGCCCTGGCCGAAGAAGCGCTGGCCCTGACCCGCGACGATGCCAACGCCGTCAATGCCATGGTCAGGCAAGGGCGGGAACCGCAACTGCGTGCAGTGCAGGCGCAGAGCGAGGTGGCCAATGCCAGCGCCGCGCTGGACGAGGCGCAGGCCTTCCGCGACGCCGCGCTGGCGCGCCTGGCCGGCGCCGCGCTGCTGGACTCGCCGGTGCAGTCGATCGACAGCAGCCTGCTCGACCGCGCACCTCCGCTGCCACGCGGCGCCACCGATGCCGCACTCGCGGTGCGTATCGCCGAAGCCGAAGCCGATGCGGCCGGCCGGCTGGTGGACGTCGAGCGCAAGCGGGCGCTGCCTGACCTGAGCCTGACCGCCGGACAGACCCGCTTCCGCGAAGGCGGCGAACGCGCTTACACGCTCGGCGTCAGCCTGACCGTGCCGTTGTTCGACCGCAACCGGGGCGGCATCCGTGCCGCCAGTGCCGACCAGCGCGCGGCCGAAGCCCGCCTGGACCAGCAACGCCGCGACAGCGAGGCCGGACGGCTGTCGGCCATTGCCGGGCTGAAGGCCGCCAGCAGCCGCACCCGCGCCGCCGATGAAAGCGTGGTGGCGGCCGAGGAAGCCTATCGGCTGGCCCGCGTCGGCTTCGATGCCGGACGCATCTCGCAGCTGGAACTGCGCAGCACGCGCAGCGCGCTCATTGCCGCCCGCGGCACCGCGGTGGATGCACGCCTGTCGCGCGTCGCCGCGGAAATCGATCTTGCCCGCCTCGAGGGGCGCGCACCCTTTATGGAGGCCCCATGACACTGTCCCGTTCCTTTCCCCTGCTTGGCGGCGTCGTGCTGGCCGTTCTCCTCGCCGGCTGCGCCGGCAACGCGCAGACACCGGAAACAGCCGATGCCACTGCAGCCAAAGCCGGCAGCGATGACGGCCACGGCCACGCAGCCGACAGCCCGGACGCCAAGGCCGAGGCGACCAAGGCACCGGCCGACGCCGACGAAGGCGTGGTGCAGCTGACGCCGGAACAGATCGAGGCGTCCGGTATCGAAGTGGTGGCTGTCGGACGCGGTGGTGGCGGCTCCACCCGCCTGTCGGGCCGTGTCGAACCGTCGGTGGGCGCACGTGCCTCGGTGGCGTCCACCGTGAGCGGTCGCGTCGAACGCGTGCTGGTGGCACCAGGCACAGCGGTGAAGCAGAACCAGGCCCTGGCGATCGTGGTCAGCGGCGAAGCCGCCGTGTTCCGCGCCAACGCTCTGGCCGCATCAGCCGAAGCCGAGGCGGCACGCCTGGCCTACGGCCGCGACAAGGCGCTGGTCGAACAGGGCGTGGTCGCCCGCCAGGAGCTGGAAGCATCGCGCGCCCGTTCGCTGGCCGCACAGGCGCAGGCGACTGCCGCACAGGCGCAGGCCGCGGCCAACGGTGCGCCCGATGCCAGTGGCCGCGTGCGCATCACCAGCCCGGTGAGCGGCATCGTCGGCAGCGTCCAGGTCACTCCAGGTGGCGTGGTCGCCGCAGGCAGCGCGGTGGCCGATGTCGCCGATCCGGCGATGAACGAACTGGTGTTCACCGCACCGCCTGCGCTGGCCGCGCAGGTCACCCCGGGCATGACACTGGAGGTCACGGTGCCGGGCGGCAGCTTCACCGCCACGGTCACCGGTTCTGCGGCTGACGTGCGCCAGCAGGGCGGCGTGGCGGTCATCCGCGCGACGCCGGTGGAGGCGGCCTTGCCGCCGGCCGGTTCGCCGGTCTCGGCCAGGGTGGTCACCGAAGGCCGGGACGGTGCACTGAGCGTGCCAGCCGATGCCGTGCAGAACGTCGACGGCAGCAGCGCCGTGTTCGTCGCCGTGGAAGGCGGTTTCAAGGCACAGCCGGTGCTGGCCGGCCGTCGTGCCGGTGATCGCATCGAGATCCTCGGTGGACTGAGCGGCAACGAGCGCATCGTCGGCACCAATGCCTTCCTGCTCAAGGCCGAACTGGCCAAGGGCGAAGCCGAGCACGGCCACTGAGGAGGCGACCATGTTCAAGCTCATCATTGAATCAGCGGTGCGCTTCCGCTGGCTGGTGGTGTTCCTGGCGGCGCTGATCGCGGCCTGGGGCCTGTTCCAGCTGGGCAAGCTGCCGATCGACGCCGTGCCGGACATCACCAACCGCCAGGTACAGATCAACACGGTGGCACCTGCGCTGACGCCGGAACAGATCGAGCGGCAGGTGACCTACCCGCTGGAAACCGCGCTGGCCGGCATTCCCGGCCTGACCACCACCCGTTCGCTGTCGCGCAACGGCTTCTCCCAGGTCACCGCGATCTTCACCGACGCGACCGACATCTACTTCGCCCGCCAGCAGGTGGCCGAGCGCATGCGTGAAGCGGCGGAAGATCTGCCCGATGGCGCGTCGCCGCTGCTGTCGCCGGTCACCACCGGCCTGGGCGAGGTGCTGATGTGGACGGTGGACTTCACCCCGTTCGATCCCACCCGGCTGGCCAGACCGGGAGATGCGGGCTGGCAGGCCGGCGAGGTCTACCGGACGCCGGAGGGCAGCCTGCTGCGCACGCCGGAAGAACGCGCCACCTACCTGCGTACGGTGCAGGACTGGATCATCGCGCCGCAGATGCGCTCCAGCCCGGGATTGGCCGGCGTCGATACGGTCGGCGGGTACGTGAAGGAGTACGGCGTGCACCCGGATACTGCCAGGCTGGCTGCGCATGGCCTGGGCCTGGCCGACCTGGTCACGGCACTGCAGCGCGCCAACGTGCAGGCGGGTGCCGGTTTCGTGCAGCGTGCCGGCGAAGGCCTGGTGGTACGTGCGGACGGCCTGGCACTGACCACCGATGATCTGGCGCAGGCCCCCGTTGCGACCCGCAACGGCGTGGTGGTGCGCGTGGCCGACGTGGCCGATGTCGATCTCAGCCGTGCACCGCGCCTGGGCGCGGCCAGCCGCAATGGTCACGAGGCCGTGCTCGGTACCGCCCTGATGATCGCCGGTGGCAACAGCCGCACCGTCGCGCAGGCGGCAGCGGCGCGCCTGGAGCAGGTCAACAGGTCGTTGCCGGCCGACATCGTGGCCGTGCCGGTGCTGGACCGCAGCGTGCTGGTGAACTCCACCATCAGAACCGTGGCAAAGAACCTCACCGAAGGTGCGCTGCTGGTGGTGGTGGTGCTGTTCCTGCTGCTGGGCAACCTGCGCGCGGCAACCATCACCGCGCTGGTGATTCCGCTGTCGTTCCTGTTCGCCGTGATCGGCATGAACCGCTTCGGCATCAGCGGCAATCTGATGAGCCTGGGTGCGCTGGATTTCGGCATCCTGGTGGACGGTGCGGTGATCGTGATCGAGTCGACGCTGCTGATGCTGGGCCAGCGCCGCGCCGAACTGGGCCGTGCGCTGACCGCGATGGAACGTCTGCGCGTGGCGGCGGAGTCGGCGCGGAAGATGGCGCGTCCAGCGGCGTTCGGCCAGTTGATCATCCTGCTGGTGTTTGCGCCGATCCTGACCCTGGAAGGCGTGGAAGGAAAAACGTTTCATCCGATGGCCGCCACGTTCATGCTGGCCCTGGTGGGTGCCTTCCTGTTCTCCTTCACCTTCGTGCCGGCCATGGCTGCGCTGCTGGTGCGCGAGCCGAAGCTGAAGGAAAGCGGGGCGCACGCCGATGACGGCGAACACGAAACACGCCTGATCCGCGTGCTGCGCGCACGCATCGAACCGGTGATCCGCAAGGCGGTGGACCACCCGCGCTCGGTGCTGGCCGGCGCGGTGATGATGGTGGTGGTGGGCATCGGTTCGTTCTCGCTGCTGGGCCGCGAATTCATGCCGACGCTGGATGAGGGCAATGTGGCGATGCAGGCGTTGCGCGTACCGTCGACCTCGCTGGAGCAGTCGCTGGCGATGCAGCTGGCGCTGGAAAAGGCGATTACCGGGCAGCCGGAAGTGGAAACCGTGTTTTCGCGCACCGGTACCGCTGAAGCCGCGATCGACCCGATGCCAACCAACATCTCCGACAGCGTGATCGTGCTGAAGCCGCGCAAGGAGTGGCCCGATCCGACGCTGGACAAGGAGGCGCTGGTGGCGCGCTTCGAGGCGCTGGCCGGGCAGCAGCTGGGCAACAGCTTCGAGTTCAGCCAGCCGATCGAGCTGCGCTTCAACGAGCTGATCTCCGGCGTGCGCACCGACCTGGCGGTGATGATCTTCGGCGATGACTTCAGCCAGCTGCAGAAGGTGGCCGACCAGGTCGCGTTGAAGCTGCGTGCGGTGGACGGTGCGGCTGACGTGCGGGTGGAGCAGATTTCCGGCCTGCCGACCCTGAACGTGAAGATCGACCATGTCGCCGCCGCGCAGTACGGGCTGACCGCTGCGGACGTAAGCGATGCACTGGCCACCGGCATCGGTGGCACGGCGGCCGGCAAGATCTTCGAGGGCGACCGACGCTTCGACGTGGTGGTGCGGCTGGACGATGCCGCGCGCAACGATCCGGACCAGCTGTCATCGCTGCCGATTGCCACACCGGCCGGACTGGTCATCCCGCTGTCCTCGGTGGCCCGCATCACGGTCAGCGAGGGACCGAACCAGATCAGCCGCAACAATGGCAGCCGCCGGGTGGTGGTGCAGGCCAATGTGCGCGGCCGCGACCTGGGCGGCTTCGTCGGCGAAGCGCAGGCAGCGGTGGCCGACGTGGCGCTGCCGCCGGGCGCCTATCTCACCTGGGGTGGCCAGTTCGAGAACCTGCAGCGCGCGGAAAAGCGCCTGGCAACGGTGGTGCCGGTCGTGTTCCTGCTGATCGGCAGCCTGCTGTTCATGGCCCTGCGCAGTGGCAAGGAAGCCGTGCTGGTGTTCAGCTGCGTGCCGCTGGCGCTGGTCGGCGGCATTCTCGCCCTGCTGCTGCGTGGCATGCCCTTCTCGGTATCGGCTGCGGTCGGCTTCATCGCCGTGTCCGGCGTGGCCACGCTGAACGGCCTGGTGTTGATGCAGGCCATCCGCGAGCGGCTCGATGCCGGTGACCTGCCCCTGCAGGCGGCAATCAACGGTGCCGCCAGCCGGATCCGCGCGGTGCTGACCACGGCACTGGTGGCGATCGTCGGCTTCATTCCGATGGCGATCGCCAGCGGCTCCGGTGCGGAGGTGCAGAAACCGCTGGCGACGGTGGTGATCGGTGGCCTGATCACGGCGACCGCGCTGACCCTGCTGGTGCTGCCGACCTTCGCTGCGCGCGTGGCCAGACCGCGGCCGGTGCGCTGAAAGACGACGGGGCAGGATCCTGCGATCCGGCCCCGTCTGCCGCGCTTCGCGCTCGCCGGGCGTGGCCCGGCGCTACCACCGCGCATTCCGGTAGCGCCGGGCCATGCCCGGCGGCATTTCGGATCAGGCCTGCTTGCGCTGCGCGATATAGGCCTGGATCTGCTGTTCCAGTACCGGCAGCGGCACCGACCCCTGCTTGAGCACCGCGTCATGGAAACCCTTGACGTCGAACTTGTCGCCCAGCTCCTTCTCGGCCTGCGCGCGCAGGCGCACGATGGCGATCTCGCCGAGCTTGTAGCTCAACGCCTGGCCCGGCCAGGAGATGTAGCGATCCACTTCGGTGGTCACTTCGTGCTCACTCAGCGCGGTATGGTCACGCAGGTAGGCGATGGCCTGTTCCCGGGTCCAGCCCTTGCTGTGCACTCCGGTATCGATCACCAGGCGTGCCGCGCGCCACATCTCGTAGGTGAGGCGACCGAAATCCTCGTAGGGGGTTTCATAGATGCCCATCTCCACGCCCAGCTTCTCGCTGTACAGGCCCCAGCCTTCGCCGTAGGCGGAGATGTAGGCGTTGCGGCGGAACTCGGGCTGCTCGCCCTGCTCGGCGGCGAGCGCGCCCTGCAGGGCATGACCGGGATCGGACTCGTGCAGGGTCAGCGCTGGCAGGTTGTACAGCGGCCGCGCCGGCAGGTTGTAGGTGTTGAGCCAATAGGTGCCCATGCCACCGCGGCCTGCGGTCCAGAACGGCGCGATGTCCGGCGGCACCGGCACGATGGTGAAGCGCGCGCGCGGCAGCGTCATGTACTTGCCGATGACACCATCGATGCGCTTGGAGATCCACGCCGCCCGATACAGCAGCTCGTTCGGGGTCTTGGCGTAGAACTGCGGATCGGTGCGCAGGAAGGTCAGGAATTCGCCGAAACTGCCCTTGAAGCCGACCTGCTGGATGATGTCGTTCATCTCCTTCTGGATGCGCGCGACTTCGCCCAGGCCGATGCGATGGATCTCATCCGGCGACAGGTCCAGCGTGGTGTATTCGTGGATCTGCTGCCTGTAGAACGCCTTGCCCTCCGGCATCGCTTCGGCCGCCAGGGTGGTACGCGCCTGCGGGACGTACTCATTGACGAAGAAGGTACGCAGCTGCTGGAAGGCCGGCACCACCTTGCCGCTGATCGCCGCACGGGCCTGCGCCTGCAGCTGCGCCTGCTCGGCCGCCGGAATGCTGGCCGGCAGCTTCTTGAACGGCGCGTACAGCGGCGACTCGGTGGGGTCCTTCAGCTCGGCGACGGTGGCAATGGAGACCTCGCGCCCGTCAAGCACCGCGCGGGGCACGCTGAAACCCCGCTTGAGTCCGGCGCGCATGTTGTCGGTCTGCTGGCCGAAATAGCGCGGCACATCGTCCAGGCGTGCGATGTAGTTACGGAAGTCCTGCGCGGTCTTCATCTCGCGCCGGGCCATGAACGAGAGATTGGACCAGAACGAGGAATCGGAGTTGAACGGCATCTCGTAGGCCCGCAGACGCACCTCCTCGGCGAGGTTGAACACCTGGTCGCGGTAGATCGCGTAGTTCACCTGGTTGTCGGCGCTGAGTGTCTTCGGGTCGATCTTCTTCAGCTCGGCCAGGGTCTGGTCCCAGACCTTCAGGCGCGCCTGCTGCGCGGCCACGCCCACATCGGGCAGCCGCGTGGCGTTGGCCGGCGCGTCGCCATCCTCGCTGGCTTCACCGCCCCCGGCCTGGCGCCACTTCCATTCCTTTTCGTACAGCGCGCGGAAGGCGGCATCGGCCGCCGATTCGGTGGCCGCAGGGGCGGACGCCGCGAGCGCGGGCGGAGCCGCCACGACGGCAGCCGGAGCGGACAGGGCGATGAGCAGGGCAACGGCAAGACGGGTTTTCACGAGCACGGGTTCCCGGGAAGGCAGACGCCGATCATGGCACCGCCGGACAGCCGGGGCATGGTTCAAAAGTCCTGCCTGCGCTGCAGGACCGGTAGCGGAGAACGGACACCTTCGCCGGGCATGGCCCGGCGCTACCGGCGTTCGATCCCGCCCGGGTACCGCCTCAATGGCTGGATCGGTAGCGCGGAGAACGGACATCTCTCCGGCGCTGCCTCAATGGCTGGCTTTGTCCCGCTTCCAGCCGCGATGGCGGATGTCCAGGTGCAGGCTGTACAGCGCGGTGAACGCCGGGAACAGGTTCTGCAGCACGCCCACCGAATCCTGCTTGGCCGAGAACAGGAAGTAGCTCAGCGTCATCAGGCTGCCGATCACGCTCATGTACCAGAACAGGCGCGGGATGACCGGCTTGCCGGCACGCCGGGAGGCGATGAACTGGACCAGCCAGCGGCCGCCGAACATCAGTGCGCCGGTATAGCCGATCAGCTTCCAGCCCGTCACATGCAGGCCGGTCCAGAACAACCAGGTCAGCGGCTGGTCGAGCCAGTGCAGCGCCATCATCGTTCTTCCACCGCGGTACGCCTGCTGCGGGTGATCAGCCAGGCAACGCCCCGCAGGTCGCGGATGCCGACCAGCGCACGGCCGAGGTTGTTGTACTTGGAGACGCCAGCGGTACGGTGACGATGGTTGACCGGCACGCTGGTGGTCTTCCAACCGGCACGCTGCATCAGCGCCGGCAGATAGCGGTGCATGTGGTCGAAATACGGCAGGTCGAGGAAGGCTTCGCGCTCGAACAGCTTGATGCCGCAGCCGGTGTCGGGCGTATCGTCGCGCAGCATGCGCGCCCGGATGCGGTTGGCCCAGCGACTGGCCCAGCGCTTGCTGCCGCTGTCCTGGCGGTTGACGCGCCAGCCGGCAAACAGCTTCACCTGCCCGCCGCCAGCATCACGGGCCGCCAGCAGCTTGGGGATGTCGGCCGGATCGTTCTGGCCATCACCATCCAGGGTGGCGATCCACGGCGCACGGGCGTGCTTGACACCGGTGCGCACCGCCGTGCTCTGCCCGCTCTGCTCGACGTGGTGCAGCACCCGCAGCTCCGGCGTCGTGGCTTTCAGGCCCTGCAGCACCGCCAGGCTGTCATCGCGGGAGTGATCGTCGACATAGACGATCTCGAACGGCAACCGGCCCCGCAGTGCCGCGACGATTTCGGCGATCAGGGGCGCGACATTGTCGCGCTCGTTGAATACAGGGACGACAACGGAAAGCTCGGGTTGGCTCATGGGTCACTCGGCCAAGAGGGGACAAAGACCGCGCATTCTCCGAAGCCGAGGTTATCCGAAGATGAATCCGGCTGTGTGAGGATTGCTCCTCAGGCGCGATCGCCGAAATACTCGCGGCACCACTGGACGACGGGCGGCAGCCCCTGCTCGATCGGGGTCACCGCATCGAAGCCGAATGCGTCATGTGCGCGGCGGGTGTCGGCCATCGTGCGGACCATGTCGCCCGGCTGCATCGGCTTGTAGACCTTCTGCGCAGGGCGGCCGGCGGCCTGCTCGATGACGCTGATGAAGCGCTCCAGCTCGACCGGCGTATGGTTGCCGAGGTTGAATACCCGATGCGGTACCGGACCATCGGCCGGGTGCGCGAGCGCGCCGAGGATACCCGAGACGATGTCGGAGACATGTGTGAAATCGCGCTGCATGCGCCCCTGGTTGAACACCTCGATCGGGCGCCCGGCCAGCACCGCGCGCGAAAACAGCAGCGGCGCCATGTCCGGCCGGCCCCACGGGCCGTAGACGGTGAAGAAGCGCAGGCCGGTGGCATGCAGGCCGTACAGCTGCGCATAGGTATGGGCCATCAGCTCGTTGGCGGCCTTGGTCGCCGCGTACAGCGAGCGCGGCTGGTCCACGCGCTGGTCCTCGGAGAACGGCGGCGTGGCCGAATCGCCGTAGACCGAGCTGCTGGAGGCGTACACCAGGTGCTGCACGCCACCGTGGCGGCACAGCTCGAGCATGTTGACGAAGCCGACCAGGTTGCTGTCGACGTAGGCGTGCGGGTTTTCCAGCGAATAGCGCACCCCGGCCTGCGCGGCCAGATGGATCACCGCGCTCGGCTGCAGTTCGTCGAACAGCGCGGCCAGGCCTTCACGGTCGGTCAGGTCAAGCGTGCGCAGATCCAGCGCGGGGCACAGCGCGGCCACGCGGTCCCGCTTGATCTGCGGGTCGTAGTAGTCGTTGAAGTTGTCCAGGCCCACCACCGGCTGGCCCGCCTCCAGCAGCGCGCGGGCGGTGTAGGCACCGATGAAGCCGGCAGCGCCGGTGAGCAGGAGGGTCATTGCAGTTGCCTGGATTTCAATGAGGACAGGTGCAGAGGATACGCCGCAGGCTCAGAACAGCCCGAAACGCTTCCTGGCCACGTTGGTGCGGCCGGGTTCGATCACGTCCTGGATCTTCTTCGCATCGAAGCGGTCGAGCAGCGCCTCGGTGCCCTTCTTCAGCTTCAGGTCCATCTCTTCCGGATACAGCGGAACCAGGGTCATGAAGCTGATGGTCCTGCCGTCGTCCAGTTCCAGCGTGGCGAAGTCATCCGGGGCAGTCACCGGCGGCAGCACGATGGCGCCGTCGAAGCCCACGCCCGGCGCATAGGGCTCGCTGGGATGGCCGTTGGGAATGGTGTGGCCGAAGCCCAGCCAGGTGTCGTACTCGTGCGGCAGCCGCGCCATGCCCTTCAGCAGGCGCACCGGCCAGTAGTTGCGTTCGTCCTCGAAAGCGTCCTGGGAGATCGGCCAGTCGGCCGGCAGGGTCACCATCAGTTCCATGTAGCGCGGCACGTCCGCACCGACCTCGGCGGGCACGGTCATCGGCAGGTCGCTCATGCCGGAAGTGACCAGGCGCAGGTACGGGCAGTGTTCATTGGCCGGCACCACGTGCACGTCGATGTGCACCACGTCGGAGATAATCTCGTGGAACACACATGAAATCGGCCCCAGATGGCGCTCGATGTGTGCACTGATGACTTCGATGTGCGATTCACCCTGGGCCGGGGTGAAGTCCTTCTCCCGGCTGTGCACGAGGATCGGACTACCGCCCGGGCTAATGTCATCCATTTCAATGCTCATGACTGTCTTCTGCGGAAATCAATTGCTAGTCTCAGCACTCCAGCATACAGATGCAATTTCCGCTTCAGGCCGTGACCCGCAATGATGCAGGGCAGCAAGGACTCATCCCCTTTGTGCGCGTAGGCGTTCCAGCACGCCGTCAAGAGTGTCCAGATCCGTGTAATGGATGATCAGCTTGCCCTTGCCGCCTCGGCCATGGCTGATTGCGACACGAGTCCCCAGCGACTCGGACAGTTCGGTTTCCAGCGAGGCGATGTCGGCCTGCTGCACCTTCGGCGCGGCCGCCGGGCGGTTGCTCGGCACCTTGCCGGCGGCGAAGGCCTGTGCGCGGCGCTCCACTTCACGCACCGACCAGCCTTCATCGGCCGCTTCCTGCGCCAGCTTGCCGGCCAGTTCCGGGGCCAGGGTCAGCAGCGCGCGGGCGTGGCCCATTTCCAGGCGGCGGGTTTCCAGCAGCAGGCGGATGGCCACCGGCAGTTCCAGCAGGCGCAGCAGGTTGGACACCGCCGCGCGCGAGCGGCCGACGGCCTCGGCCGCCTCGGCATGGGTCAGGGTGAACTCGCTGATCAGGCGCTGCAGCGCCTCGGCTTCTTCCAGCGGGTTGAGGTCTTCGCGCTGGATGTTCTCGATCAGCGCCATCGCGATGACGGTGCGGTCTTCCAGTTCGCGCACCACCACCGGCACTTCGTCCAGACCGGCCAGCTGCGAGGCGCGCCAGCGGCGTTCGCCGGCGACGATCTCGAAGTTGCCCGCCGGCAGCTGACGCACCAGGATCGGCTGGATCACGCCCTGCGACCGGATCGAGTCCGCCAGTTCGGACAGCTTGCCCTCGTCCATTTCGCGACGCGGCTGGTACTTGCCCGGCTGCAGCTGGCCGACCGGCAGCTTGCGCAGCACCTCACCCGGCAACGGTTCGATCACCGCGGTGGTGGCCTGCACCTGGCTGACCGCTCCCTTCGGACCGAGCAGCGCATCCAGGCCACGGCCGAGGCCTCGCTTCTTGGCTGCCGGCTTGCTGCTGGTCATCAGACGGTCTCCACGGCCTTGGTGGCCTTGTTGCGTTCGTTGTTGCGACGGATGATCTCGCCGGCCAGGCCCAGGTAAGCCACGCCGCCGCGCGAGGCGCGGTCGTAGCCGACGATGCTCTGGCCGTGGCTGGGCGCTTCAGCCAGGCGCACATTGCGCGGCACGATGGTGCGGAACACGCGGTCGCCGAAGTGTTCGGTCAGTTCGGCCGATACGGCGTTGGCCAGGTTGTTGCGCACATCGAACATGGTACGCAGCACGCCCTCGATCTCCAGCGCCGGGTTCAGGCTGGCGCGCAGCGCCTCGATGGTTTCCACCAGCGCACTCAGGCCTTCCAGCGCGTAATACTCGCACTGCATCGGCACGATCACCGAATCGGCGGCGGCCAGCGCGTTGAGCGTCAGCAGCGACAGCGCCGGCGGGCAGTCGATCAGGATGTAGTCGTACTCGTCGCGGATCGGCGCCAGCGCGCGCTTCAGGCGCTGCTCGCGCTCGCCCTGCGCCATCAGCTGGATCTCCGCAGCGGTCAGGTCGATGTTGCCGGGCAGCAGGTCGTAGCCTTCCGCGGTCTGCACGCGCACGTCGGCGGCGGTGTTCTCGCCCAGCAGCAGGTCGCAGGTGGACGCCGCCAGCTCACGCTTGTCCACACCACTGCCCATGGTCGCGTTGCCCTGCGAATCCAGGTCGACCAACAGCACGCGCTTGGGTGCGTTGGCCAGGGAAGCGGCCAGGTTGACGGCGGTCGTGGTCTTGCCGACGCCACCCTTCTGGTTGGCGATGGCGATGATGCGGGCCATGCGGGTGTGCCTCGTCGACGGATGCTGGGACCGGTCATTATGCGTACAACCGGGCCCGGGCGGAAATCGTGGATCGCCAACCCCTTGTCGCGCAAAGGGTTGGCGGCGGGATCAGGGGCCTGTAACGGTGACCAGGTGGCGCTCGCCCGCCAGGCCGGGCACGCTCAACGGGGCCACGTCGCGCACCTGCCAGCCTGCCGGCAGTGCAGCGATCTCTTCATGCGGGTAGACGCCCTTCATCGCCAGCAGCACGCCGCCAGGACGCAGCAGGTGGCCACCGACGCGGATGATGCCGGCCAGCGTGTCCATCGCGCGGGCGGTCAACTGGTCGTAGTGGCCGGCCTCGTCCAGCGCTTCGGCGCGCGACTCGGCCACGCGGGCATTGCCCAGGCCGAGCTGGCGCACGGCTTCGCGCATGAAGCGGGCCTTCTTGCCGTTGCTCTCGACCAGGGTGACCTGCAGGCCCGGGCAGGCGATCGCCAGCGGGATGCCGGGCAGGCCAGGACCGGTACCGAGGTCAGCCAGGCGGCCATCGGCCACGAACGGCTGCATGGCCAGCGAATCGAGCAGGTGACGGGTGACCATCTCCTGCGGGTCGCGGATGGCGGTGAGGTTGTAGGTGCCGTTCCAGCGGTGCAGCAGGCCCAGGTAGCGCAGCAGCGGCGGCGCCAGTGCGGCGTCCAGGCCCATGCCGGCCAGGCCCTGCTCCAGCGTGGCGGTCACGCCGGCGGGGAGTTCGTGTTCGCTCATGCCGCCATTATCGCCCGTTTCCCGGGCTGATTCGCCGCTTCATTGCGGATACCAGGCCAATGCGGCGCGGAACTGGCCGCTGGCCTGCCATTCGTGCAGATGCCACTGCCGGGCATCACCCAGCGCAGGGTCGCACCAGCGCAGGTGCAGGGCGCCGTCGACACCTGGCGCCAGCTGCAGGCGATGCAGGCCGAACGAAATGCCCTGCCCGTGTGCCTTCAGCAGCGCCTCCTTGGCGCACCAGACACGGAAGAACCAGTGTTCGCGTTCCGCGGCGTCCAGACCCTGCAGCCAGGCCACCTCTTCCGGATGGAAGAAGCGCTGCACGATCTCCAGCAGGCGTGGGCGCGGGCGCAGCAGTTCCAGGTCCACGCCGAGCCGTACACCTTCACCCAGCGCCACCAGCAGCACGTCGCCACTGTGACTCCAGCCCGTGCCGTGGTCGGCCAGCGCACCGGTCAGCTCGGGTCGGCCCTTGTCGTCGCGGACCAGCGGCAGTGCCTCCGGCGCGAGATCCAGCGCCTGTGCCAGCACCTGCCGGGCCTGCGGCTCACCGCGCTGGCCCGGCACATGTGGCCGCCGCCAGACCGTCACCGGCCCGAAGCGCCAGGGGCCGTCCAGGGTGGCTGGCAAGCTCATCCGCACGCAACCGTCACGCGATTGCACGACGGGTTCACAGCCATGCGCGTCAACTGGTCACGGTTTTCCACCGGAGGTTCGATCATGGGCATCATCATCTGGCTGATCGTCGGCGGCATCGTGGGCTGGCTGGCAAGCATCATCATGAAGCGCGATGCGCAGCAGGGCATCATTCTCAACATCGTGGTCGGCATCGTCGGCGCGCTGATTTCCGGCTGGCTGTTCGGCGGCGGCATCAACGAAGCGATCACCCTCCGCACCTTCCTGTTCTCGCTGATCGGTGCGGTGATCCTGCTGGCGATCGTCAACCTGTTCACCCGCAAGAGCATACGTTGATCCAACGGGCAGCGCCGGGCACGGCCCGGCGCTACCTCACCCCAACTGCACCCAGGCCGGCGCGTGGTCGCTGGGGCGCTCCCAGGTACGTGGCTCGCGGTCGATGCCGGACGCCACGGCGCCGCCCTTGAGCGCATCGGAGACCAGGGTGAGGTCGATGCGCAGGCCCAGATTGCGGCGGAAGCCCGCCGCGCGGTAATCCCACCAGCTGAACGTGCCGGCTTCCTCGTTGTGCAGCCGGAAACCGTCGTGCAGGCCCAGCTGCAGCAGCTTGTTCAGCGCGCCGCGCTCGGCGGTGGAGGTGAGGATGTGGTTCTCGTTCCACACCTCCGGATCATGCACGTCGCGGGCGTCCGGGGCGATGTTGAAGTCACCCAGTACCACCAGCTTCGGGTGCCGCTGCAGTTCCTCGCCGATCCAGGCGTGCACGGCCTCCAGCCAGCGCAGCTTGTACGCATACTTGTCGGTGCCGACGTCCTGGCCGTTGACCACATACAGGTTGATCACCCGCAGGTCGCCAAAGGTGCCTGCGATGACGCGCTTCTGCTCGTCCTCGAAACCCGGAATGCCGATCTGCACGTCCTGCGCCGGCTCGCGTGACAGCAGGGCCACGCCGTTGTAGGTCTTCTGGCCGGCGAATACGCTGCGGTAGCCGGCGCCGATCAGCGCCGCATCCGGGAACTTGTGGTCCTCCAGCTTGGTTTCCTGGATACCGACGATGTCCGGGCCGAACTCCTTGAGCCACTGCTCCAGGTGCGGCAGGCGGACGTTGAGCGAATTGACGTTCCACGAGGCGATCTTCATGGGGGGCATTCTACCCGGGCCTGCTTTGGTAGGCGCCAACCTTGGTTGGCACCTACCAGTAGAGCCACGCCATGCGTGGCTTCACCGCAGCAGCAACCTCAACAACCCCGCAATCTTGGAATACGGCGGCCGCAGCCTGTCGCTGGCCGCCCAGCGCGACTGCCACAGCACCGGCAACCGCTTGCTCATCGCATCGAACCCGGCGCGGCCGTGGTACGCGCCCATGCCGCTGGCGCCCACCCCGCCGAACGGCAGGCCATCGGCGGCGAAGTGCAGCAGCGTGTCGTTGACCGTCACTCCCCCGGCCACCACGTTGGCGAGAATGCGCTCCACGGTGGCGCGGTCGTGGCTGAAGGGATACAGCGCCAGCGGCCGGTCGCGGGAGAGAACGTCGACCAGCGCCGCATCCAGATCCGGGTAGGCGCGCACCGGCAGGATCGGCCCGAAGATCTCCTCGCGCATCAGGTCCAGGTCGTCCGGCGGGTCCAGTACCACGGTCGGTACCAGCAGGCGCTCGCGGCCGGCGCGAGCCTCATCCACGTGCGCCAGCGGAATCACCGGCACCCCGCGTTGCCGCGCCTGTGCCAGATAGCCCTGCAGGCGCTGGTACTGGCCTTCGTTGATGATGCGCGTGTAGTCGCCGGCATCGCTGAAATCGCCGTAGCGTTCGCGCACCTGCTGCTGCAGCGCCTGCACGAACTCGCGCTGGCGCGCGGTGTCGATCAGCACATAGTCCGGCGCAATGCAGGTCTGGCCGGCGTTGAACCACTTGCCGGTGGCCAGCCGCGCGGCGGCTTTGTCCAGCGGGAAATCACGGCAGACGATGGCCGGCGACTTGCCGCCCAGTTCCAGCGTGACCGGTACCAGATGTTCGGCGGCGGCGGCCATCACCTTGCGGCCAACGGCCGTCGAGCCGGTGAACAGCAGATGGTCCAGTGGCAACGAGGAGACCGCTGCGGCTACGTCGGCCCCGCCCAGTACCACCGCCACCCGATCGGGTGGGAACACACTGGCCAGCAGATCGGCCAGGAACGCGCTGGTGCGCGGCGTGTGTTCCGAAGGCTTCAGCAGCACGTGGTTGCCGGCAGCGATGGCGGTGGCCAGCGGCACCAGGGCCAGCGTAACCGGGTAGTTCCACGGCGAGATCACCCCGACCACGCCCAGCGGTGTCGGCCGCAGCTGCGCGTGCGCCGGCCACAGTCGCCAGCCCGCACCCACCCGCTGCGGTTTCGACCAGCGCCGCAGGTGGCGGCGCAGATGATCGATGGCCGACAGCACGCTCATACCATCGGCCAGTTTCGATTCGACGTGGGCGCGGTGGCCGAAGTCCTCGGCGATGGCCGTGGCCATTTCGTCCAGACGTGACTTCAGCGCTTCGCGGAGGCGATGCAGGTCATTCTCGCGCTGGTCCAGCGACGGGCGCTGCGACTGCCAGGCGCTGCGCAGGGTATGCAGAAGGACGGGAAGGTCGGCCGGAGTGGTGGTGGTCATGGGCCGACTATACGGGGTGCGGCACTGTCCGACGGGGTCAGATCCCTTTCGCGCGCGAAAGGGATCTGACGCTGGGCGCGAGATGGCGGGTGGCTTCGGATGCTTTTCAACCACGATTGCGACATTGAACGCTGTCTTTTCGCGTCTGCGGAGTTTTGTGCCGCGCGCAGCGCGGTCGCCGAGCATGGCTCGGCGCTACAGGGCAACGAAAAGGCCGTGGTCTGCACCACGGCCTCTCCTTCATCCGATGAACATCATTCCTACTTGGTGATATCGACGTCCTTGGTTTCACGCAGGAACAGGCCACCGATCACCACCGACATCAGCGCGATCGCGATCGGATACCACAGGCCGTAGTACAGGTTGCCGGTACCAGCCACCAGCGCGAAGGAGATCGCCGGCAGGAAGCCACCGAACCAGCCGTTGCCGATGTGATACGGCAGCGACATCGAGGTGTAGCGGATGCGGGTCGGGAACAGCTCGACCAGGTAGGCGGCGATCGGGCCGTAGACCATGGTCACGTACAGCACCAGCAGCCACAGCATGAAGATCGTGCCCGCAATGTTGATGCGCGCGCTGTCCGCCTTGGCCGGATAGCCGGCGGTGGTCAGGGCGGTCTTCAGTTCGGCACCGAATGCGTCGGCCTTGGCCTTGCCTTCGTCCTTGCTCAGTCCTGCCGCTTCATACGAGGTGACGCTGGCGCTGCCGACGTTGACGATCGCCAGCGAACCCGCGGCTGCCGGCTGCACGTCGTACGGCACGCCCGCCTTGGTCAACGCGGCGGTGGCCACGTCACAGGAGCTGGTGAACTTGCGCAGGCCGACCGGATCGAACTGGAACGAGCAGGTGGACGGATCGGCCACGACCAGGGCCGGCGAGCTGCTGCGGGCCTCTTCGATGGCCGGGTTGGCGAAGTGGGTCAGGCCCTTGAAGATCGGGATGTAGGTCACGGCGGCCAGCAGACAGCCGGCGAGGATGATCTTCTTGCGGCCGATACGGTCGGACAGCCAGCCGAAGAAGATGAAGAACGGCACACCCAACGCCAGTGCGGCCGCGATCAGCAGGTAGGAGGTGGTGGCATCGACCTTCAGCATGCTGCTGAGGAAGAACAGCGCATAGAACTGGCCGCCGTACCAGACCACGGCCTGGCCGGCCGCTGCGCCCAGCAGGACCAGCAGCATCAGCTTCAGGTTGCCGCCCTTCAGGCTGTCACGGAACGGCGTCTTGGAGCCCTTGCCTTCCGACTTCATCTGCTGGAACAGCGGCGACTCACTCAGCTGCAGGCGGATCCACACCGAGATGCCCAGCAGCACGATGGACACCAGGAACGGAATACGCCAGCCCCAGGCTTCGAATGCTTCGTTGCCCAGGAAGTAGCGGCAGGCCAGGATGATCAGCAGCGACATGAACAGGCCCAGCGTGGCGGTGCACTGGATGAAGCTGGTGTACAGGCCACGCTTGTCATCCGGGGCGTGCTCGGCCACGTAGGTCGCCGCGCCGCCGTACTCGCCGCCCATCGCCAGGCCCTGGGCCAGGCGCAGGATGATCAGGATCACCGGCGCGGCAAAGCCGATCGACGCGTAGTTGGGCAGCACACCGACCAGGAAGGTCGAGATGCCCATGATCAGGATGGTGACCAGGAAGGTGTACTTGCGGCCGATGCGGTCGCCGAGGCTGCCGAAGAAGGCCGCGCCGAACGGACGCACGAAGAAGCCGGCGGCGAACGCCAGCAGGGCGAAGATCATGCCCGTGGTTTCATTGACACCGCTGAAGAACTGCTTGGCGATGATGGCGGCGAGCGAGCCGTACAGGAAGAAGTCATACCACTCGAAGACCGTACCCAGGCTCGAAGCGAAGATGACTTTCTTGTGGCCCTTGGTAAGGGTGCCCGCGGGATTGTGCGCGGTGCTGGGTGTGCTGGACATGAGACGCTTCCCCTCCGAAGCAATCGTTGTTGGTAGGTGCCGACGGTGGGTCGGCACTCAGTATCGGTAGCGGCCGACCTGGGTCGGCGCGCCGTCAGAAGCTGTACTTCGTGGTGAACTGCAACCGGGTGATGTCACCCTTGTTGCCGTTCTCGATCTCGCGGCGGCCATACATCAGCTCGGCGCCGACATCGACCTTGGGCAGCGGTGAGTAGAAGATGTTGCCGCGGATGCTCTGCACGCTCTTGGTGACCAGCGGGCCCAGCACGCTGTCGTTGTCGTAGTCGCTGCGCGCATAGATCAGGTTGGTGCGCAGCTTCGGCGAGAACGCATGGCGCCAGCCCACGTAGCCGGCCAGAACGCCGGTCGGATTGAGCTCGTCGCGGGCGATGTCATAGGCCGAGTCGGCGGTGATGCCCAGGCCGATGTAACGCGCGATGCCCTCGCCTCCGGTGAACTGGTAATGCAGCGAATCGCTGTCGCCCATCACCCACTTGCCGCCCAGGGTCAGGCCGCCGGCAACCTTGTCGGCCTTGGCGCCGGTGGTCTGGTTGTCGACCTTCAGCTGGCGGACGATGCCGCCGACGCCGAAGGTGCCCCAGTCGCCCTTCCAGCCGTAACGCATCGTCAGATCCGGCAGGCTGCCGCGATCGGAGTTGGCGCTGGCGTTGGTCCAGGCGCCGGTGACCGGATTGCGGGTACCGGTAAGCGTGGTGGTTTCCGGGTTTTCCAGGGCAACGCTGAAGCCGCCGCTGGTGTAACGCACCTGTGCCTGGCGTACGAAGATCACACCGTCGGTCGGGCCGACGAAGTCGACCGCTTCCGGCAATGCGGCCGCGTCCATGAAGTTGGACCAGGTCTGGCCGGCGAGCCAGTTGTTCCAGTACATGTAGGCATGGCGCAGGGTGACACCGTAGGTGTTGGTGGCGGTCTGGTTGCCGAGCGAGTTGCCGAAGAAGTCCATCTCGAAGAACGCGCCGGCCTTGTTGCCGGACTCGCTCACGTTGTCGATGCCCAGGTTGAAGCGCGAGAACTTTGCGTGGGCGTTGTAGTCGGTGCCCGAACGCCTGCCGTTTCCGCCGGCGCCTTCCACCGGGGTCTGGCCCGGCAGGTACAGCGAACGGCCGGTGGCATCGTCGGCCAGCTGGCCGTCGCTGGTCTGGGTCGCCAGGAAGTCAGCCTTGATGAAGCCACCGATCTTGACCGTGGTACCCGGTGCGGCACCCGGCGTGATGGTGGTGACCTGGATCGGCTGCTTGCCGGCCGGCACCGCCGGCTTCTGCTCGGACTGCACGGTGCGGACTTCGGTCACCGCCTGCTGGGTCTGGGCGATCTGGGTCTGCTGCTGTTGCTGCGAAGACAGCAGCAGCTGGACCTGGCGCTCCAGTTCGGCGATGCGTGATTCGAGTGCTTTCTCTTTGGCGGTCTCTGCGAACGCCATGCCCGGTGCGACCAGGGCGACCAGCAGGCAGGCCGCCAAAGGTGTGCGCACGGCTTTCAACGTACGGTGGCTCATGTTGCCCTCTCTCCCAAGTGGCAAGGTGATGCCGCGCGTGGGGCACGGTCGAGCCGAGACTGCGGGGCACACGCTCGCACCGGCTATTCGCCATTGGTCGAAGCCGGGCCCGCAGGGCGCCCACTTTCGACCATGGTCTAAGCACAGTGGTGACGCGGCCGGGGGTGGATGGGGCAAACTGAGGGGGATCGGTCGTTGCGATGCTGCGACCGCACATACAAAGTCAACGTGCAAGTGAGGGTGCCATGGCTGATATCTACCCCGTCGATCCGCAGTTCGCCGCCAAGGCACGCATCGACAAGACGTCCTACCAACAGCAGTACCAGGCTTCTGTGACCGACCCGGAGGCTTTCTGGGGCAAGGCTGCCGAGCGCCTGCAATGGATGCGCACGCCGACGAAGATCAAAAATGTCAGCTACGACCTGGCGGACTTCCACATCAAGTGGTTCGAGGACGGCGAGCTCAACGCCAGCGTCAACTGCCTTGACCGCCAGCTGGACAGCCGTGGCGACAAGACCGCCCTGCTGTTCGAGCCGGACAGCCCGGACGCACCGGCTCAGCACGTGACCTATCGCGAGCTGTACGAGCGCACCTGCCGGCTCGGCAATGCGCTGCGCAACCTGGGCGTCGGCAAGGGTGACCGGGTCACCATCTACCTGCCGATGATCGTCGATGCTGCCGTAGCCATGCTGGCCTGCGCGCGCATCGGTGCGATCCACTCGGTGGTGTTCGGTGGCTTCGCGCCGAACTCGATCGCCGATCGTGTCAGCGACTGCCAGAGCAAGCTCATCATCACCGCCGACGAGGGCCTGCGCGGTGGCCGCAAGGTTCCGCTGAAGGCCAACGTCGATGCAGCCCTGAAACTGCCGGGCACCAACACCGTGGAGACCGTGCTGGTGGTGCGCCACACCGGCGGCGCGGTGGACATGCAGGCCCCGCGCGACCGCTGGTTCCATGACGTCGTGGACAGCCAGCCCTCCACCTGCGAGCCGGAGCGCATGAACGCCGAGGATCCGCTGTTCATCCTCTACACGTCCGGTTCCACCGGCAAGCCGAAGGGCGTGCTTCACACCACCGGCGGTTATCTGCTGTACGCGGCATACACCCACGAAGCGGTGTTCGACCTGCGCGAGGACGACATCTACTGGTGCACCGCCGACGTCGGCTGGGTCACCGGCCACAGCTACATCGTGTACGGCCCGCTGGCCAACGGCGCAACCTCGCTGATGTTCGAGGGCGTGCCGAACTACCCGGACACCTCGCGTTTCTGGAACGTCATCGACAAGCACAAGGTGTCGATCTTCTATACCGCGCCGACCGCCATCCGTGCACTGATGCGCGAAGGCGAGGAGCCGGTGAAGAAGACCTCGCGCGCCTCGCTGCGCCTGCTCGGCAGCGTCGGCGAGCCGATCAATCCCGAGGCCTGGCGCTGGTACTACGAGGTGGTCGGCGACAGCCGCTGCCCGATCGTCGATACCTGGTGGCAGACCGAGACCGGCGGCATCCTGATTTCGCCGCTGGCCGGCGCGATGGACCTCAAGCCGGGGTCGGCCACCCTGCCCTTCTTCGGCGTACAGCCGGCGCTGGTGAACGCCGATGGCGAGATCCAGGACGGCCCGACCGAAGGCAATCTGATCATCCGTGATTCCTGGCCGGGCCAGATGCGCACGGTGTACGGCGACCACCAGCGCTTCATCGACACCTATTTCCGCACGTATCCGGGCAGCTACTTCACCGGCGACGGTTGTCGCCGCGATGAGGATGGCTACTACTGGATCACCGGCCGCGTGGACGATGTGATCAACGTGTCCGGCCACCGCATCGGCACCGCCGAGGTCGAAAGCGCGCTGGTCTCGCACCCGAAGGTGGCAGAAGCCGCCGTCGTCGGCTTCCCGCACGACGTGAAGGGCCAGGGCATCTATGCCTACGTCACCCTGGTGGCCGAGGAAGCGCCGAGCGAAGAGCTGCACAAGGAGCTGATCGCATGGGTGCGCAAGGAAATCGGGCCGATCGCCACCCCGGACCACCTGCAGTGGGCACCGGGCCTGCCGAAGACCCGCTCGGGCAAGATCATGCGCCGCATCCTGCGCAAGATTGCCGAGAACGCGCCGGACCAGCTCGGCGACACCTCGACCCTGGCCGATCCGTCGGTGGTGGCGTCGCTGGTGGACGAACGCAAGGTACGCTGACGTACGACCCGGGGTCGGACCCCTTTCCGCAGGGAAAGGGCTCTGACCCCAGGGGCCTGGCCCCCGAACAGTTTCCCCACGGTTCCCCCCGACCATGACCACCCTCCTGATTGCAGATGACCACCCGCTGTTCCGCGAAGCCCTGCGCGGGGCCGTACAGCGGGTCATCCCCGGCGTGCAGCTGTTCGAGGCCGACAGCGTGGAAGCGCTGTACGCGCTGGCCGACCAGCACAACGATGCCGACCTGGTCCTGATGGACCTCAACATGCCGGGTGCACAGGGCTTCAACGCACTGGTGCACATGCGTTCGCTGCATCCTCACCTGCCGGTGGTGGTCGTCTCCGCGCGGGAGGAGGCCACGGTGATGCGCCGTGCACTCGATCACGGTGCGTTGGGCTTCATCCCCAAGTCCGCCGACTCGGACACCATCGGTCATGCGCTGGGCACCATCCTCGACGGCGAGACGTGGGCCCCGCCGGAAGCACACAACGTGCCACCCACCGAGCGCGAGGAACGCGAGGTCGGCCAGCGCCTGCGCGAGCTGACGCCGCAGCAGTTCCGCGTGCTGCAGATGCTGGGCGCCGGCCGCCTGAACAAGCAGATCGCCTACGACCTCAACGTCTCTGAAGCAACGATCAAGGCACATGTGACCGCGATCCTGCGCAAGCTGGGCGTGACCAACCGCACCCAGGCGGTGCTGATGGCCGGCAAGCTGGCCATCGACGACGACGCGATCGTGCTGCCGCCGGAAGAAGACTGACCGTGCCGGGCTGCGGAGCCGAGCACGGGGTCTCGTGATGCCCTCGTAGAGCCGAGCCCATGCTCGGCTGCTCTTCGCCTCAATGCCAATCATGCATCAAGCGGCCATCGACTCCAGGCATAGGGGTACTCCGCGATACGCGTCGCCAACCCTGCACGCACGGGATTGGCCGCAATGTATCTCGCCTGCGTGTGCAGGCATTCATCACTGCGCAACGCATGGTCGTAGTACCCCGGCTGCCAGATCGGCACGTTCGCATCAACGCGCGTGGCGATGGATCTTCCACTCCTGGACTTCAGGATCTGCATGCAGCCGGCCAGCGTGCCGGTACGCAACTCCATCAACCAATGCAGGTGGTCGGGCATGATCACCCAGCCCAGGGAGAAGGTACGACCGGTCCGCTCTACCGTGCGCAGGGCATCGATCAGCAGCTCAACGTTGGCCTTGTCTATGAACCAGGGACGACGCGCGTGCGTTACCGTGGTAAGCGCATAGACATTGCCGGTATGCGACCAACGACCATAACGAAGTGCGGGACTGGCCATGCGAAGAGGCTATGGCACGCATGACAGCCTCTCCATCAGTGCAACACCGCAATGCCTGTCAGCCAACACCCTGACGTAGAGCCGAGCACGGGCTCGGCTCTAGAGGTAGCCCCTGCTCAGCCCACGCCGCGCAGGTGTTCGTACAGGATCGTCGCGCCGATGATCAGCAGGATCGCGCCGCCAATGATCTCGGCACGCTTGCCAACCATGCTGCCCAGCACGCGGCCGAGCATGATGCCGACGGTGACCATTGTGAGCGTGCACAGGCCGATGACCGCCGCCATCACGCCGATATGGACATCCATGAACGCCAGGCCGATACCCACCGCCATCGCATCGATGCTGGTGGCGAAACCCGTCAGCGCCAGCTTCCAGAAGCCGTGGTGCTGCGAGGGGTCTTCATCTTCTTCACCCTCATCCGGACGCAGGCCGTTGTAGATCATGTGGATGCCCAGCGCGCCGAGCAGGCCGAAGGCGATCCAATGATCGAAGGCTTCGACGTACTGCAGGGCGGCGCGGCCGAGCAACCAGCCGATGATGGGCGTGATCGCCTCGATGACGCCGAAGATGATGCCGGCACGCAATGCATCGCGGAACACCGGCTTGCGCATCGCCGCACCTTTGCCGATCGCCGCGGCGAAGGCATCGGTGGACATGGCAAAGCCGATCAGGAGGATCGAAATGGGGGACATGTGTGCTTGCTGAGGTCGGGCTTGGACGGACGCACGGCCTGCGCTCGCGCCCAACCTGACGTTGCGCGCGCGGGCCGCTGGTCTCGCCAACCATCATGGTTGTCCACGCCACGGCGCACTGGCCGAGTATGTTGACGTGGACGATTCCTGCGTAGGAATCCGGCTACTCCCCAAGGGGACGCGAAGCTTAGCATCGCGATTCGCGTGTGGCACATTTCTGGTGAAACGCGCAGGCAGGGCTGGTTTGTATAGCGATGGCTATATCAGCGCCGCACTGCGCATGGCGCCGAGCATGGGCTCGGCTCTACCGTTGCCCATCAGGCTTCGTTGCTGCCGGCATCGCGCAGCGCGCCCAGGAAGGCGCGCAGCGAGGCCGGCTTGATCGGCTTGGTCAGCACCCGATAACCCCGCTCGCGCGCCATCCGCTTCAGCTCATCGCGACCATCGGCAGTGAGCAGGGCGCCGGGCAGCGGATAGCCCGCTGCCTCGCGCAGTGCCACCAGTGCGTCCAGGCCATCCATGCGGTCATGCAGGTGGTAATCCACCAGCATCACCTGCGGGCGCTCGGCAATCTTTTCCAGCGCCTGATCGACGGTGGCGGCGGTGATCACCTGCACCTGCCAGCGACCCAGCAGCGCACGCATGCCGTCGAGGATTTCCTCGTCATTGTCCACGCACAGCACGCGCAGGCCGGCCAGCGAATCGCTGCGCACCGGCGCGGCGGCCGCCTGGACCGCCGCGGCAGGCTCGGTGTAGCCCGGCAGAGGCGCCACGCGCGGCAGGATGATCGAGAACATCGACCCGCTGCCGACGCGGCTGCGTGCGTTGAGCCGATGGTCCAGCAGGCGCGAGATGCGCTGGCAGATCGACAGGCCCAGGCCCAGACCCTGCTCGCCCCAGTCGAAGGGCTGCTGGTAGCGATGGAACTCATCGAAGATCTGCCGCATGTGATGCTCCGGGATGCCGGGGCCGGTATCCCACACCTGCAGTTCCACTTCCTCGCCCCGGTGGCGTACGGCCAGCACGATGCGGCCCTGCCGTGTGTAGCGCAGCGCGTTGGCCAGGAAGTTCTGCAGCACACGCCGCAGCAGGCGCCGGTCGCTGCGCACCCATGCCGGCCGCGCGAACAGATCCAGGCGCAGGCCACGGCCGGCGGCAACCGGCGTGTACTGTGCGGCCAGCTCGCGCATCAGCGCGCTGACGTCGAACTCGCCGATGACCGGATGCAACCCACCTGCATCCAGCCGCGATACGTCCAGCAGGCCATCCAGCAGCTCCTCCGCCGCGCGCAGCGAGGCATCCACGCGCTCGGCCAGATGCTTCTGCTCGTCGCTCACATGGACGCTGTCACGCAGCGCCGAAGCGAACAGGCGCGCGGCATTGAGCGGCTGCAGCACGTCATGGCTGATCGCGGCCAGGAAGCGGGTCTTCGACTGCTGGGCGGCTTCAGCTTCGTGGGAGCGCTCGGCGACGCGCTGTTCCAGCGTTTCGTTGGCTTCCAGCAGCGCCTTCTCGGCGTGCTTGTAATCGGTGATGTCGTTGTAGCTGGTCACATAGCCGCCGCCAGGCAAGGCCTGGCCACGCATCTCGATCACCTTGCCATCGCTGCGCGTGCGCTCGAACACGTGCGGTGAACCGGCGCGCATGTAGCCGATGCGGCGGTTGATCTGCACCTCGATGTCGCCCTCGCCCAGCTCGCCCCGTTCGGCGTTGTAGCGGATCAGGTCGGCCACCGGGCGGCCCACGTACAGCATGCCGTCGGGGTAGCCGAACATGTCCTGGTAGCGGCGGTTCCACGCCGTCAGGCGCATGTCCGGATCGACCACGCTGACACCTGCACTGATGTTTTCCAGCGTGGTGGACAGGATCTCGCGGTTGAAGCGCAGTTCCTGCCCGGCTTCGTCCAACACCGCCACCACCTCACCCAGGTCCATGCCGGAGCCGCGCAGCAGGCTGGTCAGGAGCAGGCGCGCGGAGGCGGCACCGATCGACGCGGCCAGCAGGCGCTCGGTGAACTGCACCCAGGGCCGGTCGGCCGGCGCGGAAGACTGCAGTTCGCGGCCCAGCGACTGCGCCTGCTCGAAGAACGAACGCCGCGCATGACGCTCGCCCACCACGCGCGAGGCCAGCGCCAGCAGGTCGCCCACATGCACGTGGCCGGGCCAACCGCCGGCGACCGAGGGGCGCTCGGCGTACGGATCGAGGAAGGGCGCAGCACGCAGTCGCTCGTCCACCCCCGGCCGCCAGCGTGCGGACACCAGCATCATCGTTGCTGCATTGACCAGCAACGACCAGAAGGTACCGTGGGTCAGCGGATCCCAGCCGGTCATGCCGAACAGCTGCTGCGGGCGCAGCCATTCGATGCCGAACGGGCCCTGCTGGACCCAGCCGGCGTCGACCCATCCCGCCATGGTCATCGCCGGCAGCAACAGGGTATAGAGCCAGGTGGCGAAGCCGAGCAGCATGCCGGTTTCCACGCCGCGGCGGCTGGCGCCACGCCAGTACAGGCCGCCGATCAGGCCCGGTGCGAACTGCGCTACCGCGGCGAACGCCATCAGGCCGTAGGACGCCAGGGTGCTGTCGTTGCTGCTGCTGCGGTAGTAGCTGTACGCCATCAACGCGAGCAGCAGGATCGCCAGGCGGCGGATCCACAGCACGCGCGAGGCCACGTCGGCTGCTTCCTGGTGATCGCCACTGCGGCGCAGCAGCACCGGCATCACCAGATCATTGCTGACCATGGTGGCCAGCGCGATGGACGAGACGATGACCATGCCGGTGGCGGCAGAGAAGCCACCCACATAGGCGACCAGCGCCAGAGCGTTGCGGCCCTCGGCCAGCGGCAGCGCCAGCACCATCGCATCGTCGGCGACGCTGCCGCCGGTGCCGAACAACGTGACGCCCGCGGTGGCGATGGGCAGCACCATCGCCGAGATCAGCACCAGGTAACCACCGAACATCCAGCGTGCACGGCGCACGTCGCGTACATCGCCGCATTCCACCACCGCGACATGGAACTGGCGCGGCAGGCAGACGATGGCAAGGAAACTGAGCAGGGTCTGCGAAATGAATCCCACCGGCGGCAATCCGGTGAACAGCGTATGCACCGACTCGACCACCGCATCGGTGCGGTCGGTCAGCCACACATAGGCGAATACGCCAACGGCGAGCATCGCCAGCAGCTTGATCACCGATTCCAGCGCGATCGCCAGCATCATGCCGTGGTGATGCTCGGTGGCATCCACCTGGCGCGTGCCGAACAGCGTGGCGAACAGGGCCATCAGCAGGGCGACATACAGTGCGGGATCGCTGAAGAAGCCGGTCGGGCCGGTGTTGCCGGTCAGCACCTGCAGGCTCATCGCCACCGCTTTGTACTGCAGGGCCAGGTAGGGAACGATGCCGATCAGGGCGATGATCGCCACCAGCGCGGCCAGGCGCCGCGAGCGGCCGAAGCGCGAGGAGATGAAATCGGCGATGGAGACCACGTTCTGGCTGCGGGCGATCAGAGCCAGGCGCTCGATGATGCGCCAGCCGAACAGCAGCAGCAGCAGCGGCCCGATGTAGATCGGCAGGTAGCCGATACCGTTGCGCACGGCGGTGCCCACCGCGCCATAGAAGGTCCAGGACGAGCAGTACACGGCCAGCGCCAGGCTGTAGACCACCGGCCGCAGCCAGGGCCGGTCCGGGTACATCGGCCGACGGTCGCCCCACCATGCCACGCCGAACAGCAGTGCGGCATAGGCAACCGAGACCAGCAGCAGGATCCAGCTGGAGACCACGCGCGCGTTTCCGTCAGAGGAACCCGCAGTGTAGGCCAGAGGTGGCCAGACGTACGGGCTCGTTGGGGGCAACACCCCCCACCGGCGTGGGGGGCCTACGCGGTGCGGGCCACGACCGGGGTCGTGGCCGGCGTCTTACTGGGCCGGAACGCCCATTTCCTTCAACAGTTCCGGCGCCGGGTAGACCTTGGCCAGCAGCCAGCGCAGATAGCGCATGTCCACGTGCACGGCGCGCTTGTAGCGTGGATCGAACCACCAGCTGGCACTGACCGATTCCCAGTTGCTGTCGAAGTTCAGGCCAATCAGTTCACCCTTGGCATTGAGCACGGGCGATCCCGAGTTGCCGCCGGTGGTATCGAGGTTGGTCAGGAAGTTGACGGTCTGTGTCTTCAGGGCCGGATCGGCCGTGCTGCCGAAATCGCCCTTGGCGATGGCGGCCAGCAGCGGAGCCGGCGCATCGAAGGGATAGGCGTTGGTGTTCTTCTCGACGATACCGGCCACCGTGGTCACCGGCGAGTAGGTCACGCCGTCACGCGGGTGCAGTGCCTCGACCTTGCCGTAGCTGATGCGCAGGGTACGGTTGGCATCCGGATACACCGCGCGGCCCTGCTTGGCACGCCAGGCGAACAGCGCCTGCATGTAGGCCGGGCGCAGGCGCAGCTGCTCGCCTTCGCGGGTCTTGCTCTCGTTCTCGATGCGCAGCTGCGCCGCCACCAGCGGCGCGGCCACTGCGATCAGCGGATCGGGTGCCAGGGCCTTGCCTTCGCGCGCAGCGGCGAAGCGCGAGAGACGCTGCGCCTCGTCGCCCAGCCGGGTGCTGGCGTAAAGCGTGTCCAGCGCCTGCGCCAGCTGCGCCGGGGTGCGGCCGAAGGCGGCATCGAACTCGGCCACGCGCTGCGCGTCCGGCAACTGCTGGTATCGCGTAAGCAGGGTGGTCAGCAGGGCCTTCTCGACCTCCGCTGCATACCGACGCTGCACCTGCTTGAGGACGCCCTCGATCATCGCCTGGTCGCGCTGCTGGTAACCGCTTTCGCGCTGTGCATCCGGCTTGGCCGACTCGATGCGCAGGCGTTCCAGCAGCAGCGCCGAGCGCAGCAGCTGGCTCTGGTTGGCCATCTGCTCCAGCAGCAGGTCGCGCTCACCCACCGCCGCACCCTGCGAGAGATTGGCCAGCAACGCCTGGATGTCACTCCGGTACCGGCGGTCGGTGGCCGTTAGCATGGCCGACTCGTCGGCAGCGCGCTGCGCCTTGGCATCGCTGCGCAGCAGGCCTTCCAGCTCACCGGCGGCGCGCTTGCGGTTGTTCTTCAGCGACTGCAGCTGCGAAGCGTAACGGGTACGCGCCTGCGCGTCCTTGGCAGTTGCCACCTCGATGGTGTCGATCATCTGCTGGAACACCGATACCCGGCGCGGCAACACCGCATCGACCTGGCTGGCGAACTCGGCCGCGGTTCGGTGGCGGTAGGTGATGCCCGGGTAACCGGCCAGCATCGCGTAATCGCCCTCCTTCGGACCTTCAACGGACATCTTCAGGTGCGCCGGTGGCTGATAGGGCACGTTGTCCTTGCTGTACGCGGCCGGCTTGCCATCCTTGCCGACATAGGCACGCAGCAGAGTGAAATCGCCGGTATGGCGCGGCCACATGAAATTGTCGATCTCGTCGCCATAGTTGCCGATCGCACGCGGCGGCGCGTAGACCAGGCGCACATCGCTCAGTTCCAGCTGGGCGATGCGGTAGAAATCGGTGCCGTAGTACATGTTGGCCACCGAGCAGCGCACGCTGCCGTCCTTCTCGCACTCCGCCACGATCTGCTTGCTGGCCGCATCGACCGCATCGAAATACGCACGGCCGGTCTTGCCGCGGGCATTGGCCAGCACCTGATCGGTCACCTTGTCGAAACCGACGGTGACCAGCACGCGGAAGTCCGGATTGGCCGGCCGCTCGTCGGCGCGCCCCTGGGCGATGAAGCCGTTGTCGATCAGGTTGTGCTCGGGCGAACTGTTGTACTGGATCACGCCCATCGCCACATGGTGGTTGGTCAGCAGCAGTCCGTCGGCGGAAACGAACGAACCGGTGCCGCCGCCGGCCCGCACCACGGCGCTCAGCGGCGGTGCGGTGACGTTGGCCAGGTCGGCCGGATCGCCCTTGAAGCCCGCTGCGCGCAGCGGCTTGGCCAGCTCCGGCAGCTGGGTCGGCATCCACATGCCTTCATCGGCGTGGGCGCCCGCAGCGAGGGTGAGGCCCAGGGCCAGGGCGGCGGGAAGGGTTTTGCGTGGCGACATGAGGCGATCCAGTACGACAGAACAGCCCGGGACCATAGCCGCTGGGGCCGGCAGGGGCAACGGCCGATGGTTGGGGGCCGTGCGCGGCGCCCGCCGGGCACGGCCCGGCGCTACCGGTCGTTGGCGGCGGGTTACTTCTCCCGCCGCCAGTTGATCGAGCCGCGGTTTTCCACCGTGCTCGATTCCACTTCCACGTCGAAACCGCGGCGCAGCAGATACTTCAGGGTGATCACCGAACCGGCGCCGACCAGCGATACGCCATAGCCCACATACAGCTTGGGCGAGATGTACTTGCCCACGCCGATCACCGATCCGCCCAGCGCGCGCGACTGGCTCACGCCTGCATCGTCCAGGCCCAGCTTGGCCCCCAGCTGCGACGCCAGCAGGCCGCTGCCGGCCGACAGTGCGGCCGAGGCTGCATTGACCTGCTGGGCCTGGTCGCTGCTGGCACCGGTGAGGCTGCGGCCCAGCACCAGATAGGCCAGCGCTTCGGACTGCGACATCGCCGGGTCGGACCACACGTCCGCACGCGGCTGCTGCGCACGGCCGGTCACGTCGATGCCAGCGGTGACATCACCGATCCGGCGCTCGGCGCGGATGTTGATGCGCGGGTCGGATACGGCGTTGTAGTTCCAGTTGAGGTTGCCGCGGGTGATGGTCAGGTCCTGGCCATAGGCCTTGTAGCGGCCACTGACCTCCAGCCCGCCATTGGCAGTCATCTCGCGACCGGGCTTGGCCCAGACCTGCATCTTGCCGGTCAGCGCGCCCTTCAGGCCGAAGCCGGTCATCTTCACCTTGTCGCCCAGGCTGACGGTCAAGTCCATGTCCAGCGGCGAGGTGCGCGATTCCTCCGGATCGGCCGGGTCCAGCACCACCACGTCTTCGGAAACCGACGTGCCGCGATCCAGCCGCTCAAGATCGATGTCCGCCTCCGGCACATGCACGGTGCCACGCAGCTCCATCGCGGCCTTGGCCAGGGTGAAGTCCAGATTGGGGTTGGCGACGATGCGAAGTTCGCTGGTATTGGACACCAGCACGTTCTCGCCGTGGATCTTCAGCTGCAGCGGCTGCGCATCACCGAACCAGGACAGGCCGCCATCGACATACAGCGTGCCCTGGCCCGAGTTGGCCTGCGCGGTGATCTTGGCCGAGCCGTCGGGCTGGGCGACGAAGCTTCCCTTGCCCTGGTCGAACGTCAGCCCCAGCGCGGGGAATTCGCCCTTGAAATTGCTCAGCTGCGCGTCGCCGCCCAGCGACGGCTGGCCACGGGTACCGCGCAGGCTGACGTGGCCCTCGATCAGGCCGGTCGGGCGCACGATGTCCGGCGAGAACAGCTCCAGCCAGTACAGCCGCGACATGTTGAGGTAGAGCTCACCATTCAATGGCGCGCTGGCTTCCCAGCCGGTCTGCATCCTGGCATCGACGAAGCCGTTGCCCTGGAAGCCCATGCCCAGATAGCCCTTGATGCTGGCCGGGGTCATGTCCAGCTTCAGCGAGAACTGGTCATAACGCACCAGTTCGCCCCGGGTGCTGTCGCCACCGACATTGCGGTTCTCGCCCAGGCGCACCCCGCCCTCCAGCGAACGCACTTCGACGTGTCCTTCCCACGCATTGCCGCGCGGCCGGATCTGCGCATCCAGACCGAGCTCGCCGCGCAGGTAGATGCGACGGCCGGATTGCGGCGGCAGCCACGGCTGCACCAGTGCCAGCGGCAACGCATCGCCGCGCACCACCAGGCCCTCGCGCGGCCAGTTCGCCTGCGCACACAGCGCCCCGCTGCTGGCGGCGGCCAGGCAGGCCTCGGCCAGCGTGTAGCTGCCATTGTTGATGACGAAGGCGGCCGGCGCGCGCAGCGCCCAGGCATCGCCCTTCACCGGTGCGATACGCAGCGAAGCCAGTTCGCCCCGCCATTGCTGGCCCTGCTGGCGCACGCTGCCCTGCAGGTCGATCGCGCCCAGTTCGTTGCGGGTCTGTGCCGCCAGGCGCAGGTTCGACACGCTGCCCTGCGCATCGATGTTCAACCGTTCCAGCAGCATGCCGGCGTTGACCTGCTGTCCCTGCACGGCCAGCGTGCCGCTGTCGCCACGCCACGGCAGTCGCCCCTTGATGCTCAGGCTCTCGGCGCCATAGCCATCCCAGTTGAGGTTGTTGCCGACCAGGTCCGCGGTGATGTCCGGTGCGTCACGCGGGCCGGTCACCTGTACCTGCCCGCGCAGGCCGCCATCGGCGCCAGGCAGCAGGTCGCTCAGCTGCAGCGGTTCGAAACGTGCGTCGATGTCCAGGCGGTCGCCCACCTTGCCCGAGGCGGTGACCCGGCTGCTGCCGACGGCCAGCTTCAGCTCGCCCTGGCCCTGTTCGCCCTGCAGCGCGAACTTGCCCTGCGCATCGAGATTGCGCTGACGCAGCACGCCCTTCAGCGACGGCAGATCGACCGTGGCTTCCAGCGTGCCGGCAGTACCCGGCGGGGCATTTGCCGGCGGCGGCAGCTGACGGCCCTTGGACGCCAGGTTGCCCGACAGCCGGCCATTCCATCCAGGCATGAAATAGCCCGGATCGAAGTCCTTCAATGTGGCCTTGGCATCCCAGTCCAGCTGCGGTGCCCATGCCACCTGGCCCTCCACCTGCAACTGCCCGCCGGGCGTCTGCGCCTGCAGCTCGCGGATCGAGGCCGCCTGGTCGTTGCCGCGTACGTCGAAGCGCAGCTGCGCCTTCTGCTGCTCACGCTCCACGTCGGCACGACCGATCGCAGCCCATGCCTTCAACGTCCCTGCCAGGCCGAACCGGGCTTCCTTCAATGTCACCGGTACGGGCGGGCCACCGACGGTGTTCGGATCCTCCGCCGGCACCCAGGTCAGATCATGGGCGATGACCGAGAAATCGAGCTTCTGCTGGTCTTCCTGGCTGAAATCAGCGGTCCCTTCCAGGCGTGCCTCGCCCCCCAGTCCCTTCACCACCAGCGGCGAGACCTTCAGCACCTGGTCCTGCAGCGAGATGACCGAGGGCGCCAGCTCCAGCGCCTGCTCGCCCTGCTTCACCGTGCCGCGCAGCCGGGCGTTGCCGCCCTTGCCGGTGGCGCTGAAATCCAGCGCGAGTGGCGCGATGGCCGAACCCGCGAGCGCTGGCGACAGCAGAGCCGGGTCCAGTTCGTCGCTGCGCACGGTCGCGCTCCAGCTCGGATCGGTCCGCCCGTCAAACACCAGCATCGCATGCAGCGGTTTGGGCGCGCGCCCGGCCACGGCCACTTCCATGTGCGCCAGATTGCCCCGTGCAACCAGGCCGAGCGTGGCGGCCGTGCGCCCACGCGGCGCCGGCAGCACCGCGGTGACGGTCACGTCGGTGTCGTAGTCCTTGGCCGGGATGTAGCGGCCCTGGGCGGTGAAGTTGCCCATATCGCTGTCCACGACCAGCGCGCGCGCCTGGAACTCGCCGTTGGCGATTTCCACGCCGCCGCGCACGCGGCTGATGTCGATCACCGGTTCACCGGCCTGGGTCACCCGGAAACCGTCGATGGCGATGGCGTCGGCCTGGATGGCCAGCGGCATCTCGATCTGCGGCAGCGAGTCCGGCCACGACGGCAGCTTGAACGGCTCCTCGCTCTTGGCCAGGTTCAGCGAGGCATTGGTCAGTTCCAGCCTGTCGAGCAGCAGCTTGCGGCCCAGCAGCGGGCGCAGGTCCGGCTCCAGGTACGCGCGCTCGGCATGGAAGTGGATGTCGTCATAGCGGAAGTCGACGTTGTAGAGCGTCAGCGGGCCGGCCACCGGTCCGTCCACCTTGTCCCAGGTGAAGCTGGCACCCACCGGCAGGCGCGCGACCACCTGCGCCAGCAGCACGTCACGGCCGGCCACGGTCTGCAGCAGCCAGTACAGCAGCAGCAGGCCGAGCAGGACCAGGCCCAGCACGCCCACGCCGGACCATGCCCAGAAGCGGCGGCGGCGATAGAAGCGCACGCGCGGCGGCGGTGTTCCCGGGGTCTGTGCGGGCGTGCTCACAGGTCCGCTCCGATGTTCAGATACAGCTGGAACTGCGAATCCGGGTTGTTCAGGCCGTGGGCCACGTCGATGCGCACCGGGCCCACCGGCGACTTCCAGCGCACGCCGAAGCCCACACCGGTATGCAGGTCGATGGTGTTGTCGAAGGCACTGCCGGTATCGACGAATACCGCCGCACCCCAGGGGCCACCGTTGAAGTAGTGCTCGTACTCGGCCGAGCCGATCACCAGGTTCTTGGCACCCAGCGCGTACTTGTCCGGCGCGGGCGTGCGCGGGCCCACCTCGCGGTACGCATAGCCACGGATGCTGCGGTCACCGCCGGCGAAGTAGCGCAGGCTGGGTGGCATCGCCACCAGATCGCTGGTCCAGGTGGTGCCCCCCTCGCCACGCAGGATCAGCCGGTTGCTTTCGCCCACCGGAACGTACCAGCGAAGCACGGCATTGGCCTGCACGAAGCTGGTATCGGAGCCGGCGCCTTCAACGCCCGCGCGCACGGTGGCCGTGCCGCTGATGCCTTTGCGCGGGAACATCTCGTCATCGACATTGACGTGGTCGGCCACCAGCTGCGGATAGACCAGCGTGGAGGTATTGTAGACCGCGTCGGTGAACTCGGTACCCGATGCATAGCGCCAGCGCTCGCGCAGCGCGTTGACCGACGCGATCGCGGTCCAGTATTCGTTGATCTCGCCGCTGCGGCTGGCGATCAGCTTGAAGTTGCGCAGGTCGATGTAGTCGGTCTGCTCGTCGTAGGCGCTGGCGGCGAAGGTATACCAGCCATCAAGCCAGGCGAACGCGGGAATCCGGTAGCTGGTCACCAGGCTCTTGCGCTTCTGGGCATAGTCCAGCTGGGTGTTCATCTTGTGGCCGCGGTTGTTGAGGAACCGCCGCTCGACACCGCCGCGCACACCGGGACCACTCTCGCTGCCGTAGCTCAGGCCCGCGGTGTAGATCGTGCGCTTGGCCCGGGTCAGCTTGACGTCGACCGGCACCTCACCATTGTCGTCGGCCTGGTCCGGCCGCGGCTGGATGTCGATCACGCTGAAGTAGTCGAGCTTGGTCAGCGACTCGCGCAGCCGGTCCAGCTTGCCTTCGTGGTAGTAGCTGCCCTGTTCCCAGTACACCAGCGGATCGAACAGCTTGTCGACGAAGTAATCCTGCTCGAACCGGACCGGGCCCATGTTGTAGCGGCGGCCGCTGTCCCAGGTCAGGTCGATGTCCGCGGCGTTGTCGGCGCGGGTGATCTGTACCTGGCGCTGGGTGTAATCGGCGTCGAAGTAGCCACGCTCGGCCAGGCGGCGGGTGATGGTGATCTTGCTGGCTTCGTACTGGGTATGTTCGAAACGCTGGCCCTTGCGCGGCTTGAAGGCGGTCAGGTCATCCTGCAGGTACTGGTCGTACATGGCCGGGCCGGTGATGTCGATGTGCTCGCGCCGCACCGTCACCGGCGCGCCCTTGTCGACGTGGATCAGCACCTGCACATGCTCGTCCTGGCGCGGCGCCTCCACCGTGATCACCGGGTTGTAGTACCCGAACGGCTCCAGCGCCTGCCGGGTCTGCCGCTCGGCCTGTGACAGCAGGTACTCCAGCCGCGATTCACCCTGCTCCTTGCCGATCGTGTCGTACAGCGTCAGCGATTCCTGGATGTTCTCGATGATCGCGGCGTCGTCGCCCTTGTCCAATCCCTTGATGTCCACCTTGTCGATGGTGCCGCGCGCGTGGGCCACGGAGGTGGTGACCAGCGACAGGACCATCAGCGGCAGGGCGTATTTCTTTGGCTGCATGCGGCACAGCATACCGACCCAACGTGACGATGCGAAATGCATCACGCCTTCAGGCATCGGTTGTTAAGTGGCGGTCAAAATACGCGTTACCGACATCATCCGCATGATGTCGGTAACGCCGGGCCATGCCCGGTGGCTCCTTCCGGTACCACACCGCGCACTCGCCGGGCGCGCCCCGGCGCGACCACTCAGCTCGACAGATGCTCGATCGCGGCGACCTTGCCCAGTCGCTCGCCCAGCAGGGTCAGCAGCGCCAGGCGATTGCCGCGCAGTGCGGGGTCTTCGGCATTGACCATCACACCATCGAAGAATGCATCGACCTGCGGACGCAGGCGGGCCAGGCGGGCCAGCACGGCCACGTAGTCCTTCTGATGCAGGCTGGCGCCCGTGTCGTCGATGGCGGCGGTGACGGCTTCGGCCAGCGCGCGCTCGGCCTCCTCCTGCAGCAGCGACGGGTCGATCTGGCCCGGAATGTCGCCTTCAGCCTTGCGGAGGATGTTGCGGATGCGCTTGTTCGCGGCGGCCAGGGCCTCGGCCTCGGGCAGCGCTGCAAACGTGCCGATCGCGTCGAGGCGGCGATCGAAGTCGTACAGCGACGCCGGCTTCAGTTCGGCGACCGCGTTGAAGTGGGTGGCCGGCACGCCCTTGTCGGCGTAATAGCCCTTCAGGCGATCCAGGATGAAGTCGTACAGCTCACCCACATCGGCCTGCACGCCACGCGCCGCCAGGCCCTGGTTGGCGCTGGCCAGCAGCGCGCGCAGGTCCAGCTCGAAGCCACTCTCGATGATCGTGCGGGCCAGGCCCAGTGCGTTGCGGCGCAGGGCGAAGGGATCCTTGTTGCCGGTCGGCTTCAGGCCCGCCGCGAACCCGCCGGCCAGTGTGTCCACACGCTCGGCGATGGCCAGCACCTTGCCCAGCGGCGACAGCGCGATGTCATCCCCACCGAAGCGCGGCTGGTAGGCCTCGTCGAGGGCCAGCGCCACGTCCGGCGATTCTCCGCCCGCCACCGCGTAATGGCGACCGGCGATGCCCTGCAGTTCCGGGAACTCGTTGACCATGCGCGACTGCAGGTCGTTCTTGGCCAGTTCCGCGCTGCGGCGGGCCTGCACCGGATCGGCACCTACCTGCACGGCAACCGCTTCGGCCAGCGCCGCCACGCGCGCGACCTTGTCCGCCACGCTGCCCAGCTTGGCCTGGTAGGTCACGGTCTTCAGACCCTCGCCCATCGCGGCCAGCCCCTGCTTCAGGTCTTCATCGAAGAAGAACTTGGCATCGGCGAAGCGCGGGCGGATCACGCGTTCGTAGCCCTTGGCCACTTCGGCCACATCCTTCGACTCGATGTTGGCGATGCCGATGAACTTCTCGGTCAGCGTGCCCGCGTCATCCAGCACCGGGAAGAACTTCTGGTTGATCTCCATCGTTTCGATCAGCGCTTCCTGCGGCACGGCCAGGAAGGCGCGCTCGAAGCTGCACAGCACTGCCGAGGGCCACTCGACCAGGTTCACCACCTGCTCAAGGTTGTCCTCGGTGATGCGCGCACTGCCGCCAGCCTTGCCGGCGGCGGCTTCGACCTCGGCGACGATGCGTGCGCGGCGCTCGGCCGGGTCGACCAGCACATGGGCCGCGCGCAGCGATTCAACGTAGTCCTGCGGCTGGGTCAGCCACACGGTCTTGTCATGGTGGAAGCGATGGCCACGGCTCATGCGGTCGGCCTTGAGGCCGAACAACTCGGCCGCGACCACGTCCTTGCCGTGCAGCAGCACCAGCCAATGCACCGGCCGCGCGAAGCCCCACGGGTGGTCGCCCCAGCGCATCGGCTTGGGGATCGGCATGGCGGCGATGGCCTCGCGCAGGATCTCAGGCAGCAGATCGGCGGTGCTCGCGCCCGGCGTCACCGCGCGATGCACGAAACGCTCACCCTTGTTGTCGGTGGTCTTCTCCAGCGCGGTCCAGTCGATGCCGGCCTTGGCGGCGAAGCCCTGCAACGCCTTGGTCGGCTGGCCTTCGGCATCCAGCGCGATGTTCAGGTACGGGCCCAGCACTTCGCTGTGCTGCTCCGGCTGTTCCAGGCCAACACCCGGCAGCAGCACGGCCAACCGGCGCGGGGTGGACAGCGGGCGTGCATCGCCCGTGTCCAGGGCGATGCCGCGCTTGCGCAGGCCTTCGACAACACCGTCGAAAAACGCCTGGGCCAGGCCCGGCAGCGCCTTGACCGGCAACTCCTCGGTGCCCAGTTCGATCAGCAGGGGGGACAATTGGCTCATCGGTTCGATCCTGTGGTGGGGGGCGCAGCGCGCAACGCGTCCGGCGCCCCGGGGGTGATGAAAAGCAGGGTGGGAGAGCGGCCGTCAGGCCTTCTTCGCGCCCGGGAAGCCCAGCTTCTCGCGCTGCTCGTAGTAGGCCCGGGCCACCGCCTGGGCCAGCGCACGCACGCGCAGGATGTAGCGTTGGCGTTCGGTCACGCTGATGGCGCGGCGCGCATCCAGCAGGTTGAACGTGTGGCTGGCCTTCATCACCTGCTCGTAGGCCGGCAGCGGCAGGCCCACTTCGACCAGCTTCTGCGCCTCGCGCTCGCAGGCGTCGAAGCGGTGGAACATTTCTTCCACGTCGGCATGCTCGAAGTTGTAGGTGCTCTGCTCCACCTCGTTCTGGTGATAGACGTCACCGTAGGTCACCGGCTGTCCGTCCGGCCCGTAGGTCCACACCAGGTCGTAGACGTTGTCGCAGTTCTGCAGGTACATGCACAGGCGCTCGAGACCGTAGGTGATCTCGCCCAGCACCGGGCGGCACTCCAGGCCACCGGCCTGCTGGAAGTAGGTGAACTGGGTCACTTCCATGCCGTTGAGCCAGACCTCCCAGCCCAGGCCCCAGGCACCCAGGGTCGGCGACTCCCAGTTGTCCTCGACGAAGCGCAGGTCGTGCACCAGCGGGTCGATGCCCAGCGCCTGCAGCGAATCCAGGTACAGCTGCTGGATGTTGTCCGGCGCCGGCTTCATCGCCACCTGGTACTGGTAATAGCGCTGCAGGCGGTTCGGGTTCTCGCCGTAACGGCCGTCGGTGGGACGGCGCGAGGGCTGCACGTAGGCCGCGTTCCAGCCTTCCGGACCGATCGCACGCAGGAAGGTCGCCGGGTGGAACGTACCGGCGCCCACCTCCAGGTCGAGCGGCTGGATGAGCACGCAGCCCTGCTGGGCCCAGAACTGGTTCAGGGTCTGGATCAGGCCCTGGAAGGTGATCGGAACGGTCGGGGTCGCGGACATGCGGACGATTCTTGGCCGGCAAGGGGGTGCGCTAGTATAACGGCCGACCTGCGGGGCATTCCGTACCCGGGAGGAGCAGGCAGATGGAACATCGGCTGCCGGCGGGCACGCCCGGCGAGCCCGGCGCGGTACCGCTGCCGTGGGGCCGCCTGCTGTTTGAACAGGTCTCGGCCGCACTGCTGGCCGATGGCCTGGTGGCCGGGCAGGACCGCGAGCGCGTGCGGTTTTCCGCGCAGGGCGCCCGCAACGCCAGTGAAGTCCATCCGCTGGTACTGCTGTCCAACCTCAAGCTTGCCGCCAGCGACGGCGGCGAACTGACCCTGGAACGCCTCACCGAGTGGCTGGCGCGGCGCACCGGCACCCGCTACCTGCGCATCGACCCGACCCGCGTCGATGTGGCGGCGGTCACGGCCCTGGTTTCGCACGCCTATGCGCGCCGCCATCGCTTCCTGCCACTGGCGGTGGACGCCGAACGCGTGCTGGTGGCCACCAGCGAACCGCTGGTACAGGAATGGCGCCGCGACCTGCAGCACCTGACCCGCCGCCGCATCGAGCTGGCCGTGGTCAATCCGCTGGACCTGCACCGCTACACCATGGAGTTCTACGGCGTCACGCGCTCGGTGCGTGGCGCGCGCGGCGACGTGCGCGGCGAGGTGAACACCGCCCTGCCCAGCTTCGAGCAGCTGGTCGAGCTCGGCCGCACCGGCGACGTCAATGCCGACGACCAGCACATCGTGCACATCGTCGACTGGCTGCTGCAGTACGCCTATGAGCAGCGTGCGTCGGACATCCACCTGGAGCCGCGCCGCGACATGGGCCGCATGCGCTTCCGCATCGATGGCGTGCTGCACAAGGTGTTCGAGGTGCCACCGGCGGTGATGACCGCCGTGGTCAGCCGCATCAAGGTGCTGGGCCGCATGGACCTGGCCGAGCGTCGCCGGCCGCAGGATGGCCGCATCAAGACCCGGTCACCGGGTGGGCGCGAGGTGGAAATGCGCCTGTCGACCATGCCCACAGCGTTCGGCGAGAAGTGCGTGATGCGCATCTTCGACCCGGATGCGACGTTCAAGAGCATCGACCAGCTGGGTTTCAGCCCGCAGGAGGCTGCCGGCTGGAACGCCCTGGTCGAGCGTCCGCACGGCATCGTGCTGGTGACCGGCCCGACCGGCTCCGGCAAGACCACCACCCTGTACTCCACGCTCAAGCGCCTGGCTACCCCGGACGTGAACGTGTGCACGGTGGAGGATCCGATCGAGATGATCGCGCCGGAGTTCAACCAGATGCAGGTGCAGACCAACATCGACCTGGACTTCGCCAGCGGCGTCCGCACCCTGCTGCGGCAGGATCCGGACATCATCATGATCGGCGAGATCCGCGACCTGGAAACCGCGCAGATGGCGGTACAGGCATCGCTGACCGGCCATCTGGTGCTGTCCACCCTGCACACCAATGACGCACCCTCGGCCATCACCCGCCTGCTCGACCTGGGCGTGCCGCATTACCTGCTGGCCTCCACCGTCAACGGCATCCTCGCCCAGCGCCTGGTGCGCACCCTGTGCCCGCACTGCAAGCAGCCGCACACGCTCGGTGCCGCCGATTGGGCGGTACTGGCTGATAGCCATGCCGCATATCCAGATGCCGCCACGCCCTGTCGTCCGGTCGGTTGCCTGGAGTGCCGGCGCACCGGTTTCCTCGGCCGCATCGGCCTGTATGAGTTGCTGCCATTGGGTTCGCGGCTCCGCGCGCAGATCCGCGCCGACATGGATCTGGCCGGTTTCAGCCGTGCCGCCCGTGCCGAGGGCCTGCGGACCCTGCGCCAGGCGGGGCTTGAAAAGGTGGCGCAGGGGCTGACTACAATCGAGGAAGTCCTGTCTGTCCTGCCGCCCCCGGATGAACCCAGCGCCCTTCCTGATTCTTGAAACCGGCCGTCCAGTGCCCTCGCTGCGTCGTTATGGGCGTTTCCCGCACTGGATCCGCGTCGCCGCCGGCCTGGAAGAACACGAGACGGTGGTGGTCGATGTCGAACACGGCGGCGTCCTGCCCGACCCGCGCGCGTTCGCCGGGGTGCTGGTGACCGGCTCGGCCGCTTTCGTCACCGACCACGCTGACTGGAGCGAGCGCAGCGCCGCGTGGCTGCGGCAGGCCGCCCACGATGACGTGCCGGTGTTCGGCATCTGCTACGGGCACCAGCTGCTGGCGCATGCGCTGGGCGGCGAAGTGGCCTACAACCCGGCAGGACGCGAGTCGGGCACCATTGAACTGGAGCTGCAGCCGCAGGCAGCACAGGACCCCCTGTTCCAGGGGCTGCCGCAGCATTTCGCCGCACACGCCACCCATCTGCAGACCGTACTGCGTGCCCCCGAGGGGGCCGCCGTGCTGGCACGGTCGCCGCAGGATGGCTGCCATGCCTTCCGCTGGGGCCGGCAGGCGTGGGGCGTGCAGTTCCATCCCGAGTTCGCCACCCACCACATGCGCGGCTACGTGCGTGCGCGGGCCGACTGCATCGGCCGCCATGGTGGCTGCGCCCGCAGCATCCAGCGCGCGGTCAGCGCCGCCCCCCTGGCCCGGCAGCTGCTGCGCCGTTTCGTCCGCCAGGCACGGCAGTCTTCAGCCCAGCCGGCGGCAAAACAGGGATAATCGGCGGCGCGGGTACTGCCCGCTCCCCTTCTGTCCTCTCCGGATGTCCATGAAAGAGATTCGCAAGCTGCCGGCCTCGGCGGGCGCCCAGTGGTTGCTGGATACGTTCTCCCTGTACCGGCGTGCACCGCTGCAGCTGGCGCGGATCGGCCTGACCTGGATGCTGGTCAGCTGGGTGGTCACCCTGCTGTCCACCCTGGTGCCCGGCGCGCTCGGTCTGGCCGTGCAGCTGATGACCCTGGCCGTCTCGCCGATCATGTTCGGCGGCATGCTGTACGCCATGGGCGAGATCGACGACGGCCGGCCCGGTCTGGTCACCCACCTGCTGCAGCCGATCCGTGACCACCGCGTCAGCCACCTGCTGGTGCCGCTGGCGATCCAGGTGCTGGTGGTCCTGCTGCTGGGCGTGCTGCTGTACCTGATGATCGGTCGCGAAGGCTTCGCCGCCTTCAGCGACGTCATGGCACGGATGGAAGAGATCGCCCGCAGCAACCAGCAGGTCAGCCCCGAAGCCGCCGCCGAACTGGTCGCCCAGCTGCCAGCCACGCGCATCGCACTGTGGATGCTGCTGGTGTTCGTGACCGCCATCGCCCTGACCCTGGCGATGTTCACCCAGCCAGCGCTGGTGGTGTTCGACAAGCAGAGCGGCATGCACGCGCTGCGCCTGAGCCTGCAGGGCTGCATCGAGAACATCGCGGCGATGGCGGTGTTCGCCGTGCTCGGCGTGATCGCCGCCTTCTGCGGCTACATCCTGTTCGTGATCGTGATCCAGATCGCGATGCTGCTGGGGGGGCAGATGGTGGCCGTGTTCATCGCACAGCTGCTGCTGACCACCGTGGTGATGCCGCTGTACGTCGGCGCGGTGTATGCCGCCTGGAAGCAGATGTTCGTGCACCGTGGCAGCCGTGGCGCTCCGCCGGTTCCGGCCACGCCGCCGGCGAACGACGTCTTCCACGCCTGAGCACGCCCAACGGTAGCGCCGGGCCATGCCCGGCGGGCTCTACCCATGCCGGGTATGGCCCGGCGCTGCCGCATCACGCGGCGGGCTTCTTCACCACCGAGGACGGCACCAGCCATCGCGCGGCATGGATGCCCAGTTCGTACAGCAGGCACATCGGGATCGCCAGCATCAGCTGCGAGACCACGTCCGGCGGCGTCAGCACGGCCGCCACCACGAAGATGCCCACGATCGCGTAGCCACGGCCTTCCTTGAACTGCTGCGGCGTCACCCATCCCAGCAGCACCAGGATCACCATCGCCACCGGCAGCTCGAAGCTGCCACCGAAGGCGAAGAAGATCGCCAGCACGAAATCCAGGTAGGCGTTGGCATCCGGAGTGATCGCGATCACATCGGGGCTGAAGGTGGTGAGGAAGTGGAACACCGCCGGCAACACCAGGAAATACGCGAAGGCGCAACCGGTGTAGAACAGCAGCACCGACGACACCAGCAGCGGCACCGCCAGGCGTTTTTCGCGGGCATACAGTCCCGGCGCGACGAAGGCCCACAGCTGGTACAGCAGCCACGGCACCGCCACGAACAGCGCGACGAAGAAGGTCAGCTTCAACGGAGCGAAGAAGGCGCCGGCCGGGTTGGTGGCGATCATCGTCTGGCCGTTCGGCAGCTGCGAGACCAGCGGTTCGGCCAGCGCGTTGTACAACTTCTGGGTAAAGGGCAGCAGTGCCAGGAGCACCACGCCCAGGCCCAGCAGCGCACGCACCAGGCGGCCGCGAAGCTCCACCAGATGCTCAACCAGCGAGCTCTCGCCGAAATCCTGTTCGCTCATCGGCCGCGCTCCTCGCTCTGCGACGCTGGCACCGGACGGGTGTCGTCTACATCCGCTGCGGATGCAGCGGACGCCCCGCCGGCATCGGCCGCAGTGCCGTCGCCCATGGACGCGGGAGGTGCAGGCTGCTGTGCCTGGCTGACATGCGGCGGCAGCTCCGCAGGCGCCGGTGCCCGCGTCTCCTGCGCCAGCGCATCACCCTGCTGCTGTGCCTGCGCGGCTTCGCGCCGGATCGCCTCGCCGCTGGCACGCAACTGGTTCTCGGTGTCCTGCATGCCCTGCCGCACGTCCTGCATCTGCCGCTTGATCTCTTCGGCCTGCAGTTCGCGCTCCAGTTCCTGTTTCACCGAGTCCCACTGATTGCGGGCACGACGGACCCACAGGCCGGCAAAACGGGCCGCCTTGGGCAGACGCTCGGGACCGAGCACCACCAGGGCGACCACCGCAATGACCAGCAGTTCGCTGAAGCCGATATCAAACACCGCGACCGCTCCGGATCAGCGTGCGTTGCGGTCGTGCTCGTCCTGCGCGGTGCGCGAGGCGTCCTGGCTGCGCGTCTCATCGCCCAGCTGCGCGTTCGGCTTGTCCTCGTCGCGCATGCCCTTCTTGAATTCCTTGACCGCCGAACCGAGGTCCTTGGCGCCGCTGGTCAGACGCTTGGTGCCGAACACCAGCAGGACGATGGCCAGCACGACCAACCAATGCCAGATGCTGAAACTGCCCATAAAGACGCTCGTTACGTTAGTGATCAGGCTGTCGAGCATAGCGCACCGGCCGTTAGCCGGCGCGCGTGACGAAAGTCAGTTCCCGCCCAGCGTCTCCGTGCGGATTTCGCCTTCATTGACCGGCTGGAAGCCCTGCTGCTGTGGCGGCGGGTTCTGCGGCACGTTCTGCAGGGGCGCGGTGGTGGCTTCCGCCGGGACCGCCGGGGCTGCCTGAACAGGCGGCGGTGCGACCGTCGGCGCCGGAGCCGGACGCGAGGCCGTGCCACCATTGCCACCGCGGTTGTTGCGCGCGGCATAGGTCGCCTCCTCCAGGCGATCACGGAAGGCGACCACATCCATCGACGGCGCGCCTGCTGCCCGGCCCTCGAAGATCATGCGCGGCGTGGTGTTGCTGCCATAGGCGTCAAGGTTGGCGGCATCATCGATCTGCAGCACCGCACCGTCCAGGGCGACGCCGGCGAACAGGCCACGCGCACGCGACCACGACCAGATTTCGGCCTTGAGCTGGCCGTCGGTGGCCGCGGCCGCATTGCGGCCGACCGGACCGGCCGCCACACCGGCATCGGCGCCCAGGGTGAACTTGCCGTTGACCAGGTTGTCCAGGCTGCGGTCGTTGCGGAACACCAGCACCACGTCCGACGACTGCACGCCGGCCTGGAAGCCAATGCTGCCGCCGGTGAGCTTGACGAAGACCGGGTTGGACCACGCGCCGTTGGGCATGCGGACCGACATCAGGCCATGCCCACGGCGGCCACCGATGACCAGGCCTGCCTTGATCGTGTCGGGAATGACGATGACCGCGCGGCCTTCGTCGAGCAGTTTGTCCGGAATCCCCTGTTCAGGGATTTCCTGGATTTCAGCCAGCACACGCACCGCGTTGCGGGCGCGCTGGTCTTCCTGCGGCCCGGCCATGGCCTGGCTGGACAGCAGGCTGGCGGCGATCAGCAGGGCTTGGATCGGGCGACGCATGGCAGGCTCCAGAAGTCAGTCCATAGGAAGATATAGCAAGTGACTGAAATTAGTAGTGTTGTGATGAATCGGCAATGAGCGTCATCGGTCCCGCATCGGAGATGACTATGCCTGCGATGCAGATCCTGCATCCCGATACAGCGGCAGATCGGCGACAATGAGACCCATGCTCGACGCACCCGATACCGCCGTGCTGGCGGTCAACCTAGGCACGCCCGAGACGCCGACGGCCCCCGCCGTACGCCGTTACCTGGCTGAGTTCCTGTCCGACCCTCGCGTGGTCTCGATTCCGGCGCTGCTGTGGCAGCCGCTGCTGCGCGGCCTGATCCTGCCATTGCGCAGCGGCCGCTCGGCCGCCAAGTACGCCCAGGTCTGGCTGCCCGAGGGCTCGCCGCTGATGGTCCATACCCGGCGGCTGGCGCAGGCCATGCAGGCATTGCTGCCGACCCTGCGCGTGCGCCATGCCATGCGCTACGGCGAACCCGCATTGACCGCGGAACTGGACCGGCTGGCGGCGGAAGGCGTGCGGCGCATCGTCGTGCTGCCGCTCTATCCCCAGTATTCGACCACCACCACCGCATCGGTGGAGGATCGCGTCGATGCCTGGCAGCGCAGGAATCCGGCCATCACGGTCAGCCTGGTACAGGACTACTCGGTCGACCCCGACTGGGTCGCGGCCGTGGCAGCCTCCATCCAGCGCTACTGGCAGGCGCATGGCCGTGGCCAGATGTTGATGTTCTCCTTCCACGGCATTCCACAGCGCCTGGCCGATGGCGGTGATCCCTATCCGCAGCGCTGCGAAGCCAGTGCGCAGGCGATCGCCAATGCGCTGGGCCTGGATCGTAGCGAGTGGCAGCTCGGCTACCAGTCGCGCTTCGGGCGCGAGCGCTGGTTGCAGCCGTATGCCGAACCCAGCCTGTGGGCGCTGGCCGAGGCCGGCGTGAAGCAGATCGACGTGGTCTGCCCCGGCTTTGCCACCGACTGCCTGGAAACGCTGGAAGAAGTCGAGATGGGATTCACTGAAACCCTCGCCGAACGCGGCGCACGGATGCGTTACATCCCCTGTCTCAACGATGGATCCGAGCACGCGCGCGCGTTGGCGCGGCTGGCCGTGGCCTCGCTGGCATGAGCCTGCAGGGGTTCGAACTCGAGGTCGGCGGCGCGCGCGTGGCCGGCCTGCGCAATCACGGGGAGGGCCAGCGTGTGCTGGCCCTGCATGGGTGGTTGGATAACGCCGCCAGCTTCGTGCCACTCGCACCGCATCTGCCCCATCTGGATCTGGTGGCCATCGACCTGCCTGGCCATGGCCACAGCGCCCATCTCCCGGCCGGCGCCAGCTACACCACCGCTGCCGCGATCTGCCACGTCCTTGACGTGGCCGACGCGCTGGGCTGGGAGCGCTTCAGCCTGCTCGGCCATTCGATGGGTGCGGGCATCGCCAGCCTGACGGCGGCGGTCAGTGACCGCATTGAACGCCTGGTCGCCATCGAAGCGCTGGGTGGCCTGCGGGGACCTGAAGAGGACACCGCGCATCGGCTGCGTGAGCATGTGACTGCCACGCGCGCGCTATCGCGCAAGCAGCTTCGGGTCTTTCCCGATCTTGCCGCGCCGATCCGCGCGCGGATGATGACCAACCAGCTCAGTGAAGGCTGCGCGCGCCTGCTGGTCGAGCGCGGGGTCGAACCCGTAGAGGGCGGCTATCGCTGGTGCAGCGATCCGCGCCTGATGCTGCCCACCGCCATCCGGCTCAGCGAGGGCCAGATCGACAATCTGCTACACGCCATCGCCTGCCCTACGCAGGTGATCTACGCGACTCCCGCGCAGTCGTACTATCCCGAGCCGATGCGCAGCGAGCGACTGCAGCACCTGCGCGACGGGCGCCTGGCCGTGTTTCCGGGCAACCATCACCTGCATATGGAAGCGCCCGCGCAGATCGCGGCAGTGATCCAGGCGTTCCTGGGACACGGCAGCGCCGGCTGAAACATCGGCTGCTGACACGCATAAAGAAAAACCCCGCTGCGTCAGCAGCGGGGTTTTTGGGTATAAACCCTGGCGATGACCTACTCTCGCATGGCTTGAGCCACACTACCATCGGCGCAGCTGCGTTTCACTTCCGAGTTCGGGATGGGATCGGGTGGTTCCACA
>NZ_JBRRCG010000005.1:0-198194 GCF_056757995.1 Stenotrophomonas sp. STEN147
ACGCCCCGCGCGCTCGCCGGTGTTGCTTTTTATTTTATTTTCCCATCCGGGGGCGCCCCCCGCTGTAAACTGCCCGGGGCGGGGGGGGGGGCCTGCGCGGGGGTGTCCGCCGCATGGATGCGGCGGCCAAGCTTACAGGGACGTACTTGCAGCGTCCCCCGCGCAGCCCACCCGCCCGGCCAGGCACGGCTTTTTGCCTTCACGCGACCAAGCACCCGCCACGAGGGGCTCCGCCGTTGGCCGGACACCCCGCGACAAACCACCGCACGTGCGCAATCCCAACGAACGTCGGACAATGGACGCCTTGGCGGCACGCCGCGCCGCCCTCCCGCTTCCCGCTGCAAGGATTCCCCCATGGCCGCCCGCAAGTCCTCCGCCCCGCTCATCGAAGTCACCGCCCGCCCCGGCCAGCCGCTGGGCATGTCCCCGGCCGTGTTCCTGCGCGATTTCTGGCAGAAGCGTCCGCTGCTCATCCGCAACGCCTTCGCTGATTTCCAGTCTCCGGTGCAGCCGGAAGACCTGGCCGGGCTGGCCTGCGAAGAAGGCGTGCTGGCACGCCTGATCGAGCACGACAAGCGCCAGGACGGCTGGCGCGTACGTACCGGCCCGTTCCAGGAAGACGTATTCCCCGCCCTGCCCGACCACGACTGGACCCTGCTGGTGCAGGACGTGGACAAGTGGGACCCGGACGTGCGCGCGCTGATCGAGCACTTCCGCTTCCTCCCGCGCTGGCGCATGGACGACGTCATGATCAGCTTCGCCGCCACCGGCGGCTCGGTCGGTGCCCACGTCGACCAGTACGACGTGTTCCTGCTGCAGGCCCAGGGACATCGTCGCTGGCAGATCGACGCCAGCGAGTCGATCAAGGGCCGGCGCCCGCCGCTGGGGTTCCGTGCGGACGTGGAACTGAAGCTGCTGGAGGTGTTCAAGCCCACCCACGACTGGGTGCTGGCGCCCGGCGACATGCTCTATCTGCCGCCGAACGTGCCCCACCACGGCGTCGCCGAAGACCCCTGCCTGACGTTCTCCTTCGGCATGCGCGCGCCGTCCTCGGCCGAACTCATCAGTGACTACCTGGACACCCTGATCGCCGATGCCGACGAGAACATCCGCTATCAGGACCCCGACCTGAAGCTGCCGGCCGATCCGAACGAGATCGACACGGTGGCGATGGCACGGGTGATCACCGCCCTCAACGCCATCCGCATGAACGACCCGGACAAGCTGGGCGACTGGTTCGGCCGCTTCATCACCACCTACCGCGCCGCCGGCGAAGTGATGGCCCACCAGGCCGCGCCGGAACAGGAAGAGGTGGTCGCCGCCCTGCAGTCCGGCCTTCTGCTGCAACGCCACCCCTGGGCCCGCCTGGCCTGGCGCCGGGCCAAGCGGGGCGCCAGCCTGTACGTCAGCGGCCAGGACTTCGCGCTGCCGGTGAAGGATGCGCAGCGCCTGGCCGGTGCCGAGCAGCTCGACGCGGCCGCCTATCGCGGACTGTCGGACAAGGGCCGCGCGGTGGTCCAGCAGCTGCTGGTCGGCGGCGTGTTCCAGCTGATCGACCCCAGCGAGCTGTATGGCGCCGACGACGAGGGCGAGGATGAAGGCGTGCTCGGTGAGGTGGTCGAAGGCCGCGACCAGGTGGAGGTGATCGATGACGACGCCGTGTCCGACGATGTCCACGTGGTGACCGTGCATGACGATGGCATCGAGGTCATCGTCAACTTCGAAGACGACGAAGAAGACGACAGCGACGCCGGTCGCGCCTGAGTCATGCCCTCGATCCGCGTCCATCAGGTGGGTCATGCCGATGCGCATGGCGCCATCCACGCTGTGCGCCAGCAGGTGTTCGTGCAGGAACAGGGCATTGCCAGCGAACTGGAGCGCGACGCGATGGACCCGGTCAGTGCCCATGTACTGGCGCTGGATGCCGACGGCACGCCGGTCGGCACTGGCCGCCTCACACCAGATGGCCGCGTCGGCCGCATGGCGGTGCTGGCGAGCCACCGCAGCCAGGGCATCGGCGAAGCCCTGCTCGAGGCCCTGGTCGAGGCCGGCCATGGCCTCGGCCTGGCCGAGCTGCATCTGCATGCACAGCTGCCCGCCCGCGACTTCTACGCGCGGCAGGGCTTCCTGCCTGAAGGCGAGGTCTTCGAGGAGGCCGGCCTGGAGCACCAGCAGATGCGCCGCCGGCTGGGCGGGGCCAGCGCGATCAACAGCCGCGCCGAGGCCGTGGCCGCCACCACCGCCATCCTCCACCGTGCCCGTCGCCAGGCGTGGCTGCACAGCCACCTGCTGGACCCGGGCCTGCTCGATGCCGCCCCGGTACAGGCCGCCCTGCGCCGCTTCGCCAGCGCCCGCCACGACAAGCAGCTGCGGGTGATCGTGCATGACGCGGCGGCCCTTGGTCGTGCCGGCGCGCCGCTGCTGGCGATGGCACAGCGGCTGCCCAGCGTGATCCTTTTCCGCGAGGTGGCCGATCCGGTCGACCGGGCACTGGCGTCCGCCTGCCTGATCAATGACAGGGGCGACTTCTACTTTCGTCTGATCGGCCATCGCCTCGACGGCGAGGCCGGCATCGCGCTGCCGGCACGTTCGCGGCAGTTCGAGCAGCAATTGCAGCGCGTCTGGGACCGTTCGCGCGATTGCAGCGAACTCCGCGCGCTCGGCCTCTGAGCGCGACGGTCGGGTTCAACCTGTCTGGAAGCGGCACCGGGGGACGCACGATGGCCTCCGCGATGCCCCTTCGTGTCCGGATGGGGGTACAATTTGGCTGTTTGAACGCGCCTGCGCAGGGCTATTCATCTTCCTGCCGGGTCCTTCTTAAGCCATACCCCACAAAGCGAATCAACACCCTCCATCGTGGACAATCTACTGAAGCAGTTTGCGCAATCTTCGCAACTCGCCGGCGGCAACGCCTCCTATGTCGAGGACCTGTACGAGCAGTACCTCGTCTCCCCGGACAGTGTCGATCCCAAATGGAAGACCTACTTCGACGGCTTCAAGGGCCGCGAAGCAGGTGACATTCCGCACTCGGCCGTCATTTCCCACATCGCGGACGCGGCCAAGGATGCGCTGAAGGCCGGCACCGGTGCAGGTGCGGGCGACGAGCGTGAGCGCAATGTCGGTCGTCTGATCACCGCCTACCGTTCGCGCGGCCACCTGGACGCCCGCCTGGACCCGCTGGGCCTGGCTGCGCCGGTCAATACGCCGGACCTGGGCCTGCCGTTCCACAGCCTGTCCGATGCCGACCTCAACAGCGAGTTCAGCACCGGTGGCGTCGGCGGCCAGCCGCGCATGAAGCTTCGCGATCTGCTGGCGCGCCTGAAGGCGACCTACACCGGTTCGATCGGTGCGGAGTTCATGCACATCGCCGAGGTCGAGCAGCGCCAGTGGATCTACAAGAAGCTGGAACTGGCCGGCGGCAACTACCAGTTGGACGCTGACACCCAGCGCCGCACCCTGGAGCGCCTGACCGCGGCTGAAGGCCTGGAGCGCTACCTGCACACCAAGTACGTCGGCCAGAAGCGCTTCTCGCTGGAAGGCGGCGATGCGCTGATCCCGATGATGGACACCATCATCCGCAGCGCCGGCAAGGACGGCGTCAAGGACGTGGTGATCGGCATGGCCCACCGCGGCCGCCTGAACGTGCTGGTCAACACCCTGGGCAAGAACCCGCGCAAGCTGTTCGACGAGTTCGAAGGCAAGTTCGAGCACGACGAGCATGCCTCGGCCGGCGACGTGAAGTACCACATGGGCTTCTCCGCCGACGTGGCCACCGAGGGTGGCCCGGTTCACCTGGCGCTGGCGTTCAACCCGTCGCACCTTGAAATCGCCGACCCGGTCGTGGCCGGTTCCGTGCGTTCGCGCCAGGAGCGCCGCAAGGACACCGCCCGCAAGCAGGTCATGCCGATCCTGATCCACGGCGACGCGGCCTTCTCCGGCCAGGGCGTGGTCATGGAACTGTTCCAGATGTCGCAGGCCCGCGGCTTCGCCGTCGGCGGCACCGTGCACATCGTGGTCAACAACCAGGTCGGCTTCACCACCTCCAATCCGCTGGATACGCGCTCCACGCGCTATGCCACCGACGTGGCGAAGATGATTGCCGCACCGGTGCTGCACGTGAACGGAGATGACCCGGAAGCGGTGGTGTTCGCCGCCCAGCTCGCTTTCGAGTTCCGCCAGAAGTTCGCCAAGGACGTGGTCATCGACCTGATGTGCTACCGCCGTTGGGGCCACAACGAGGCCGACGAGCCGGCGATCACCCAGCCGCTGATGTACCAGGTGATCCGCAAGCACCCGACCACCCGCGAGATGTATGCCGAGCAGCTGGAAAAGGCGGGCGTGATCGCCGCCGGCGCCGGCAAGGCGATGGTCGATGCCTACCGCGAGAAGCTGGACGCCGGTGAAGTGACCACCGAACTGGCCAAGGTCGAGAAGACCCCGCCAAGCAGCCCGCTGTTCGTTGATTGGCCGAAGCTGCTGGAAGGCAAGCTGTCCGACCCGGTCTCGACCAAGGTCGAGAAGAACAAGCTGGTCGAGCTGGCCAAGCTGATCAACACCATCCCGGACGAAGTGCAGCTGCACTCGCGCGTGGCCAAGGTCTACGACGACCGCCGCAAGATGGCCGCAGGCGAGATTCCGGGCGACTGGGGCTTTGCCGAGAACCTGGCCTACGCCACCCTGCTGGACGAAGGCCATGCACTGCGCCTGGTCGGCCAGGACGTCGGCCGCGGTACGTTCACGCACCGCCACGCGATCCTGCACGACCAGAAGACCGACAACTACTACATGCCGCTGCGGCAGCTGGTGGATTCGCCGGAGAAGGCCACCGTCATCGATTCGCTGCTGAGCGAAGAAGCGGTGATGGCCTACGAGTACGGCTTCTCCACCACCGATCCGAACACGCTGTGCATCTGGGAAGGCCAGTTCGGCGACTTCGCCAACGGCGCCCAGGTGGTGATCGATCAGTTCATCGCCGCCGGTGAAGCCAAGTGGGGCCGCATTTCCGGCCTGACCCTGCTGCTGCCGCATGGCTATGAAGGGCAAGGCCCGGAACACAGCTCGGCGCGCCTGGAGCGCTTCCTGCAGCTGTGCGCGCTGGAGAACATGCTGGTGGTCGTGCCGTCGACCCCGGCCCAGGCCTTCCACATGCTGCGTCGCCAGCTGCACATGACCACCCGCAAGCCGCTGGTGGTGATGTCGCCGAAGTCGCTGCTGCGCCACAAGCTGGCAGTGTCGACCCTGGACGAGCTGGCCAACGGCGAGTTCCAGCACCTGATCGGCGATGCCAATGCCGACGCCAAGAAGGTCAAGCGCGTGGTGCTGTGCTCGGGCAAGGTCTACTACGACCTGCTGGAAGACCAGACCAAGCGTGGCCAGGACGACGTTGCGATCATCCGCGTGGAGCAGCTGTATCCGTTCCCGCGTGCGCTGCTGGCTGCCGAACTGAAGAAGTACGGCAAGGCCACCGACGTGGTGTGGACGCAGGAAGAACCGCAGAACCAGGGCGCGTGGTACCAGATCCGCCACCACCTGCAGTTCTGCCTGGCCGAGGGCCAGAACCTGCACTACGCCGGTCGCGCACGTTCGGCGTCGCCGGCTGCCGGTCACATGGCTGACCATGTCCGCGAGCAGCAGCAGCTGATTGCCGACGCACTGGTCAACCCGTTCAACGACCAGGTCGCTGAATAACTCTCCTCCCCCTTATTTAGAAGACAAACCAGGAAGCTCCCGCATGGCCACCGAAGTCAAAGCCCCGGTACTGCCCGAATCCGTCGCCGACGGCACCATCGCCACCTGGCACAAGAAGGTGGGCGACGCCGTCAAGCGCGACGAAAACCTGCTTGACCTGGAAACCGACAAGGTCGTCCTGGAAGTGCCGTCGCCGGTCGATGGCGTGCTGAAGGAGATCAAGTTCGACGTGGGCGCCACCGTGACCTCCAGCCAGGTCGTGGCGATCATCGAGGAAGGCGCCGTGGCGGCTGCCCCGGCTCCGGCCGCTGAAGAGAAGAAGGCCGATGCCCCGGCTCCGGCCGCAGCCGCTGCTCCGGCTCCCGCCGCGGCTCCGGCCCCGGCAGCCAAGTCGGCCGCCGATGCGCTGCCGCCGGGTGCCCGCTTCACCGCCATCACCGAGGGCGTGAACCCGGCCGACGTGGACGGCACCGGCCGTCGCGGCGCGGTGACCAAGGAAGACATCGTCAACTTCGCCCGCAACGGCGGCGCCGGCAAGGCCGGTGGCGCACGTCCGGAAGAACGCGTGCCGATGACCCGCATCCGCAAGCGCATCGCCGAACGCCTGATGGAGTCCAAGAACTCCACCGCCATGCTGACCACCTTCAACGAAGTCGACCTGTCCAAGGTGTCGGCCGCGCGCAAGGAACTGCAGGACGAGTTCGTCAAGGCCCACGGCATCAAGCTGGGCTTCATGAGCTTCTTCGTGAAGGCCGCCGCCAACGCGCTGCAGCGCTTCCCGCTGGTCAACGCGTCGATCGATGGTGACGACATCATCTACCACGGCTACTCGGACATCTCCATCGCCGTGTCGACCGAGAAGGGCCTGGTGACCCCGGTGCTGCGCAACGTCGAGCGCATGTCGTTCGCCGACATCGAGAAGACCATCGCCGACTACGCCAAGAAGGCCCGTGACGGCAAGCTGAGCCTGGAAGAACTGCAGGGCGGCACCTTCACCGTGACCAACGGCGGCACCTTCGGTTCGCTGCTGTCCACGCCGATCATCAACCCGCCGCAGAGCGCCATCCTGGGCATGCACGCCATCAAGGAGCGTCCGATCGCCCAGAACGGCCAGGTCGTGATCGCGCCGATGATGTACCTGGCGCTGTCCTACGACCACCGCATCATCGACGGCAAGGACTCGGTGCAGTTCCTGGTGGACATCAAGAACCAGCTGGAAAACCCGGGCCGCATGCTGTTCGGCCTGTAAGACCTCCCGCCCCCTTCCGCGCCCGCGCGGAAGGGGGTTCCGGTAAAGCATCAAGGACTAATTCAATGGCTGAACAATTCGACGTCGTCGTCATCGGTGCGGGCCCGGCCGGTTACCACGCTGCCATCCGCGCGGCCCAGCTGGGCCTGAAGACCGCCTGCATCGACGCAGCGCTGGGCAAGGATGGCAAGCCGGCGCTGGGCGGCACCTGCCTGCGCGTGGGCTGCATCCCGTCCAAGGCGCTGCTGGATTCCTCGCGCCAGTTCTGGAACATGAGCCACATCTTTGGCGACCACGGCATCAGCTTCAAGGACGCCAAGATGGACGTCGAGGCGATGGTTGGCCGCAAGGACAAGATCGTCAAGCAGTTCACCGGCGGCATCGCCATGCTGTTCAAGGCCAACAAGGTCGCCACCTACTACGGCTTCGGTGAACTGCAGCCGGGCAACGTGGTCAAGGTGAAGCAGCACGACGGCTCGGAAGTCGAGCTGAAGGGCACCAACGTCATCATCGCCGCCGGTTCGGATTCGATCGAACTGCCGTTCGCCAAGTTCGACGGCGAGACCATCGTCGACAACGTCGGCGGCCTGGACTTCACCGAAGTGCCGAACCGCCTGGCGGTGATCGGCGCCGGCGTGATCGGCCTGGAGCTGGGCAGCGTGTGGAAGCGCCTGGGCGCTGAAGTGACCATCCTCGAGGCGCTGCCGGAGTTCCTGGCCGTCGCCGACGCCGAAGTTGCCAAGACCGCGGCCAAGGAATTCAAGAAGCAGGGCCTGGACATCCGCCTGGGCGCCAAGGTCTCCAAGACCGAGATCACCGGCAAGGGCAAGAAGAAGGAAGTCGTTGTCACCTACACCGACAGCGAAGGCGAGAAGACCCTGACCGTGGACAAGCTGCTGGTGGCCGTCGGCCGTCGCGCTGCCACCAAGGGCCTGCTGGCGGAAGGCACCGGCGTGAAGGTCAACGAGCGTGGCCAGATCGAAGTCGATGCGCATTGCCACACCGGCGTCGATGGCGTCTGGGCGGTGGGCGACTGCGTGCGCGGCCCGATGCTGGCGCACAAGGGCTTCGAGGAAGGCATCGCCGTGGCCGAACTGATCGCCGGCCTGCCGGGTCACGTCAACTTCGACACGATTCCGTGGGTCATCTACACCGAGCCGGAACTGGCCTGGGTGGGCAAGACCGAAGCACAGCTGAAGGCCGAAGGCATCCCGTACAAGGCCGGCAGCTTCCCGTTCGCCGCCAACGGCCGTGCCGTGGCAATGATCGAGCCGGCAGGTTTCGTGAAGATCCTGGCCCATGCCGAGACCGATCGCATCCTCGGCATGCACCTGGTCGGCGCCAACGTGTCCGAGCTGGTGCACGAAGGCGTGCTGACCATGGAGTTCAGCGGTTCGGCCGATGATCTGGCCCGTATCTGCCACGCCCACCCGTCGCTGTCGGAAGTGGTCCACGACGCGGCGATGGCGGTCAGCAAGCGCGCCATCCACAAGGCCAATTGATCGGCCCGGTGGCATGACAAAAAAACCCCGCCTCGGCGGGGTTTTTTTGTTTGGCCTTCTGATGTGGAGCCGAGCACGGGCCCGGCGCTACACCTTTCCAGCAGGCGGCTCCGGTGCATCGTCACAGATGCGATGCTGCACCACGGTTTCACCCACCCTCCATTCCTTCACCACCCTGCAGCGTTCCTTGGGCCTGTCAGGCTTGGCGAGCTTGGCCGCCGCAGCATCCGCTTCGTCGGCAGCGGCGGTCTGCTGGCGTTCCAGCCAGGCTGATGGCGGTGTCGCGGGCGTGGCAGGGGCCGGCGCCGCGAGCGCCAATACCAGTACCGCGATGGCCGGCGTCATCACGCAGCCACCGGACCGCGGCCGCCACCCAGCAGGCGTGCCGGCAGCATGAACAGCGCGCGCAGGAAAGCGAACAGCGCCGAGAACGTGATGCCGACCAGGCGGAACGGCAGGCTCAGCAGCCACACGAACGGCCAGGCGATCAGGGCAAGGATCGCCAACGGCCAGCACAGCACGAACAGCAGGCACCACACGCCCAGCGCGAACAGGGTCTTCATCACGGTCTCCTTGCGGCGGCCCCTTGCCGCCTGCGACCACAGTGCCGCCCTGCCCCGGAGGGAGCAAACGGTTTGCGACGAAACCCGGCAGGGCGCGATGAAACCCGGAACGCAGCCGCTATACCTGCACCGCCCCTGGGCGGCCGTGGGCGACCTGGAAACGCGCGGCGGTCCGCACCGCGGCATCGGTACGCAGCACGCTGTCGGCCAAGCGCAGTTCCGCACCCACGGCCTGCCGGTTGAGCTGCAGCTTCCACCAGCCACGGCGGTCGCCGTCGAAATAGCGGATGTGCGGATTCAGGGGAATCGACGGTCCGTAGTAAGGGCCATACGGTGTGTCGTCTCCGCCACTGCTGATGGCGGGGGCGATGAACTCGGTGGCCACCACGGGAGCATCGGCCGCATCGAAGTCCAGCTTCAGATCGTTGACGAAGGTGGAATGCCAGTCGCCTCCCAGCACGATCGCATTGCCCTGCCCGCCCGCCTGCAGCGCCTGCAGCAACCGGTTGCGCGCGGCAGGATACCCATCCCAGGCATCGTTCCAGAACCGCTCGCGCGGGGTGCCGCCGTCCAGCCGCAGCTGCGCCATCAGCAGCTGCTGCACCACCACATTCCAGCGCGTGCCCCGCGCGGCCGCCATCGACTGCGCGAACCACGCCTCCTGGCCGGGCCCGAGCATGCTCATGCGCGGGTCCAGTGCCGCCTCGCAGCGCGGCGACTCGCCCACGCCGCAGGGGTTGGCCGGACGGAACTGGCGGCAGTCGAGCAGGCTCAGCTGCGCGAGGTCGCCGTAGCGCAGGCGCCGGTGCACCCGCAGGCCACCATTGCCGGCCGGAGTACTGCGCATGGGCAGGTGCTCGTAGAAGGCGCGATAGGCAGCGGCCCGCCGGACGATGAAGTCCTCCACCGGCACGCTGTCCTTTTCAGGATGGACGCCGGAATAGTCGTTCTGCACCTCATGGTCATCCCAGATCACCGCAAAGGCGTGCGCGGCGTGCGCTGCCTGCAGGTCCGGATCGAGCTTGTACAGCGCGTACTGGTCGCGATAGCGCTGCAGACTGACGGTCTCGCCGCTGAATCGCTCCGCATCCAGTGTTCGGCCGCGTGCGTTCTGCAGTGGACTGTACTCGTACAGATAGTCGCCGGCATGCAGTACCAGGTCGACATCGCTCCGCGCGATATCACGCAGTACCGGGTAGTAGCCGCTGTTCCAGGCCTGGCAGGTGCACAGGGCCAGGCGCAGCTGCTGCAGCTGCGCGTCCGGCAGCGGCGCGGTGCGGAAGTGGCCGACCGTGCTTTCCTCATCACCGTCGCAGGCAAAACGGTAGTAATAGTCACGGCCGGGACGAAGGCCATTGATCTCCACGTGCACCGAATGCGCCAGCTCGGGCACCGCTGCGGCGACGCCGCGCTGCACCGGACGGCGCATGCCGGGATCTTCAGCCACGAACCAGCGCACCGGCACCGCCCGCGACGGCATGCCACCGCCGTTGAGCGGATCGGGGGCGAGCCGTGTCCACAGCACAGCCCCCTGCGGGTCCGGATCGCCGGCGGCGACGCCGAGGGTGAACGGATCGCGGCCCAGACGTGGCCGTGGGCCTGCCGCAGCCAGCCCCGGCATCGCCGCCAGTGCGATCGCCGCCCCCGTCCCCTGCCACGCCATGCGCAGCAGGCGACGACGGTGCTCCGGATCCATGGGCCGCTGCATCAGAAGCGCACGGTCGCCGTCGCCATCACCTGCCGCGGCGCACCCACCTGCATGGTGGCCAGGCTGCGCGTGGGATCTGCGGCATAGGTGCCGTTGGTGTTGATCGAAGACAGGTAACGCTTGTCCGCCAGGTTGGTCAGGTTCACTGCCACTGTCAGGTTCTGCGCGGGCCCCAGAGAGCCGAAATCGTAAGCCACCGAGGCGTTGACCAGCCAGTAGCTGGGAACCGACAGGTCATTGGTATAGGTCACGTAACGCTTGCCGACATGGTTGGCGGACAGGCGCATGTCCCACGGGCCCGGCGTCCAGGCCAGGGTGCTGGCGAACATCCATTCCGGCGTATCCACGGTCTTCCTGCCGCGGGTCGGTACCACCCCGTTGTTGACGTAGTCGTCGTCGTAGGTGCTGTCGTTCCACGACAGTGCGTTGGACCAGGTCACGTCCTGCACCGGCTTCAGCTGCAGGGTCGCCTCGGAACCGCGGCTGGTCACCGAACCGACGTTGGAGAACAACGCAGGACAGCCGAGGATGCCCACGCACTGGGCGATGGCAAGCAGGCGGTTGTCGAACTTCACGTCGTACACCGCGACCGACGCCTCATACCCCTGCCCGTAGCCGCGCCAGCCCAGTTCGATCGTGCGCGACTGCTCCGGCTTGAGGTTGCGCGCACTGGCATCGAAGGCCTGCTGCGGCACGTTGAACGGACTGCCCACGCCCAGCGCATAGGCGGCGATGTTCCTGGCGAACGAACCGAAGATTTCATTGCCTTCGTTGAGCTTGAAATTGAAGCCGGCCTGCGGCAGCAGTCCCTTGCTGGAGGTCAGGCTGCTGTTGTTGGCATAGCTGCCCAGCGGCGTGCGGACGCGGGTGCGGGTGTGCGGCGACTTCGCGCCGATGTCCACCGTCAGGCGGTCGTCGAACAGGCGGAAGCGGTCCTGCACATAGAACTGGCGGGTGATGGTGGTGTAGAGCTGGCGCCACACGCGCTGGTCCGGATTGCGCAGGAAGAAGTCATCGGTGATCGGGCCATCGATGTAGTAGAAGTTGCGCTGCACGCTGTGGCCGTTGTCCTCGTACCACAGGCCGGCTTCCAGCTCGTGCCCGCCGACGTTCCAGGTGAACGCGGAGGTCACGCCGGTACGGTCGATCGCGTACTCGGTGGTGCGGATCGAGATCGGAATCTCGCGCGCGGTGCCCGGATTGGAAGGATTTGACGGACTGAACCAGTGGCCCTGCCCGCGGTTGCTGTGATTGTAGACATTGACCTTCAGGCGCATCGCATCGTTGAGGCCGAAGTCGCCGGCGACGCTGGAGATATCGTCGTTGCGCAGGCCATGACCGGAGTAGTACGCATCCCAGGGGCTGTTGACGCCGCCACTGAACTGCCCGCGTGCCGCGGCCAGCGCGCGGTCCCAGTCCGGCGCGTAGTTGTCCCAGTTCCAGCCCAGGCGGTCGATCATCTCCAGCGACAGATCCTGGTAGTCCGCCTCGACCCGGCGTGATGCGTTGAACAGCGCAGTGATCCTGCTGTCCACGCCGAAGTTGTAAACGGCCTTGCCGTTGAACTGCTTGAGCTCCTGCGAGCCCTTGCCCTTCCACTTGTCGCCTTCGGAGTACACGCCGGACAGGTACGCGGCGAACCCCTGGTGCTCGCCGGTCTCCAGGCGCGCATAGCTGCGCCGCGCGTTGTCGCTGCCGAAGCCCTGCGCCAGCACCACGCCGTACTCGGTGGAAGGGTCGATCGAATAGAACTGGAACACGCCCCCCAGGTTGCTGGTGGACGGCGTCCCCAGCGCGCCGATGCCGGTGGAGACTTCCGCACCGCCCAGGTTCTCGCTGATGACCGCGCGGCTGACATGCAGGCCATTGCTGTTGCCGTAGCTCATGTTGCCCAGCGGAATGCCGTCCAGCGTGTAGCCGAGCCGGTTCTGGTTGAAGCCGCGCAGGCTGATGCTGGTCGACCACTCGTAGGCACCGGTGGCGTCACCCGACTCGAAATGCACGCCCGGCTTGCTGGCCAGCAGCTTGAGCGGATTCGCGCCCGGCGGCAGCACCTTCATGTCCTCGGCGGTGACACGCTGCACCTGGCGCGCTTCGCCGCGGCCGATCACCGAGATCGAATCGAGGGTGGTCGCCGACGGTGCATCGGAGGTGGGGGCGGTTTCAGCGGCCGCCAGCGACGGCAGCGAGGCACAGACCAGCAGAGCCAGCAGATTGCGGCGGAGCGGAGCGTGGGACGGCATGGGAGGCGGATTCCTTGGACGCGCTGGACGCCAGCGACGGGCGTCGGAAGTGGGAGGACAGCGGCGGCATGGTAGGAAGGCCCAGTTACATGTCAGTTACACGTCATGTGACCATCGCCCGGCAAGGTACGCGCCTTGCGCACGCACCAACGCAAAGAGCCGGGCACGCGCCCGGCTCCTGCAGAACAGAAGTAGATCGCCGGCCCGCGGCCGGCAGCCCTACTCGAACGAACCGACCGAATCGTGGGCCAGATTGTCGAAACGCGTGTACTCGCCGAAGAACTTCAGTTTGCACGAACCGGTCGGGCCGCCACGGTGCTTGCCGATGATGATTTCGGCCAGGCCCTTGTCCGGTGAGTTTTCCTTGTTGTAGTAGTCGTCGCGGTAGATGAACACGATCATGTCCGCGTCCTGCTCGATGGCGCCCGATTCGCGCAGGTCAGCCATCACCGGGCGCTTGTCGGTACGCGTTTCCAGCGAGCGGTTGAGCTGGGAAAGTGCGATCACCGGCACGTTCAGCTCCTTGGCCAGGCCCTTCAGCGAACGCGAGATCTCCGAGATTTCGGTCGCGCGGTTCTCGCTGTTGCCGGGCACGCTCATCAGCTGCAGGTAATCGATCACGATCAGGCCCAGGTCGTGCTCGCGCTTGAGGCGGCGGCACTTGGAGCGCAGCACTTCCGGCGATACGCCCGGCGTGTCGTCGATGAAGATCTTGGTTTCCTTCAGCATCTTGATCGCGCTGGTGACGCGGCTCCAGTCCTCGTCTTCCAGCTGGCCGGTACGCAGGCGCTGCGCGTTGATCCGGCCATTGGAGGAGATCAGTCGCATCGCCAGCTGTGATGCGGACATTTCCATCGAGAACACCGCCACGCCCTTCTTCGACTTGATCGCCGCATACTCGGCGATGTTCAGCGCGAAGGTGGTCTTGCCCATCGCCGGGCGCGCGGCCAGGATGATCAGGTCGGTCGGCTGCAGGCCGGCCGTCATCGCGTCGAAATCGTTGTAGCCGGTTGGCAGGCCGGTGATGTTGCCGCCGTTCTCGAAGCGGTTGCGCAGTTCCTCGAAGGCATCCTTCAGCGCGCCGGGCATGGCGACGAAATCCGTACGCCCGCGTGCGCCCTGCTCGGCAATGGCGAACACGCTCTTTTCCGCCGACGCCAGCAGCTCGCTGCTGTCGCGGCCTTCCGGCTGGAAACCATCGTTGACGATGTCGGTACCGACCTGGATCAGCTGCCGCAGCACCGCCTTGTCACGCACGATCTCGGCGTAGGCGGCGATGTTCGCCGCCGACGGCGTGGTGCTGGCCAGTTCGATCAGATAAGCGCCATCCCCTACCAGCTCCAGCTTGCCCTGCGATTCGAACCATTCGCCCAGCGTCACCGCATCGAAGGGTCGGTCACGCTCGGACAACTCGCGGATCGCGCGGTAGATCATCTGATGATCGCGGCGATAGAAGTCGGTCTCGGTCAGCTGGTCGTTGACCCGGTCGAACGCTTCGGGTGCCAGCATCAGGCCACCCAGCACCGCCTGCTCGGCCTCCACCGAATGCGGTGGCACCCGCAGCTGGTCGATGCGCGAATCATCGCGTTCGAAGCCATCACCGCGGTCTCTGCGGTTGGAACGGAAGCCGGGACGGGCGGACATGCGGCGGTGTTTCCTGCAAAAGTGGGCCAGACGAGTGTAGGCATGCGCCGACCCTGGCGGCCATGGACAAGCCTGTGGATAAGCCGTGGAAGAACGGGGGATATCCGCCGGAGCCTGGCCAGAATGGCGCGGAGGCGTCGCACTGCCTGCGACGGGCGCCCGTGCGACGCCCGCAGCCCGCCATTATCGCAGATCCCTTCGCCCGCAGCGGCCTACCGGCCGTGCGTGGCGATCAGCGCCAGGAACCGGTCCACATACCCCTGCAGGAATTCCCGCGTGGCGTCGTTGTGGATCGTACCGTCGGCGTCGATCAGGCCATCCTTGAAATGAATGAACGCTTCCGGCTGGCCGAGCACATGCATGTCGAGGAAGGCCAGGCTGTTGCGCAGGTGCTGCTGCGCCACCGCGGTGCCGATCTGGCCGATGGACGCACCGATCACCGCAGCCGGCTTGCCTGCGAATGCGCTGTCGCCATAGGGGCGCGAGCCGATGTCGATGGCGTTCTTCAGCACGCCCGGCACCGAACGGTTGTATTCAGGCGTCACGAACAGCACAGCGTCGGCGGCACGCACCTGCTCCTTCAGGCGGACACACGATGGCGGGTAATCGGCGTCGAAATCCTGGTCATACAGGGGAAGGTCGCGGATCTGCACGTACTGGAACCGGGCCCGGTCGCCGGCAAGCTTTTCAAGTGCATGGGCCAGCCGGCGGTTGCATGACTCCCGGCGCAGGCTTCCGACGAACACGGCGATGGTGGGAACGGACATCGGACGGACTCCTCATGGGGCGGGAAACCCATCCTATTCACCGCCCCCTTTCCAGGCAGTGAAGGTCAGCCGCTGACGCTGGCCCGGACCTGGCGCCAGTGGGCCTGCCATGCCTGGAACATCAGCACGTTCCACAGATGCGTGTGCCACTTGCGCTGACCGCCAAGGAACTGCTGCCACAGCGGCTGTACCGCGGCCGCCGACAGCACGCCTTCGCGTTCCAGCCGCGAAGGCTGCAGCAGATCGTCGGCCCACGGCCGCAGGTCGCCCTTCAGCCAGTCGCTGACAGGCGCACCGAAACCACGCTTGGGCCGGTGCACCATCGCGTGCGGGACATATCGGCCCAGCACGCGCTTGAGCAGGACCTTGCTGGTCGTTTCACTGCGCTTGAAGCCCAGCGGCAGCGACCAGGCGAACTCGGCCACCCGCCAGTCCAGCAACGGCGCACGCGCCTCCAGGCTGACCGCCATCGAAGTGCGGTCGACCTTGCACAGCAGGTCATCAGGCAGGTAGGTCACGAAATCGGCCAGCATCATCGCGTCTGCCGGCGTGCCCGCGCCGTGCAGCGGATCGGCCAGGTCATAGAAGCTGCCGGCCGGCTGCGCACCGGGCACCACCGCCGCCGGGTCACGCCAGCGCAAAATGCGGTTGCGGTACACATCGCCGATGCCGCGTGCGCCGGTTTCGGCCAGCAGCGCCGCCAGGCCTCCCGTGCGCGACGCCTCGCCCTGCTGCTGCGCGCGGGCACCCATCCAGCGCCGCAGCGGGCCAGGCACGCGACCCAGCATCTGCCAGTTGCGCAGCGCGCGCACGTAGCGGGTGTAGCCGAAGAACAGCTCATCGCCACCATCACCGGACAAAGCCACAGTCACCCCCTGCCTTGCCAGCCGGGCCACCAGCGCGGTCGGCACCTGCGAGGCATCGGCAAAAGGCTCGTCGAACATCGTCGGCAGCTGCGGCACCACCGCCAGTGCGTCGGCTCCACTGACGTAGAGTTCGGTGTGGTCGCAGCCCAGATGCGCGGCCAGTTCCCTGGCCAGCGGTGCCTCATCGTGGGTTGAATCCTGGAAGCCGATGCTGAAGCTGTGCACCGGCTGCCTGCTCTGCGCCTGCATCAGCGCCGCCACCAGCGACGAATCGGTCCCCCCGGACAGGAACACGCCGACGGGCACATCCGCGACCATGCGCAGCGCCACGGCGTCGCGAAGCAGGGCATCAAGCTGCTCCTCGGCCTCCTCGATGCGGCCCTGGAAGGGTGCGGCCAGTGCGGCCTGCATGCGCGCACGCGCGTCCCAGTACGGACGCTGCGCCTGCTCCGGCCGGTGCGCGCCGGCTCCGGCGGCAACCATCGCCGCATCCACCCGCAGCACCCGGCCGGGCATCAGCTTGTAACAGCGCTGATGGATGCTGTGCGGCGCCGGGATGTAATCCAACCGCAACAGCAGCGTCAACGCATCCCGATCGATATCGTTGTCGAACGCTGGATGCTGCCACAGTGCCTTCAGTTCGGAACCGAACACCAGCGCGTCACCGGCCCAGCCGTAGTACAGCGGCTTCTTGCCGACCCGGTCACGGGCCAGCCAGAGGCACTGCTCGCTGCGGTCCCACAGAGCGATGGCGAACATGCCGTTGCAGCGCTGCAGGGTGTCTTCCAGGCCCCACTGCAGGATCGCGGCCAGCAGCACCTCGGTATCGGAGTGGCCACGGAACGCATGGCCCAGCGGCTCCAGCTCGGCGCGCAGGGCCGCGAAGTTGTAGACCTCGCCGTTGTAGGCCATCACATAGCGGCCGTCGGACGATGCCATCGGCTGGTGGCCCAGCGGGGACAGATCGAGGATGCTCAGCCGGCGGTGCGCCAGTGCGATCCCGGCAGCGGCATCGACCCACGTGCCACCATCATCCGGCCCGCGATGGTGCAGCGCCTGGCCCATGGCCAGGGCCTGTGCCTGCAGTTCCTCGGCCGGCACCATCGGTGCCGGCAACAGCATTCCCGCCAATCCACACATGCATCAGGGTTCCTGCGCCAGGTCGAGGGCGGCGCCAATCACCGCATTGTCGCTTGGAAGCCCGAACATTGCTGCCCCCGCCAGCGGCGTATAGGTATCGGCGCCGCAGACCCGACGCAGCGGCAGGTGACCGAAGCCGGCCTCGACCAGGGCCGTGACCACCCCCTCGCCCACGCCACCGCTGTGACGCCCCTCGTCCAGCACCAGCACGCGCCGCGCCGTGGCCGCCTGGGTGGCAATGAATCCGCCGTCCAGCGGTACCAGCCAGCGCAGGTCGACCACCCTCACCTGCCACCCGAGCTGCTGGCCGATCACCCGCGCGGCACGCAGCGCCATCGGCACACCATTGCCATAGGTGTAGATCACCAGATCCTGCGCCTCTGGGGCATACACCCGTCCTTCCCCTGGCAGCAGCGCCTGTCCCTGTTCCGGATAGTCGAACAGCCACTGGCCGTCACCCGGCTCGTGCAGGTCCTTGCTCATGTACAGCGCGATCGGCTCCAGGAACACCGCCACGCGGCCATCCACCCGGGCCAGCGCCGCCAACGTGCGCAGCATCATCACGGCGTCATCGCCACGCGAGGGACAGCCCACCACCAGGCCGGGAATGTCGCGCAGGGCCGTGATCGAATTGTCGTTGTGGAAATGGCCGCCGAATCCCTTCTGGTAGCCCAGCCCTGCCACCCGCAACAGCATCGGGTTGCGGAACTGGTCATTGGAGAAGAACTGCAGTGAACACGCCTCACCACGTATCTGGTCGATGGCGTTGTGAAGGTAGGCCAGGTACTGGATCTCGGGGATCGGCAGCATGCCCATGTTGGCCAGCCCCTGCGCCATGCCCAGGATCATGGTCTCGTCCAGCAGCGTGTTGAACACGCGACGCGGGCCGAAACGACGCAGCAGGTCGCGGGTCAAGGTGTACACGCCTCCCTTCTGCGCCACATCCTCGCCGAACAACAGGCTGTGCGGATACTTGCACAGCAGTTCCTGCAGTCCGTGATTGATCTGGATGGCCAGATGACGCGGCGGTTGCCGCTCCGGCAATGCATCAGCGCCGCCATACAGCGACAGTCGCGCCTCGTCCGCGACCGCGCGCCGGGCCTCGGCGTGCACCGCTGCAGGCGTATAGGGCGCCAGCGGTGCCATCACCTGCTCAAGGGACTGCAGCTTCGGCTGGCGCTCGGCATCGGCGGCGGCCGCCATGCAGCGCACACGCATCGCTTCATAGGCCGCCTCGACGGCCGCGGCGTCCATCCAGCCCGACTCCATCGCGATCTGCGCCGAGCGCAGCAGCGGATCCTGCGCCTCCGCCGCACACAGCTCCGGCAACGCGCGCCACTCCACCTCGAAATCGGTACCGGCATGCCCCATCAGCCGCGTGGTACGCAGGTGCAGGAAGGTCGGCCTGCGGGTTGTCCGGCAATGCTCGACCGCGGCCTGCACCTGCGCATGGCCGCTGGCCAGATCCAGCCCGTCAGCGAAGAAGTAGTCCAGTCCCGGCTGGCCGCCAAAGCGCTCGGAGATCCATCCCTCCGGTGTTTTCACCGAAATGCCCAGGCCATTGTCCTCGCAGACGAACAGGATGGGCGCCGGCAGTTTCTGGTAGGCCGACCACATGGCGGTGTTGAACGCCGTCTGTGCGGTGGCGTGATTGGCCGAGGCGTCGCCGAAGGAACAGACCACGATGCTGTCGGCCGGAATCGGCAACGGCTGGCCCAGGCGCTTGCCGCTCTCGATGGCCAACGCAGTGCCCAGCGCCTTGGGCAGGTGCGAGGCGATCGTCGAGGTCTGTGGCAACACCCACAGCGGCCGGCTGCCCCACACCTTGTGCCGGCCTCCGCTGGCAGGATCGTCGGCGCTGGCGGCGAACGACAGTGCCGCGTCGCGCACTGGATCCATGCCCGGCACCTGCCGCGCGCGCTCGGCCATGAAGGCGCCGGAGCGGTAGTGCAGGAACGCAGGATCGGTGTGCCGGCAGGCCCGCGCCAACAGCGCATTGCCCTCGTGGCCGGACGAGCCGATGGTGTAGAAGACCTTGTTCTGCACGCGCAGCACGCGCGCCATCAGGTCCAGCTGGCGGCTGGCCAGCTGCGATTCGAACAGGTCGGCAAAGGCCGCCGCGCTGAGCGTGCTGCCTGGCAGGATCGGCGCGTGCGGCGCGGGCCGGGGCCGCGGCGTGCCCCGCCAGCCGCGCACCGCCTCCAGGAAATTGACGTCGCACACTTCGGCGCGGTTGAGCCCGCGCATGCGCGCGGGAATGGGATCTGGAACCACAGCGAACATCGAACACCCTCCGTGTCGTTGTTGCGTAGCGTGGCGCGGGCCCGCCGGCGTCCCTCACAGCCGGCCTGCCCGACGCTCCCCCGGGAATCAGGCCACCGCGTTGAATCGCGCCAGCACCTCCGCGCCCACGGCCGGCATCGGCACGAACCGCGGCTGCGCCCGCACCCGCTGCAGCCAGGCCTGCACCTGCGGGAACGGATCAAGGCGGATGCCACCATCGCTGGCAACGTCGGTGTAGGCAAACAGCGCGATATCGGCGATGCCATAACTGCGACCGGTGAACCAGGGCGACTGCCGCAGGTGCTGTTCCATCACCGCCAGTGCGGTGCTGGCGCGCTCCTGCAGGCGCGGCAGTTCGGCGCGCCGCGGGGAATCGGCCGGCGTCCAGCCGCGGATGAAACGGGCTACCGCCACGCAGGGTTCATGCGTGTACTGCTCGAAGAACATCCAGCTCAACGCCTGCGCCCGCTCCCAGCCATCGCCGGGCAGGTAGGGCGTGCCCTCGGCCAGCCAGAACAGGATCGCGTTCGATTCGGTCAACACGCGGCCGTCCTCGCGCACGATCAACGGCACCTTCGCATTGGGATTCAATGCCAGGAACTCCGGCGTGTGGGTCTGGCCATGGGCGCTGTCCACCTCCACCCAGCGATAGCGGCTGCCGAGGTGTTCCAGCAGCATGCGCACCTTGTGGCAATTGCCTGAAACGGACATGCCATGCACCGTCAACGGAACGCGTTCTTCCACCATTGCCTGCTCCAGGAGACCCGGCCGACGACCGGTTGCGCGCAGTCTGGCAAGCGCGCCCGCCGATGCCAAGCGCGGGTGCAGCATGCCCATCGCGCAGCCCGCCGCTGGATGCAGCCCGTCGGGCCCCTCAGCGCACGCGCTGCTGCCACTGCTGGCGCGACTGCCCCCAGATCTGCATCGGTTTGCCCTGGTACGGCGGCGGCAGCTCGCCCATGCGCAGCAGCGTACTGCCCAGCTTGCGGGCCACGACACGGGAATTCTCGTTGTCCTCGGCAATGGTATGGATCACCTCCTCCCACCCGAGTGCGTTGAAGGCCCAGTCGATCGCAGCGGTCGCCGCCTCCGGCGCGTAGCCCTTGCCCCAGCTGGCACGCCGGATGCTCCAGCCGACCTCGGTGCCCGGCCAGTCCTGTGGCTGCCAGGGCCCCATGCGACCGACCCACTCACCACTGGATTTCTCGATCACGCTGAACATCGAAAAGCCGAACAACTGCCACGCGCCAGCCAGGCTGCAGAATCCACGCCATGCCACTGACGGTGGCTGTACTCCGCCCAGCGTGCGCATCACCTCTTCATCCGCGCAGAACGCCAGATAGGGCTCGAAATCCTCGCGATGCGGTGGGCGCAGGATCAGGCGCTCGGTTTCCAGGCGCAGGTCGAAGATGCTCATGCCGACTCCAGGGCGATGACGGAGCGCCATCATCGCAAATGTCACCCGGCCACAAAAACAGACAGGCCGGCAGAAGCCGGCCTGTCGCCTGTCCGCTGCAGCGGCGGGATTACTGGCGGGTCGGTGCCGTGGCGCCGGCTGCCGCTGTCTGCGTGACCAGCTGGCCATCGACCACCGGCAGGCGATCGCTGGCTGGCTTGTTGTCCATGCGCACGGTCTTCTCGGCACCATCATAGCGGTAGGTCACGTTGTAACCCTTGACCACGTCGTTGGTGCCCATGGCGATGCGGTTGCCGGGCTTGCTGGCCATGCGCATGGTGCCGGTGGTGCCGTCCTCGTTGCGATAGGTGACGTTGTAGCCGGTGACACGGCTCGACTCGGAGGTGGCGGTCTCGGTGTGGCACTGGCGCTCGGTGCGGTTGACCACACGGCCACCGACGTGGCGCTTGTCCACCTGGTTGCCGATCAGGCCGCCGGCCACGGCACCGGCTGCGGTCGCCGCCTTCCTGCCATTGCCGCCGCCAACCTGATTACCCAGCAGGCCACCGATCACCGCGCCGGCGACGGTGCCACCGACGTTGCCATCACGCTCGGGCAGGCGTTCCTGCACGACCACATCCTGGCAGACCTCGTGCGGCGTCTGGGTGGTGGAGGTCTCGCGCACCGCGTCGGTGCCGATGACCGTGGCGTACGCCTTCTGCTTTTCGGTGATCGGGTCGACCTTCAGCACATCGGCATACTCCAGGCCGCGCGGCGCGGTGGCATCGAGCTGGTTGCCACGCGCACCATCGTCGGTGGCGCTGCCATCGGCCAGGCGCGATTCGCCGTTGGGGGCGCCGGCGCTGATGGAATCCGGCGACGGGTTGCCGCTCTTCATGAAGGCGGCCGTGGCGATACCACCCACCAGCAGCGCGCCCGCTGCGACCAGGACAGTTGTAGTTGTGCTTTTCATGACCTGCTCCTTGCGGACCGTCCGCAACGTTCTCGGCACAGATTGCAGCACGGCCTCCCTGAACGGAATCTCCACATTTCCTGCTCGTCGCCGTAACCCATTCAGCATCGGGAAATGCTGGGCCCGTGGTAGCGTTTGCATATTCACCAGGAGGATCCCGCCATGGCCAACCCGATGCTGCTGCCGGTACTGCAATGGGCGCGCCGGCTGCGCTACCCCACGCTGTTCAAGCTCACGGCGGGGCTGTTCGCGCTGACCCTGTTCATTCCCGATCCGCTTCCCTTCGTCGATGAACTGGTGCTGGGCCTGGGCACGCTGCTGCTGGCCAACTGGAAGACCCGCGGCACCCGCACGCCGCCACCGCTGGAGCAGCGCTGAGCGTGCTGGTCGACAGCCATTGCCATCTCGATGCAGGCGAGTTCGATCCCGACCGTGCCGCCGTGATCGAGCGCGCGCGCGCGGCCGGGGTGCAGATCCAGGTCGTGCCGGCCGTCACCGCCGCCAGCTGGCCGAAGCTGCGCGAGGTCTGCCAGCAGGCACCCGGCCTGTACCCCGCGTACGGGCTGCATCCGATGTTTCTTGCCGAGCATCGCGCCGGGCACCTTCCGCTGCTGCGGGAGTGGATCGAGCGTGAGCGTCCGCGGGCGATCGGCGAATGCGGCCTGGATTATTTCGTGGAAGGCCTGGAGGCGGAGGCGCAGCAGACCTATTTCACCGGCCAGCTGCGCCTGGCGCGCGACTTCGACCTGCCGGTGATCGTGCATGCGCGTCGGGCCGTGGATGCGGTGATCGCAGCGATCCGCCGCATCGGTGGCCTGCGCGGCGTGGTGCACAGTTTCTCCGGCAGCCCGGAGCAGGCGGCACAGCTGCACCGGCAGGGCTTCCTGCTGGGTCTGGGCGGCCCCCTGACCTACGAACGGGCACAGCGCCTGCAACGGCTGGTCCGGGAGATGCCGCTGGAGCAGCTGCTGCTGGAGACCGACGCGCCCGATCAGCCCGACGCGGCCATCCGTGGGCAGCGCAATGAGCCGGCACGCCTGTCGGTCATCGCGCGCCACATCGCGGCGTTGCGGCAGACGGACCTGGAGACCGTGGCAAAGACCACGACCGACAACGCACGGCGGCTGTTCGCGCTGCCGGCGGCCTGATAGCCGTTCCGCCGGGCGTGGTCCGGCGCTACCGGTCAAACCTCAACGGACTCGGCCTTGACCCTCTTCGGCTCCAGCAGCATTTCCAGCGCCTTGCCGACGGCGGCAAAGGCGAAGGCACCGGTGATATGGGTGGCCGCCCCCAGCCCTGCGCCGCAATCAAGCTTGAGCGCAGCGTCCGCCCCCAGGTTGGGACGGAGGCCGCAGACACTGCCATCGGCCTGCGGATACTTCACATTTTCCAGCGAGTACACCGCCGGCACGCCGAAGTAACGCTTGGCGTTCTTGGGGAAGTTGAACTCGCTGCGCAGCTTCTTGCGGATCAGCGCCAGCATCGCGTCGTGCTCGGTGCGCGAGACATCGCGGATGCGCACCAGGGTCGGATCGGTGCGGCCACCCGCGGCGCCGACCGTCAGCAGTGGCAGCTTGCGGCGGCGGCACCAGGCGATGGTCTCCACCTTGACCCGGAAGCTGTCGCAGGCATCGATCACCAGATCGAAGCGACGATCCAGCAGGTCCGCCATGTTGGCTGTGGTCAGGAACGCCTGCACCGCGTCGACATCGAGTTCCGGGTTGATCGCCCGGCAGCGCTCGGCCATGGCGTCGGCCTTGTTGCGCCCGTAATTGCCCTCCATCGCCGGCAGCTGCCGGTTGGTGTTGGACACGCAGATGTCGTCCGCATCGATCAGGGTGAGATGGCCGACCGCCGAGCGCGCCAGCGCCTCGACCACCCACGAGCCGACCCCGCCCATGCCGACCACCGCCACGCGGCTGCCCTGCAGGCGCTCGAGCGCACCCACGCCATACAGCCGTTCGATGCCGGCGAAGCGTTGTTTGACCTGTTCATTCATCGGTCTATTTTAACGTGCAGCGGCCGGCGTCCACAGCACGCCGGGTCGAACCTACCGTTGCACACCTGGAGAGCCCGCCATGAATGCCAGCCCCCCTCGCCCGCCGTCCTCCGCCTATCGCTACCTGTTCGTGCTCGCGCTGGGTCTGCTGATCGGCCTGATCGCCACCGTGATGGTCGGCCGCGCACTGCAGGCCCGCCGCGACCCCTTCCCGGACAGCCTGATGCAGGTGATGCAGCGGCAATCCCAGCTGCTGCAGCAGGCTCAACAGCAGAACCGCTGCAGCCTGGCCGACAGCGTGCCGCGCCTGCAGACGCTGCGCCTGCTCTCCAACGACCTGGACCTGGCCTTCCCCGGCCTGAAGGACAGCGCGCAGTTCCAGCAGCATGCCAGCCAGTACCGGGCCGGCCTCAATGCCGCCCTGGCGACGCCACCGGCAGACTGCACCGCGCTGGCCCAGGTGGTGCAGACGCTGCAGGCGGACTGCCGCGCCTGCCATCAGGATTTCCGTTGAACAGCGTTCATCCCGCAGCCGGTCATGGCGGCGTTGATTGGCGTCTTGTTCACGTTGGAAAGGAGACGATTCGCGCACCCTGCTGCATGACGCAGTACCACCCAACACATCCGCCTTCACGGCCAGGAGACGCCCCATGAAGATCCAGCTCATCGCCGCCAGTGCCATCGCCACCCTCGCCCTGGCCGGCTGCGCCACCTCGCCGGGTTACGGCGGCGGCGGCTACAACAATGGGTACAACAACGGCGGCTACGGCAACAACTCCGGCTACAACCAGGGCCGTTGCGCCGACTGCGGCATCGTCACCCGCATCAACACCGTGCAGTCCGGCCGCACTGCGCCCAGCGCGACCGGCGCGATCCTCGGCGGCATCGTGGGTGCGGTTGCCGGCCATGAGATCTCCGACCACACCGGCGGCAGCCGCGGCAACAAGAACATCGCCGCAGCGGCGGGTGCCGTGGGTGGCGCGCTGGCCGGCAACCAGATCCAGAAGAACGTGACCAGCGATACGTATGACATCAGCGTGCGCATGGATGACGGACGCACCATCGTCGTCAACCAGCGTGATCTGGGCGGCATCCGCGAAAACACCTACGTTCGCGTGGTCAACGGCCGGGTGATCCTGCGCTGATCCGCTGCCGGTCCCGTACAAAGAAAAAGGCCCGCTTGCGCGGGCCTTTTTCATGTGACGGCTGCAGACCGGTCAGATCGGCTGCACGGCGTCGGCCTGCAGGCCCTTCTGGCCCTGCACGACGGTGAAGGTAACCTTCTGGCCTTCCTTCAGGCTCTTGAAGCCCTGGGTCTGGATGGCGCGGAAGTGCACGAACACGTCTTCGCCGTTTTCACGGCTGATGAAGCCGAAGCCCTTTGCATCGTTGAACCACTTGACAGTACCGTTCTCGCGTTCGGACATCTCACTAACTCCCTGATGACTCTCTCTTGTTGTTGGAAACGCCTTGTGGGCGGCTGACAAGCAAGGGGGAAGCGAGGTGCATCGATGCAGCGGATCGGGAAGATCTTGCTTCATCAGGCCACGATCCACGGTGACCTTGCCAAGCTCAGCGACTGCAACTTAACCCGGCCAAAACGAAAAAGCAACTGGCAAAATCTTTCACTGTCAACCCCAAAAAGACAACCATACGGGACAGCATGGGCCTCTCATTCATCTTGTATCTGCTAGCGGTCATTTTTGTCCTGGTTGGTATAGCCGGCATCGTCCTGCCGGCACTTCCAGGCATCCCGCTGGTGTTCGTCGGCCTGCTGCTGGCGGCGTGGGCCGACGGCTTCACCCATGTCGGCTGGCCGACCCTGCTGGTACTGGGCGTGCTGACCCTGCTTTCACTGCTGGCCGATGTGCTGGCCACGGTGGTCGGGGCCCAGCGTGTCGGGGCCAGCCGCAAGGCGCTGTGGGGCACCTTCATCGGCAGCATCGCCGGTCTGTTCTTCATGCCCATCGGCCTGTTCGCCGGCCCGCTGGTCGGCGCTCTGCTGGGCGAGTACTGGCACACGCGCGAACTGGGCCGCTCGACCAAGGTTGGACTCGCCACCTGGCTGGGCATCCTGCTGGGCCTGGCGCTGAAACTGGCGATGGTCATCGCGATGGTGGGCCTGTTCGCGTTCGCCTGGTTCCTGTAACGCACGATCTTCACGCCACGCGCACACCTGCGCCGGGCATAACTCCACGGGGCTGGCCGTTGCTGCGGGCAGCCGCCACACTGTGCGTCTTCCCGTAGTCACCCCGAAGGGCCTGCTGCAATGACCCTCCCGCCGTTGCTCCCCCGTCTGGCGCCGTTGGCGCTTGCCCTGGCCAGCGCCGCGCCGCTGGCCGCGCAGGAAATCGCGCCTGCCACGACCACCACGCCGGCCGGTTGCGCGGCCATTGAAACCGACGCCGCCCGACTGTCGTGCTACGACCGCCTGTTCGGCCGTAACGCTCCGGCCACTGCCGAAGCCGATGCCGCCGCGCAGCAGGCCGCGCAGGCGCTGCGTGAACAGCGCCGCGCCGCCCGCCTGAGCCAGGGCGAAGAAAACCTGCGGGCGCGGGTCGGTGATGTGCTGCGTCCTGCCCCCGACGACAGCGCCCTGGCCAATGCAGGCCGCGGTTCCCTGCTGGACAGCCGCTGGGAGCTGGCGGAAGACTCCAAGCTGGGTCCGTTCCAGCTGCGCGCCTACAAGCCGGTGTACCTGCTGCCGGCGTTCTGGACCAGCGACAAGAACCAGATGCCGCAGTCGCCGAATCCGGCCAACAGCGTGACCGAGCCGCAGGCGCTGGACAGTTCCGAGCTGAAGTTCCAGATCAGCTTCAAGACCAAGATCGCCGAGAACCTGTTCGGCGACAACGGCGACATCTGGGCCGGCTATACCCAGAGCTCGCGCTGGCAGGCCTACAACGCCGAGAATTCGCGCCCGTTCCGCGAAACCAATTACGAGCCGGAAGTGATGATGGTGTTCCGCAACGGCTACTCCATTGGTGGCTGGCGGGGACGCATGACCGGCATCAGCCTCAACCATCAGTCCAACGGCCGCGCCGATCCCCTTTCGCGCAGCTGGAACCGGGTGATGCTCAACATCGGGCTGGACCGCGAGAACTGGGCGCTGGTGCTGCGGCCCTGGTACCGCATTCCCGAAACGCGCAGCGACGACAACAACCCGGACATCGAGGATTACATGGGCCGCGGCGACGCGACCCTGATCTGGAACCGCAATGGCCACGAAGTGTCCTTGATGGCACGCCATTCGCTGCGTACCGGCGACCGGTCGCATGGCGCCCTGCAGCTCGACTACGGTTTCCCGATCAGCAACCTGCTGCGCGGCCACATCCAGGTCTTCGACGGATACGGCGAAAGCCTGATCGACTACAACCACAAGGCCACCTACGTGGGCGTGGGCGTGTCGCTGCTGGAATGGTTCTGATGGGCGTGACGATCTGGCACAACCCGGCCTGCAGCAATTCGCGCGGCGCACTGAAGCTCATCCGCGACGCCGGCATCGAGCCGGAGGTGATCGAGTACCTGCAGGCACCGCCCGACGTGGCGACCCTGCGCCAGCTGCTTGCCGAATCCGGCTTGGCCGCCACCGACCTGGTGCGCAGCAAGGAACCGGAGTTTGCCGGACTGGCGCTGGCCGGGGCCGATGAGGCGACCCTGCTGGCGGCGATGGCGGCGCACCCGCGCCTGATCAACCGGCCCGTAGTGCGGACGGCCAAGGGCACGCGCCTGTGCCGCCCGCCGGAAACGGTGCTGGAGATCCTGTAGCCGGACGCACCACCCGGTAGCGCCGGGCCATGCCCGGCGGCACGCACTCGGCCCAACGCCGACGATCACCGCCAGTCGCTGATGCCTTCGCGTCGATAGACTTCCGCGAAGGCGGGGCGCGCCTTCATCGCGGTTGCGTGCGCCTTCAGCACTGGCCAGGTGTCAGTGGGTCGGGGCATGTTGCGCGACCAGCGCATCAGCATCACAAGCATGAAATCGACCGCGCTGGGCGCGTCGCCAAGCAGGTAAGGCCCGTGCGCCTGCAGGTGCGCAGCCACATGCTGCCAGGCTGCCTCCAGCTGCTGCCGGGCCATCGCACGCGTTGCCTCCACGCAGGCCTCGCCCGCCGCTTCGTGCGGATAGAACCATGCACGATAGGCAGGCTGCAGGGTATTGGCGCACCAGAACATCCAGCGATAGGCCTCGCCCCGCGCGGGCGTGCCCACGGCCGGCAGCAACCCCGCTTCGGGATGGCGGTCGGCCAGGTACAGCGCGATGGCCGCTGCCTCGGTCAACAGCAGGCCATCGATCTTCAGGGTCGGCACCCTCCCGGCCGGATTCAACGCGAGGTAGTCCGCCGCCTTGTGCTCGCGCCTGTCGAAATCCAGCAGCACCAGTTCGTGCTCGATGCCCAGTTCGATCAGCAGCCAGTGCACGACCAGCGAAGCGGTACTCGACGAACCATACAGGGTGGTGCTCATGCGCGGGATCCGTTGCGGGTGGAGCCAGCGATTATGCGCCCGCCCGGCGGCCACTGCTCAACCGCAGCTGCTCATGCAGGTGTCGCGACGTTCGCCGCAGCTCATCATCGGCTGCCGCAGCGTGCAGTCATGCGCCTTCAGTTCGCAGGAGCGGCGCAGATCGGCATTGGCGATGTCCTTGCAGCGCTTGTCGGCAGCCGGAGCCATCTGCTGTTCGCAGCTGCTCTGCCGACTGCCCAGGCTGTCCGCCTGCGCCATGCAGCTGCGATGGCTGGCCTGGCACTGCATGCGGCATTGCGCCGATGCGCTGAAATCCGCTCCTTCATACGAAGAGGAGGTGCTGCTGCAGCCGGCCAGTGCGAACAGCCCGGCAAGCGCGAAGTTCCGTAACAGCGGCATGAACGTTCCCGGTTCGAGTCGCATGGAAACTAGCAGATGTTCCGTGCCGGCTCGTTAAACGACAAACGGCGCCAACAGGCGCCGTTTGCCACCAAGCGTGTGCCGCGCTTACTCCACCACCACCGGAATCTTGCCGATGCGGGCCTGCCATTCGCGCGGGCCGGTCTTGTGCACCGATTCGCCGGTGGAGTCGACCGCCACCGTCACCGGCATGTCCTGCACGGTGAACTCGTAGATCGCTTCCATGCCGAGGTCGGCAAACCCGACCACCTTGGCTGCCTTGATCGCCTTGGACACCAGGTAGGCCGAGCCACCGACCGCCATCAGGTACGCCGACTTGTTGTCACGGATCGCCTCGATCGCAGCCGGGCCGCGCTCGGCCTTGCCGACCATGCCCAGCAGACCGGTCTGTTCCAGCACCTGGCGGGTGAACTTGTCCATGCGCGTTGCCGTGGTCGGGCCGGCCGGACCGACCACTTCGTCGCGCACCGGATCGACCGGGCCGACGTAGTAGATGAAGCGTCCCTTCAGATCGACCGGCAGTTCCTCGCCCTTGTTGAGCATGTCGACCATGCGCTTGTGCGCGGCGTCGCGGCCGGTCAGCAGCTTGCCGTTGAGCAGCAGGGTCTGGCCCGGCTTCCAGCTGGCCACCTCCTCCGGGGTGATCGTATCCAGGTCCACCCGGGTGCCCTTGGAGGCGTCGTAGGTCAGCTTCGGCCAGTCCTCCAGCGACGGCGGATCCAGCATCACCGGACCGCTGCCATCCAGGGTGAAGTGCGCGTGGCGCGTCGCGGCGCAGTTCGGGATCATCGCCACCGGCAGGTTGGCCGCGTGGGTCGGGTAATCGTTGATCTTGATGTCCAGCACCGTGGTCAGGCCCCCCAGGCCCTGCGCGCCGATGCCCAGCGCATTGACCTTCTCGTACAGCTCCAGGCGCAGCTCTTCGATCCGGTTGGACGCTCCACGGGCCTGCAGCTCGGTGATGTCGATCGGCTCCATCAGCGCTTCCTTGGCCAGCAGCATGGCCTTCTCCGCAGTGCCGCCGATGCCGATGCCCAGCATGCCCGGCGGGCACCAGCCGGCCCCCATGGTCGGCACGGTCTTGAGCACCCAGTCGACGATGGAGTCGGACGGATTGAGCATGGCGAACTTGGTCTTGGCTTCCGAGCCGCCACCCTTTGCGGCCACGATCACATCCACCTTGTTGCCCGGCACGACCTTCACGTTGACCACGCCCGGGGTGTTGTCCTTCGTGTTGATGCGCTTGCCGGCCGGATCCGCCAGCACCGAAGCACGCAGCTTGTTGTCCGGATGCAGATAGGCGCGGCGCACGCCTTCATTGGCCATGTCTTCCACGCCCATGGTGGCGTCGTCCCAGCGCACGTCCATGCCGATTTCCAGGAACACGGTGACGATGCCGGTGTCCTGGCAGATCGGACGATGGCCTTCGGCGCACATCCGCGAATTGATCAGGATCTGGGCCATCGCCTCCTTCGCGGCCGGCGACTCCTCGCGCTCGTAGGCAGCGGCGAGATTCTTGATGTAGTCGACCGGGTGGTAGTACGAGATGTACTGCAGCGCGTCGGCGATGGACTGGATGAGGTCTTCCTGCTTGATCGATGTCACGGCTTGCTCGCTTGCTCGAGGCTGGCGGGGGTAATCCGCCCATTTTACCCCCTCCCCGGCTGCGGGTAGAGTCTGTGGGGTCAGATCCCTTGTCACGCCCCTGCCCGCTGCGGCGTCCTTGCCCGCATGAACGCCGAAACCGCCTTCCAGACCCACCGTCCGCGCCTGATGGCCCTCGCCTACCGCCTGCTGGGCAGCCGCGCCGACGCCGAGGACGTCGTCCAGGACGCCTGGCTGCGCTGGTCCGGCGCCGACCCGGCCAGCGTCCGCGACGCCGAGGCATGGCTGGTCACCACCACCACGCGCCTGGGACTGGACCGGCTACGTGCGGCCAAGCGCGAGCGCGCGCATTACGTGGGCCCGTGGCTGGCTGAACCAATGGCGGTCACCCTGGAGCCGGACCCGGCGCCCGGCCCGGCCCAGTTGCACGCCCTGGCCGATGATGTATCGGTGGCCTTCCTGACCCTGCTTGAACAGCTTGGCCCGGAGGAGCGCGCCGCGTTCCTGCTGAAGGAAGCGTTCGACCACGACTATCGCGAGATCGCCGAACTGATCGGCCACAGCGAGGCCAACTGCCGGCAACTGGTGCACCGGGCCCGGCAGCGGCTGCAGGCGGGCCGGCCGCGCTTCAATGCCGACGCCAGCCAGCACCGGCAGTTGCTGGCACGCTTCATGGATGCATCCCAGCGCGGCGACAGCGAGGCGATCCAGGCCCTGCTGCATGCCAACGCGCTGATGGTCTCCGATGGAGGCGGCGTGGTCACCGCAGCGGTGCGCCCGCTGCGGGGTGCCGAACGCATCGGCCGCCTGTTCTGGGCCATTGCCCGCCGTGGCGGCACGCACCCGGCCCGGCTGGGCTACGTCAACGGCGAGCCGGCGATCCTGGGCTTCGACGGCGATCGCCTGCATTCGGTCACCACCATCGAGGTGATCGATGGCCGCATCGCGCGCCTGTACAGCGTGCTCAATCCGGAAAAACTGCCCGCGGTTGTCACGCACGCAGACGGGGCGGCGTCCTGGTAAGGGAAGGCGGCCATCGGGGCCGCCGTGGAGCCCACGATGTCCAACCCCGCCTCACCCCGCGTTCCCTATACCCGCCTGGCCGCCAAGGCTTTCAAGGGCCTGCTGGAAACCAGCCAGGCAGTGCATGACAGTTCGGTCGATCCGACCCTGATGGAACTGGTGTTCCTGCGCGTGTCGCAGCTCAACGGCTGCGGCTACTGCATGGACATGCACGGCACGGCGCTGCGCAAGGGCGGCATCGAGCCGCGCAAGCTGGACACCCTGCCCGCCTGGCACGAAAGCCGCTTCTTCGATGCGCGTGAGCGCGCTGCGCTGGGCTGGGCCGAGGCCCTGACCCGGCTCACCGACGGCGCGCCATCGCAGGCAGCGTTCGATGCGCTGGCACCGCACTTCGATGAGAAGGGCATCAGCGACCTGAGCATGGGCATCGCGGTGATCAACGCCTGGAACCGCCTCGGCGCCGGCCTGCTGCCGCCGCTGCCGTGATCCACGAGGGTGCGGGGCCTCGCGCAGCGTGGCTCCGCACCGGTGGCGCCCTGACGTGCGCGCTCCCTACGGCGCCGCATTCATGCCTTCGCCACGGCTCAGGCGCGCACAATGGCGACATGCCTTCAGCCGAAAAGAAGCCCAGCCTGCGCCAGCGCTTCAATGCGATGCGCAACGTGCCACCGTTCCTGCGACTGGTGTGGAAGACCAGCCCCGCACTGACCCTGGTCAGCCTGGGACTGCGCCTGATCCGTGCCCTGCTGCCGGTCGCCATGCTGTATGTGGGCAAGCTGATCATCGACAGCGCGCTGCAGCTGAGCCGGCACGATGCCGGCTTTCCACCGCTGGGCGAGGCCCTGGCCAGCGGCCTGCTCAATCCGCTGCTCGGGTTGCTGGCCCTGGAACTGGGCCTGGCCATCGTCTCCGACCTGCTGGGCCGGATGGTGGCCTACGCCGATGCCCTGCTGTCGGAGCTGTTCGCCAACGCCACCAGCATCCGGCTGATGGAGCACGCCGCAACGCTGGATCTGGAGGACTTCGAGGATCCGGACCTGCAGGACAAGCTGGACCGCGCGCGGCGCCAGACGATGGGCCGGATGAACCTGATGAGCCAGCTGTTCGGCCAGGTGCAGGACGCCATCACGGTGGTCAGCCTGGCGGTGGGCCTGCTGGTCTACGCGCCGTGGCTGATCCTGCTGCTGGCGCTGGCCCTGGTGCCTGCCTTCATCGGCGAATCGCACTTCAACGCCGCCGGCTACAGCCTGAATTTCCAATGGACGCCCGAGCGCCGCCAGCTCGACTACCTGCGCCAGCTCGGCGCCAGCGTGGAGACGGCCAAGGAAGTGAAAATCTTCAACCTGCACCGCTTCCTGGTGGAGCGTTACAGGAGCCTGTCGGTGGCGCTGTTCAAGGCCAACCGGGCGCTGGCCCGGCGCCGTGCCGTGTGGGGCACCCTGCTGGCCGCGCTGGGCACGCTGGGTTATTACACCGCCTACGCCTACATCGCCTGGCGCACGGTGCGCGGCGATTTCTCGATCGGCGACCTGACCTTCCTCGCCGGCAGCTTCCTGCGCCTGCGCCAGCTGCTGGAGGGCCTGCTGATCGGCTTCTCGCAGGTGGCCAGCCAGGCCCTGTACCTGGACGATCTGTTCTCGTTTTTCCAGATCCAGCCGGAGATCCATTCGCGCGAGGGCGCCGTAGCCGTGCCGCAGCCCATCCGCCAGGGCTTCGTGTTCGAGAACGTCGGCTTCCGCTATCCCGATGCCGAGCAATGGGCCGTCCGCCACCTCGATTTCCAGCTGCATGCCGGCGAAGTGCTGGCACTGGTCGGCGAGAACGGTGCCGGCAAGACCACGCTGGTCAAACTGCTGGCACGGCTGTACGAGCCCGACGAGGGGCGCATCCTGCTCGACGGCCGGGACCTGCGCGACTATGACCTGGATGACCTGCGCGCCAATCTCGGGGTGATCTTCCAGGACTTCGTGCGCTACAACCTGAGCGCCGGGGAGAACATCGGCGTTGGCCAGGTCGAGGCGATGGCGGACCGGGAACGGGTTGCCGATGCCGCGCGCCGGGGCATGGCCCAGGAAGTGATCGAGTCGCTGCCACGCGGCTACGACCAGCTGATCGGGCGTCGCTTCAAGGAGGGCGTGGACCTCTCCGGCGGGCAGTGGCAGAAGATCGCCATCGCCCGCGCATGGATGCGCAATGCGCAGGTGATGATCCTGGACGAGCCAACCGCAGCGCTGGATGCGCGCAGCGAGTTCGAGGTATTCCAACGGTTCAGGGAACTGGCGGACAATCGCACTGCCGTACTCATCTCCCATCGCTTCTCGTCGGTGCGCATGGCCGACCGCATCCTGGTGCTGGCCGATGGCCGGCTCGAGGCCAGCGGCACCCACGAGCAGCTGATGGCCCAGGGCGGCCGCTACGCCGAGCTGTTCGAGCTGCAGGCCGCCGGCTACCGCTGAGAACGCCTCTCGTTCCGCCTAATGAGAACCTGTCTCATTTGAGATAGAATTACCCCGACGACTTCCAACAGATACGCCCATGTCTTCCGCTTTCGGCGCCGAAACGGTGCTTGAGGTCCGCCACTGGACCGATGCCTACTTCAGCTTCACCCTCACCCGCGACAGCGGTTTCCGCTTCGAGAACGGCCAGTTCGTGATGATCGGCCTGGAAACCGACGCCCGGCCGCTGCTGCGCGCCTACTCCATCGCCAGCGCGAACTGGGAAGAGCAGCTGGAGTTCTTCAGCATCAAGGTGCAGGACGGCCCGCTGACCTCGCGCCTGCAGCACATCAAGCCCGGCGACAAGGTTCTGGTGGGCAAGAAGCCCACCGGCACCCTGCTGATCAGCGATCTGCATCCCGGCAGGAACCTGTACCTGCTGGGCACGGGCACCGGCCTGGCGCCCTGGCTGTCGATCATCAAGGACCCGGAGACCTACGAGCGTTTCGAGAAGGTGATCCTGTGCCACGGCGTGCGCTACGAGAAGGACCTGGCCTACCGCGACTATTTCGAGAAGGACCTGCTTGAGCACGAGTTCCTCGGCGAGATGATCGGCGACAAGCTGTTGTACTACCCGGCCGTCACCCGCGAACCGTTCGCCAACCAGGGGCGCCTGACCTCGCTGATGGAAAGCGGGGAAATGCAGCGCACCCTGGGCCTGCCGGAACTGAGCCCGGAGAATGACCGCGCGATGATCTGCGGCAGCCCGCAGATGCTGGCCGACCTGCGCACGGTGCTCGACGCCCGTGGCTTCCAGGTCTCCCCGCGCATCGGCCAGCCGGGTCACTATGTGTTCGAGCGCGCCTTCGTCGAGAAGTGACCGGTAGCGCCGGGCCTGCGTCCGGCGCTGTCGCGGGAAGCGGCAGCCCCCTACTGCCGGGACTGCAACGCTTTCTCGATGTCCCCGCGCAGGCTTTCCGGCTTGTCGGTCGGCGCGTAGCGTTTCAGCACCTGCCCGTCGCGTCCGACCAGGAACTTGCTGAAGTTCCATTTGATCGCGCTCAGCCCCAGCAGGCCGGTCTTCTCGGACTTCAGCCACTTCCACAGCGGGTGTGCACTGTCGCCGTTGACCTGGATCTTCTCCGACAGCGGGAAGTCCACTGCGTAGGTCAGCGCACAGAAGCTGCGGATCTCCTCGGCATTGCCCGGTTCCTGGTGGCCGAACTGGTCGCAGGGGAAGCCGATGACCATCAGGCCCTGCGGGCCGTACTCGCGCCACAGCGCCTCCAGTCCCTCGTACTGCGGGGTGAAACCACACTTGCTGGCCACGTTGACCAGCAGCAGCGCCTTGCCGCGGTACTGCTCCAGGGCCTGCGGCTGGCCGTCCAGGTCGGTGAAACCGAAATCGAACGCAGTGGTCATGGCAGATCTCCGCAATGGGGGGTTCCGATGGTATCCCCGCCCATGCCTTTCGACACAAGCCCGATCCCATTACCCCGGGTTAACCTCGGGCACTTGTCTGCCTTACCGGAGTACCGCCTTGACCACCCGCCTTGCCCTTGCCGTGGCCATGACCCTCGGCCTTGCCCTGCCCGCCTATTCCGCCGGCGCCGCCACCCCGGCTGCCAGCACCACCGCACAGCAGGCCAACCCGTTCTTCGCCGAAAGCCCGCTGGCACTGCACTATCCGCAGTTCGACAAGATCAAGGACAGCGACTTCGCTCCGGCCTTCGACGCCGGCATGGCGCAGCAGCTGAAGGAAATCGAGGCCATCGCCAACAACAAGGCCAAGCCGACCTTCGACAACACCATCATCGCCCTGGAAAAGAGCGGTGACATCCTCGACCGCGCGACCACCGTGTTCTTCGCCCTGGTCGGCGCGGACACCAACGACACCCGCAAGAAGCTGCAGGCCGACTACTCGGCCAGGTTCGCCGCGCACAGCGATGCGATCGCCCTGAACAGCAAGCTGTTCGCGCGCATCCAGGCGCTGTATGACACCCGCACTCAGCTGGGTCTGGACGCCGAAGGCGTGCGCCTGGTCGAGAAGTACTACGACAACTACGTGCGCGCCGGCGCCAAGCTGTCCGAGGCGGACAAGGCGAAGCTGAAGGAAATGAACGCCGAGCTGGCCAACCTCGGTACCCGGTTCAGCCAGAACGTGCAGTCGGAAGTGAACGCTTCGGCGATCACCGTTGATGACGTGAAGGAGCTGGATGGTCTGTCCAGGGAGCAGATCGCCGCCGCCGCCGAAGCCGCCAAGGCCCGTGGCCTGGACGGCAAGTATGTGATCACCCTGCTCAACACCACCGGCCAGCCGCCCCTGACCAACCTGGCCAACCGCGCCCTGCGCCAGAAGATCTACGAAGCATCGGTCAGCCGTGGCAGCCGCGGCGGCGAGTTCGACAACACCGCCATCGTCTCGCGCATCATGCAGCTGCGTGCCGACAAGGCCAAGCTGATGGGCTTTGCCAACTTCGCCGCGTACAACCTGACCAACCAGACGGCCAAGACCCCTGAGGCGGTCAACGCGATGCTGGGCAAGCTGGCCCCGGCCGCAGTGGCCAACGCCAAGCGCGAAGCGGCCGACCTGCAGGCAATGATCGACCAGGAGCAGAAGGCCGCGGGCAAGCCGACGTTCGCGCTGGAGCCGTGGGACTGGGCCTTCTACAGCGAGAAGGTGCGCCAGGCCAAGTACAACTTCGACGAGTCGCAGCTGAAGCCGTACTTCGAACTGAAGAACGTGCTGGAGAACGGCGTGTTCTTCGCCGCCAACCAGGAATTCGGCCTGACCTTCAAGCAGCGCACCGACCTGCCGGTCTATCACGATGATGTCACGGTCTACGACGTGTTCGACGCCGACGGCAGCCAGCTGGCGATTTTCCTGTTCGACCCGTACGCCCGTGCCTCCAAGCGCGGCGGCGCATGGATGAACTCGTATGTCTCGCAGTCGAAGCTGACCGGCTTCAAGCCGGTGGTGGCCAACCACCTCAACATCCCCAAGCCGCCGGCCGGCCAGCCGACCCTGCTGACCTGGGATGAGGTGACGACCACCTTCCACGAATTCGGCCACGCCCTGCACGGCATGTTCTCGAACGTGAAGTACCCGTACTTCTCGGGCACCTCGGTGCCGCGTGACTTCGTCGAGTTCCCCTCGCAGGTCAACGAGATGTGGGCCGATGACAGCGCCATCCTGAAGAACTACGCCAAGCACTACCAGAACGGCACGGCGATGCCGCAGGCACTGCTGGACAAGGTGATCGCCGCGGCCAAGTTCAACCAGGGCTTCGCCACCACCGAGTACCTGGGTGCGGCCATGCTGGACCAGCGCTGGCACCAGATCGGCCCGGACCAGGTGCCGGCCGCCAAGGACGTGATGGCCTTCGAGCGCGCCGCGCTGGAGAAGGACGGCATCTACTACGCACCGGTTCCGCCGCGTTACAAGACCCCGTACTTCAGCCACATCATGGGCGGCTACTCGGCCGGCTACTACGCCTACATCTGGTCGGAAGTGCTGGACGCCAACACCCAGAAGTGGTTCCGCGAGAACGGTGGCCTGAGCCGCAAGAACGGCGACCACTTCCGCGCTACCCTGCTGTCGCGCGGCGGCAGCGTCGACGCGATGCAGCTGTTCCGCGATTTCGCCGGCCACGAGCCGCAGATCGAACCGCTGCTGGAGAAGCGTGGCCTGACCGGCACCGGCAACTGATCGCCGGTGCGATAGCGTGAAACGAAAACCGCCCGGGAGACCGGGCGGTTTTTTCGTTGTGGTTGGGGTCAGAGCCCTTTTCTGCGAAAGGGACCTGACCCCGCACTGGCTTCATCGCGGCGCCACATAGCCTCCCGGCACGCCTTCCGGCGACAGCACCAGCTGCCACAACTGCGCGTGCCGGCACCGGAAGGTCGCCATCGACCCGGCCAGATAGAAGCGCCACATCCGCCGGAAATGCTCGTCATAGCGCGCATCCAGCCGCGGCCAGGCCGCTTCCACGTTGCGCCGCCACGCCTGCAGGGTCAGGTCGTAGTCGGTGCCGAAATTGTGCCAGTCCTCCAGCACGAACCGCCCCTCGAATGCTCTGCTGATTTGCACCGCCGAGGGCAGCATCGAGTTGGGAAAGATGTAGCGCGCGATCCACGGATCGGTACGATGCCGCGACACGTTGGTCCCGATGCTGTGCAGCAGCAGCAGGCCACGTGGCGACAGGCAGCGCCGCGCCACCTCGAAGAAACTGCGGTAGTTCTTGTCACCGACGTGCTCGAACATGCCGATCGAGAAGATCGCATCGAAGGGTTCGTCCAGCGCGCGGTAGTCCTGCAGGCGGATCTCGATCGGCAGACCGGCGCACAGCTCGCGCGCGAATTCCGCCTGCTCCTGCGAGATCGTTACACCGACCCCGCTGACTCCATAGCGTTCGGCAGCGAACTTCAGCGCCTCACCCCAGCCACAGCCGATATCCAGCACCCGCTGGCCCGGGCGCAATCCCAGCTTGCGGCAGACCAGGTCCAGCTTCGCTTCCTGTGCGGCGTCCAGATCATCGGCCTGCCGCCAGTAGCCACAGCTGTACACCAGGCGCCGGCCCAGCATCGCCTGGTACAGATCATTGCCCAGATCGTAGTGGCGACGGCCGACTTCGTAGCTTCCCTGCCCGGCCTGCAGGTTGAACAGGCGCGCCTTCAGCGCGTCGGCCACTTCCCGCCAGCCGTGCACCCGTTCGTCCAGATGCGCCTGCATGAGGTGGACCAGGAATTCGTCCAGGACGTTGGCGTCCCACCAGCCATCCATGTAGCTCTCGCCCAGGCCGAGCGAACCGTGCGCCATGACCCGTGCGAAGAACCTCGGATCATGTACCTGGATGTCCTGTGGCCGGGAGCCGCCAATGCGGACCCCGGCTTCGTGGAGCAGGCCGCTGACCCGCTCCTGCAACCCTGTATCCACGCCCCCTCCTCGTCTGCGCTCAACCGCGTGCGAACAGCTCCACGTAATCCTTGGCCACGTGCGGCAACAGCACCGCCGCCGGCACATCGGCGGTCTGCGTCCCATCCGAGTATGGACCCACCTGGTAGGGCGGGAAAACAAAGCGCAGCGCGGTGATCTGCCCCTTGTCGTCGGTCAGCGGCTGGAACTGGCTGAAATTGTCGGGCTGCGGGCCGGTGCCATCGGCGATCATGCGCGATGCATTGCGCAGCGACTCCTGCAGCTCGGCCGGCTCCATGTCCTCGCCGCTGAGACGTGTCGCCACGCGCTCGCGCAGCTGGTCCGCGACGAAATCGCTGATCGCCTTCCAGCCCTTGCTGTCGGTCACCAGCTTGTCGGCGCTGAGCATCTGCTGTTGCTCCGGCAGCCAGACGAAACGTGCCACCAGGGGTTCGCCGTGGGCGCCGCCGGTGTAACGGCTGCCATCGGCACTCACCACCACCAGCTGCGGCGTCTCCAGCACCTTCTCGAAGCTCAGCGAGAGTTCGTAGGGCATGGTCGGCTTGTCGTTGCCCAGCCCATCGAGCGCCTGCTGCAGCTCGCTGCGGGCCGTGGTGGCGTAGTCCTGGAGCGCACGCGCCAGGCCCGGATAACGGTCGATGCCTGCCGGATAGCTGATGCCCACCACCTCGCGTTCGTTGTTCTCGATCACGTCGCGCAGGTCGAGCGGTGCTTCCGCAGCGGGCGCCTCGCCCGTGGCGGAGGCATCGACCGCCGGCGCCGCGTCGGCCACCGGTGCCGGGGTTTCGGCTTCACGCTGGCAGCCCGCCAGCAACAGCACGCCTGCCACACCGGCCAGCACGCTTCCGCGCAGCAGCCGGTTGTTTCCAATCTTCATCGGGATCCCCTGTTCATGTTCATCCATCATCGCCCGCCCTGGCTTAAGCGTAGCCCGCTGGCGTCATCCCGCCAGAAGGTCGTGATACTCCTCATGCCGCTGCAGGAATGCCTCGGCGTAGGCACACGCCGGCACGACCTTGTACTTCTGCTCCCGCGCGAACCGCAGCGCCACGCGGGTCAACTCGCCGGCGATGCCCCGGCCGGCGATCGGCTCGGGCACCTCGGTGTGGGTGATGACCATGCGTCTGCGCTTGATCTGGTAATCGAGCACCGCCACCTGTCCACGCACACGGGCAGTGAAGCGATGGTTGGCCTGGTCGTGATCGACCTCGTAGGCCAGACCGGGGGGCGTGACCGAAGCCATGGGACTGTCTCCTGCGGCGACTGCGTGGATGGTGCGCAGCCGGGCGCCATGATCGCGTGAAGCCTGAACAGGGGCAAGTCCAGGCCCTCCACGTCAGTTTGCGACCCTAAAGCTGGAGCGCACGCGGCCGCTATCGCCTGCGGAGGGGTCCGGCCACGCTGGCACGGCCCTTGCGACCGTAGACCGTGCGACTGCCGTGGAGGCCCCCGATGCACCCCAGCGATTCCCGTTCCGATACCGACCGCGCCCTGCTGGAGGGCCTGCTCCAGCTCGCAGTGGAAGGCCAGACCGAAGACCAGGATTTCCAGCGCATCGGCGAGGAAGTCTTCGCCCGCCTGCTGGACACCTACGGCCAGCAGACCCGGGCCTGACCACGAGCGGGGGCCCTGCGCCGGGGTCGGATCCAGCGGGTCCGACCCCGGCCCCTCAACCGCCGCCCAGGCGGAAGGTCGGGTTGGACAGTTCGCGCAGGAAGTGGGTGAAGATGCTCGGCTGCATGGCCAGCATGAAGATCACGCCGAATGCCGCGCCGGCCAGGTGTGCGCTGTGGTTGATGCGGTCGCCGCCGCGCTTGTCCATCCAGATGCTGTAGCCGACATAGAACGCGGCATACACGATGGCCGGTGCGGGGATGAAGAACACCAGGATGATCGACCACGGCTTGATCAGGATGAAGGCGAACAGCACCGCCGACACCGCGCCCGAAGCCCCCAGGCTGAGGTAGTTCGGATTCTTCTGGTTCTTCAGGTAGCTCGGCAGGATCGAGACCACCAGCGCGCCGATGTAGAACGCCGGATAGGTCAGGTAGCTGCCGGTCAGCTGCACCATCACGCTCTCGATGAATCCCCCGAAGAAGAACAGGGTGATCATGTTGAAGATCAGGTGCGACCAGTCCGCGTGGATGAATCCATAGGTCACCAGCCGGTCGTACTGGCGGTGGCGGTCGATGGCCGGTGGCCACAGGATCAGGCGGTCGGCCAGCGCGCGGTGGTTGAACGCCCTCCATGACAGGATGGCGGTGATGGCGATCAACAGCAGATTGACGGGGGTCATGTCAGGCTCAGGCAGCGCGGTAGTTGTCGACCATACGATAGCGTTTCGCGTACCAACCGAAAGCCAACGCCGCGATGAAGGCGAAGCCGGCGAAGAAGAACATCAGGAACGCCGCCTCGCTCAAGCCGGTGCCGGCGATCTGGTGGGTCACCGCTTCGTTGCGTACGGCCGCATTGGACAGCAGCACCCACAGGTTGCCGATGGTGGTGGTCAGGTTCCAGAAGCTCATCACCACCCCCTTCATCGCCTGGGGCGCCTGGCTGTAGGCGAACTCCAGGCCGGTCGCGGACACCAGGACCTCACCGAAGGTCAGCAGCGCGTACGGCAGGATCTGCCAGAAGATCGACATGGCATTGCCGCCATCCATCACCACCTGGATGCCGCCGACGACGATCCAGGCCAGGCCGCTGAAGGCGATGCCGGCGGTCATCCGGCGCAGCGCGGTCGGCTCGAAGCCGAAGCGGCGCAGGGCCGGGTACAGCACCAGGTTGTTGAACGGGATGAGGATCATCACCAGCAGCGGGTTCAGCGCCTGCATCTGCGAGGCGGTGAACCAGCTCGGCATCTGCATCTGCTGTCCCTGCAGCACCCAGGTCGAGGCCTTCTGGTCGAACAGCGAGAAGAACGGCGTGGTCAACGCGAAGATCACCAGCACGCGCAGCACCGAACGCACGCCCTCCACGGCTTCGGCCGGATGGTGCGCACGGGCGCGGTCCAGCTGCAGCCAGGTGCCGCCACCGACACCGGCCAGGATCGCCACCAGCGCAAGGCACAGGCAGATCACGATGCCCAGCGAGCCGACCAGGCCGAACGATGCCACCGCCAGCACCAGGCCGGCCACGGCGATCGCCAGGCCCGGACGGCCCTGGCCCGCCACCCGCGCGGTCAGTGCCGTGCGCGCCACGTTGGCGAACGAATGCGGGTCCTTCGGCGGCAGCGGCACCAGTACGTAGCGCTTGCGGCCAAGCCAGAACACGAAGGTCGCCACGAACATCAGGATGCCCGGAATGCCGAACGCCCACTGCGGGCCCCAGTTCTTCAGCACCAGCGGAATCAGCAGCGACGCAAACAGCGAGCCGAAGTTGATGATCCAGTAGAAGGCATCGAACACCAGCTTGGCCAGGTGCTTGTTGCTCTGGTCGAACTGGTCACCCATGAACGAGGCCACCAGCGGCTTGATGCCACCGGCACCCAGCGCGATCAGGCCCAGGCCGAGGAAGAAGCCCTGGCGGCTGTTCTCGAACAGCGCCAGGCACAGGTGGCCGGCGCAGTAGACCAGGCTGAACCAGAGGATCGTGTGGTACTTGCCGAAGAACCTGTCGGCCAGCCAGCCGCCCAGCAGCGGGAAGAAGTACACGCCGATCATGAAGCTGTGCATGATGTCCTTGGCTTCACCGGCACGGCCTTCCGCAGTGATTTCCTGCAGCAGCAGCGAGGTGATCAGGAACTGCACCAGGATGTTGCGCATCCCGTAGAAGCTGAACCGTTCGCAGGCCTCATTGCCGATGATGTACGGGATCTGGCGCGGCATCTTTCCCTGGCCGGCGATGGGGGCGACTGCGTCGTGGCTCATCCTGTAAGGCATTCCTGCAAAGCGAAAGCCGCAAGGTTACCGGAACCTGCGGGCTGGAAGCACGCTGCGGGGCTGCATGACAGCGCCGCCGATCCATGGCAGGCGGTACCGGTGCCCTGCCGGAAGTCACGGCACCTGCACGACAAAAGCGTAAACTTATCGTTATGCGCGCCCTCGTCCTCGTCCGCCCCCTGCTCGGCTGCTGCCTGTTGCTGCTTGCATTGCCGGCACCGGCGCGGCCGCAGGCCGCGGACACCACGACCCTCGACGCGCAGGCCCGGCAGCTGACCGTGGCGGCCCTGGAACTGCCCGGGCGGGACGATGCGCAGTGGAAGCAACGCCGCGAACAGGTGGCGCAGCTGTTGACCGAGCTGCAGCCGGACGTCATCTCGGTACAGCAGGTGCGGCAGCAGCAGGGGCGCAACCCGGCCTGCTGGCTGGCCAACCGGCTGCGCTACAGCTGCGACTTCGTCACGGCCGACCCGCCCAGCCAACCGCTGCGGCACGGCAATGCGATGCTGACGCGGCTGCCGGTCAGCGAGGATGGCGTGACCCTGCTGCACCCGCCCGGTACGTTCAGCGCGGCGGGCATGATGCGGCTGCGGCTGGGCGAGGCCCTGGTCAATGTCTACGTGACCCGCCTGCGCCCGGAGCCGGATGAAGCGGCGGCCCGCCAGCACCAGACCAGCGACCTCATGGCCTGGATCAGCGCGACCGCAGAAGGCCTGCCCAGTGTGATCGCAGGCGATTTTTCCGCCGGTACGGTGGAACTGGTGCGCGCTACGCCGGGCTTCCAGCCGGCCCGGCGCAGCCCGGGCGGCCGGGCGGAAGCGTCAGCTTCCGGTGCCGGCGGCGCCAGCGGTCACGGTCTGGATGTGCTGTTCCAGGTCAAGCATTTCGGTGGCATCCGCCAGCAGCCCATCCTGCTGCCGGCCGACGGCGAGCTGCCTGGACTGCGCCTGGGGATGATGGCCACCCTGCGCCTGCAGGGCGATACGGCCACCGCGGAATAGGCCCGCCCTCGGCCCCGGTGGGTGCCGACCATGGGCGGCACCCACCAGGTCCCGCCCGACGTCCAGACGCTGGCAAACAAAAAGGCCGGGGTCTCCCCCGGCCTTCTCATGTCATCCCGTCACCGCCTTCAGGCGATCGCGTCCTGGTAACGGCGCTCGACTTCGTTCCAGTCGATGACGTTGAAGAACGCGCCGATGTATTCCGGACGACGGTTCTGGTACTTCAGGTAGTACGCGTGCTCCCACACGTCCAGACCGAGGATGGGCGTGTTGCCTTCCATCAGCGGGCTGTCCTGGTTGCCGGTGCTTTCCACCACGACCTTCTTGTCGGGGGTGACGCTCAACCATGCCCAGCCGCTGCCGAAGCGGGTCAGCGCCGCCTTGGTGAAGGCGTCCTTGAACTTGTCGAAACCGCCCAGGTCCTTGTCGATGGCCTTGGCCACGTCGCCCACCGGGTTGCCGCCCGCGTTCGGCGCCATCACCGTCCAGAACAGCGAGTGGTTGGCATGGCCACCGCCGTTGTTGCGCACCGGGCCCTGCAGGTTCTCCGGCAGCGACTTCAGCTTCTTCACCAGCTCTTCCACCGGCAGGTCAGCGTACTCGGTACCTTCCAGCGCCGCGTTGACGTTGTTGATGTAGGTCTGGTGATGCTTGGTGTGATGGATCTCCATCGTCGCCGCGTCGATATGCGGCTCCAGCGCGTCGTAGGCGTAGGACAGCTTGGGCAGGGTATAGGCCATGATGCATCTCCTGATTGCGAGGGCACCCGACGGTGTCGGGTGTAGCGCGGTGAATGATGGGGACAGACCACTAGATTACCAAGGGGGATGTAAAGGAAATTGCGTCCTGCCGGTGAGCATGCCGGCAATTGTTACGCAGCGGTGACGCGGCGGTTCCTCATGCAGCGTGCAGCGCACAGGCGCTACAGTGCATGCACCACCCTCACCCGTTCGTGCCCATGCGCAACCCCCGGCTGCTGATCACTGCCATCGCCCTGCTGCTGCTCGGCCTGGTCGTCAACCACGTCATGCAGCGGCCGCCGGCACCGCAGTTCGCGCCGGACCTGCAGGGCGCTCCGGCCCGGAGTGCCCCGACCCCGGCACACGGCGATGGCGCACGCAGCGGCCTGCCCGCCTTCCTTCCCGCCGAAGCACGCCAGACCATCACCCTGATCCAGCGGGGCGGGCCCTTCCCGCACCGCCAGGATGGCAGCACCTTCGGCAACCGCGAGCAGCGCCTGCCGCAGCGACCGCGTGGCTACTACCGCGAGTACACGGTCGACACCCCCGGTGCGGGCAACCGGGGGGCACGCCGCATCGTCACGGGCGGCGATCCAGCAGAGGCGTGGTACTACACCGATGACCATTACGGCTCATTCCGCAGCTTCACCGTTCCATCCCCCGGAGACGCTCGATGAGCCACGATGATTTCGGCCTCGGCCTGCACGACATCAACAACGCCGGCGTGTATGCCATCGACAGCGCGGACATCGGCGCGCTTGCCGCGGCCATGCGCGATGCCGGCCTGAAGGTGATCCGCATCGATCTGGAGGGCGTGACCGACAAGCGCACCCTGCTGGCGCGGCTGTCCGCGCAGCTGGACTTCCCGGCCGGTTTCGGCGGCAACTGGGATGCCCTGTCGGACAATCTTCGCGACCTGCAGTGGCTGCCGGCCAGCGGTTATGCGCTGTTCCTGGCGGATGTCGACGCGCTGCGCGCTGGCGCAGCCAAGGATTTCGACACCCTGCTCGACGTGCTGGACGAAGCCAGCCGGGATTGGGTCGGCCGCGACGTGCCGTTCTGGGTGTTCCTGTCACAGAGCGAGTAAAGGGGCGACGCCGACCAAGGCCGGCCGCCCGCAATGGTTCCGGCGAAGAGCCCCCTTGTTGTTCAAAGGGGGCGCGCAAACGGCGCGGGGATAAGGAAACATGCGTGGACAATGGGAGCCGCTAGCGGCTCCCATTGTCTTCCTGCAGTTCCTTCTTGAACGGGATATCCGGCGGCGGCCGGGCCACGGCCGGCTGGTCCTGCATGTTCGGGTCGGTCAGGCCGCAGCCGCCACCCGCCTGCAGAATGGAGATGACGCAGGAAATCCGGGTGCTGGTGCCGGGAAGCGGAATCTCCATCGCCTTGACGCCCTTGCGCACCCACTCGGCCAGCAGCGACTCCTGCGGCACCCAGTATTTGTCGAACGAGGTGGGCGTGTAGTCGTAGGGCGGTCGCTTCAGCCATGTCCCCGACTGGGCGATGCGTTCCTTGCTCCAGCCGTCGTTGTCCCCCCCGGGAGCGCCGCGCTCCGCATTGCCGGGGCCGTCCTGCCCCGGTACCCGCACGCTGCCGTCGGCGTTGAACAGGCCGTTGCCCCGGCCCGCGCTGCTCGCCTGCGCGGCGCCGCTGCGGGCGCCATCACGAGTGCGATCGGAGGCCCCCCAGTCGTCGCCCCGGGCCGGCGTAGCCCAGTTGCCCGGGGTCGGCGTCGGGCGGGCACCGGCCTGTGCCGGTGTCGTGGCGGCGGCTGATGGGCGCGCCGCGGGACTGCTCACCGCAGCCGCGCTGCCCTGGGCTGCGGGGGCGGAGGTTGCCGCACTGCCACTGGAAGGCGCAGGCGAAGCGACCGGTGCAGACGCCACCTCACGTTCGCGCACCTGCACGTCGCGGCCTGCGGGCGCCCGTACTGCAGGCTCACGGCCTGCGATCGGCGCCATCCGCACCTGCGGATCGACAACCGCCTGCACTTCGCGTTCGCGCACCTGCACATCCTGCTGCGGAACGCGGATCGGTACTTCCGCTGCGCGCACCGCCGGAGCCACGACGGGCGTCTCCACGATGGCTACCTCACGTTCCTGCACCTGCGTCTGGCGGATCTGCGGCACCCTCACCTGCACATCCGGCGTGCGCAGCGCTTGCGGTGTGGGCGGCGCCTCCAGCGGCTGCACGCTGCGCTCGCGCACGCTGGGCGTTCTGTCGCGCGGCACGATGCTCACTTCGGTGCGCGGCACGCTGACCGGCGGCACCACGAAATCGGTCGTGGCCTGCGCCACGTCGGTCGCCTGGACCGGCGAAGGCGGCGGCGTGGCCGGTGGGGCCGGCTCGGTCGGCATGGCTTGCGGAGGCGTACTGGCGGCAGCGGGGGCCGCAGCAGCGGATGGCTGCGGGCGCGCCGCGACCGGTCGCGGCTGCGGCGCAGTTGCCGATCCTGCCGCGTCTCCTGCAGCCGTGCGCCCAGCTGCAGCCGCGGTAGCCGATTCGGCGCCGGGCTGGTCGCCTCCGCCCTCCTGGCTGGCGCGGCCGACAAACTCGATCTGCACGCGCTCACCGTCGGAACCCTGCTCGGCGGGCGCCGACGTGCGGATTACCGCCACCCACAGCAGCAGCAGGAAGAACAGCAGGTGCAGCAATGCACTGGCGACGGCCGACGTCCAGCGCATCCAGCGCTGGTCACGCGGCGCCGGCTCCCAGTCCTGCCACAACAGGCGCCGCAGCGCCTGCCAGCGGGGCAGCGCCGGCAGCGTCCCGGGGCGTCCCGGCAGAGGCCTGGGCAGCAGCACCGCGATCACCTCGCGGGCATGGAACGGGCGTGGCAACGGGCTCAGCGAGCGCAGCCACAGCGCCCAGCCATAAGGCAGGCGCGTGTTCTTCTCCAGGATGATCGGTTGCTGCTGGCGCGCCAGCAGCAGGTCGATGAGTTGCTCGGCTCTGGGCAGAGGCACGCGTCGGCGATCAGGCGGCGTTGCCGCGCGGAATGTACGGTGCGTGGCCGCTGTCGTGGTCGGTCGCGTCGCGCACTGCGGTCACGCCGGGCACCCGGCCCATCAAGGTCTTTTCGATGCCCTGCTTGAGGGTCACATCGGCCATGCCACAGCCCTGGCAGCCACCACCGAAACGCAGCAGCACCACGCCCTCGGCCGAGACTTCCTGCACTGCGACCTTGCCGCCATGGGAGGCGAGCTGTGGATTGATTTCATTCTCCACCACCCAGTGCACGCGCTCGACCAGCGAAGCGGCCTCCCCGGGCGCTTCGCCCTTGATGCGCGGCGCCTTGATGGTCAACTGCTGGGCACCTGCCGCGCCAGCCACGATGTCGATCTCCGCGCCATCGAGCCAGCCGACGCTGCCGGCGTCGACATACAGGGTGAACCCGTCGCAGTCCACGGCCCACTCGTCGCCGTGCAGGTCCGAGGGTTCGGCGAATTCCAACCGCGCATCGGCACGCGGAGTGCCGGGATCGACCGCGCTCAGGCGTACGCCCATGCCGGGCGCGCCCTCGCGTTCGATCAGCTTGCGGAAATGGGTCTGGGCAGTGTCGGAGATCTGGATCATCAGGCTATTCTAGCCAAGTAAGTGTCAACCGCTCATTCGGTTTATACACCGTCCGGCGCATTGTTCAGTCAACACGAGGTGGAGATTCCCATGGCCGACCTGATTCCACTGGCCCAGGCCCGTTGCGTGCCGCGCAAAGGCAGCGACCACAAGCTGGGCGAGGCCCGCCTGGCCGAGCTGCTGCCGCAGATTCCCGGCTGGGAACTGACCGAAGGCGGCCAGGCGCTGCTGCGCACCTTCCGCTTCAAGGACTACTACGCCACCATGGCCTTTGTGAATGCACTGGCCTGGATCGCCCACCACGAGGATCACCACCCGGACCTGGGCGTGCACTACGACCGCGCCGTGGTGCGCTATTCGACCCACGACGTCGGCGGCCTGAGCGAGAACGACTTCATCTGCGCGGCCAAGACATCGGCCCTCACGGAGCAACTGCCATGAATGTGCGAGTGCTGAGCCTGTCCCTGATCGCTGTGACCGGCCTCGCCGGCTGTGGCGCCTCCGAGCCGTCGCCGCCCGTGCCGCCGCCGACCGAGGTGGCTGCGGTGAAGACGCCGCCACCGCAGTACCCGCTCGAGCTGGCCTGTACCGGTACAGGCGGCACCAGCACATTCAAGGTGACCATCGGCACCGACGGCAAGCCCAGCGAAGTGACCCTGCTGAGCGGCGCGGGCAACCCGCAGCTGGATGAGCTGGCCAGGAATGCCGTGCAGGGCTGGCAATTCAAGGCCGCCACCCGCAATGGCCAGGCCGTGCCCGCCACCATCCAGGTACCGGTCAGCTTCAACCCGCCGCAGCCGAAGCCGGACCAGTGTTTCGCGGTGGAAGAGCGCCTGCGCCGCGGCGGCTGACCGCACACCATGACGAGGCCAGCCGACGCCCGCCTCGCCCTTGCCGCCCCGGCAGTGCCCGGGGCGGTTGTCTGTTGACCAGGACCGCGTCGGTACATGCTGCAGATCCCCCCCGAAAACATCTGGATCGCGCTGGCGGTCACCCTCGCGGCCGGCCTGGCGACCGCCATCGGCAGCCTGCTGGTGCTGTTCTCGCGCCGCCCCAACCCGCGCCTGCTGGCGTTCGGCCTGGCCTTCGCCGGCGGCGCGATGGTCTACGTGTCGCTGTCGGAGATCCTCAACAAGTCCATCGCGTCGTTCGCTCTGGCCTATGGCGAGCGCACCGGCTTCACCTACGGCACGCTGGCGTTCCTGGCCGGTGTGATCGTGATCGTGCTGATCGATCACTTCATTCCCAATCCGCACGACAGCCTGGACAAGCAGGACCCTGCGTTCCGCGAGAACAGCCGCGAGTACCTGAAGCGCGTCGCGCTGCTGACCTCGGTGGCGATCACCGCACACAATTTCCCGGAAGGGCTGGCGACCTTCTTCGCTACGCTGGAAAGCCCGTCGGTGGGCATGCCGCTGGCCTTCGCCATCGCCATCCACAACATTCCCGAGGGCATCGCAATCGCGGTCCCGGTGTACTTCGCCACCCAGAACAAGCTCTATGCGTTCGGCGCCAGCCTGCTGTCGGGCCTGGCCGAGCCGGTGGGGGCCATGCTGGGCTACTGGCTGCTGTCCGGATCGCTGTCGCACGCCACGTTCGGCTGGGTGTTCGGCCTGATCGCCGGCGTGATGGTGTTCCTGGCCCTGGATGAACTGCTGCCGGCGGCCAAGCGCTATGCCAAGGGTCACGAAACGGTGTACGGCCTGGTTGCAGGCATGGGAACGCTGGCGGTCAGCCTGGTGCTGTTCAAGTGGTGAGCGGGTTGCGGCCAACGGGCTGAGCCCCATCGCGGCTGGCGGCGTGCTTCTTTGATTACTCTCTTTGCACGAGCAAAGAAAGCGACAAGCCCACTCATCGCAGGGAAGCGACGGTGCCGACCAAGCACCCGGCGCCGCCGAACCGCCGTCAGCGCAGGCGGTCCAGCGCCTCGACCAACTCATCCGCCAGCGGAGCGTTCAGCACGTAGGGGGTCTTGCCGTCGTCCAGCGCGAACTCCAGCGAGGCCGCGTGCAGGAACAACCGCTTCAGGCCGATCTGCTCACGAAGCCGCTTGTTCACCGCAGGATCGCCGTACTTGTCGTCACCGGCCACCGCATGCCCCAGATGCTGGGCGTGCACCCGGATCTGGTGGGTCCGGCCGGTCTCGATGCGCACCTCGCAATAGGAGTGGCCCCCACGCCGCTCCAGCACACGGAAATGACTGATCGATTCCTTGCCGATCGCATTGACCTGGACATGTCGCTCACCGCCCTGGCGCAGGCCAACGTGCAGCGGCGCGTCCACCGTCATCACCCCGTCGGGCATGCGTCCGGCCAGCAGGGTCAGGTAACGCTTGCGGATGCCGGCGCCATGGTCTTCACGCAGCAGCGCCTGCAGCTCGCTCAGCGCAGACCGCTTCTTGGCCACCACCAGCAGGCCCGACGTATCGCGGTCGAGACGGTGGACCAGTTCCAGCGTCTGGCCCGGGCGCAGGGCGCGCAGGGTCTCGATGGCCCCGAAGCTGATCCCGCTGCCGCCATGACTGGCCACGCCCGAGGGTTTGTTCAGCGCCAGCAGCCGTGCGTCCTCGAAGACGATGGCCTGTTCCAGACGGCGCATGAACGACTCGGGAGGGCCAGTTTTGTCTCCCTCCTCGGTGAGACGGACCGGCGGCACCCGCACCTCGTCGCCCGCCTCCAGCTTGCGCTCGGCCTTGGCGCGGCCGCCATTGACCCGCACCTGCCCGCTGCGCACCAGCTTGTAGACCAGACTGCGCGGGGCCCCTTTCAGCTGGCCGAGCAGGAAATTATCCAGGCGCTGGCCGGCGCGGTCGGCGGGAACGGTGATCATGCGCACGGATGGCTTGTCGCCAGCTGGCTTGGTGGGGTCTTGGGCGGTCATCAGGCTGTTTATTCTGTTACACTCGGGGGGCGAGATAAGGGATTGATTTCGTTGGAAGTTACTCAGGGCCAGAAGCCCAGCTTCCGACGAATCCGGCACAGTGCGCGACCACCGCCCGCGGGGCGGCCATGTTAGCGGCTCACCGGCCTTCCCGGCCATCGCCGGATGCCTGACACGCAACCGTGCTGAACATGTCCCGCGTGGCGCTCCAGCCTGGCTGACAGCTGCCTGCGGCCCTGCAACACCCCAAAAACCATATGAGTGAAGCGCTCCCGCGGCCTGCCGTGGTGTCGTAGCGCTGGAAACCCAAGCCCCCCTCCCCGCGCTTGCGCGAATGGGGGGCGAGCCGTATCCAGAGGCGAAACCCCATGGCGTTCCGCGCGGTAGCCGCTTGCGAGGAACGCAACAATGAAGCGAATGCTGATCAACGCCACGCAGGCTGAAGAGCTGCGTGTTGCCATCGTGGATGGCCAGTCGTTGTATGACATCGACATCGAGCAGCCGTCGAAGGAACAGAAGAAGTCCAACATCTACAAGGGCCGGATCTTCCGCATCGAGCCCTCGCTGGAAGCCGCCTTCGTCGAATATGGCGGTGGCCGCCATGGCTTCCTGCCGCTGAAGGAAATCTCCCGCGACTACTTCCAGGCCGGTGTCGACCACAACAAGGCCGGCATCCGCGAGCTGCTCAAGGAAGGCCAGGAAGTGGTGGTCCAGGTCGACAAGGAAGAGCGTGGCAACAAGGGCGCCGCCCTGACCACGTTCATCTCCCTGGCCGGCCGCTACATGGTGCTGATGCCGAACTCGCCAAGTGCCGGCGGCGTCTCCCGCCGCATCGAGGGCGAAGACCGGGCTGCCCTGAAGGACGCACTGGACAAGCTGAACATTCCCGACGACATGGGCGTGATCATCCGTACCGCCGGCGTCGGCCGCGATGCGGAAGAGCTGCAGTGGGATCTGGACTACCTGCTCAGCGTCTGGCGGGCGATCGCCGAGGCGGCGCTGAGCAAGCCGGCCCCGTTCCTGATCTACCAGGAATCGCGCCTGATCGTGCGCGCCCTGCGTGACTACCTGCGCGCCGACATCGGCGAGATCCTGGTGGACACCGAGGAGATGTACGAGCACGCCAGGGAGTTCATGCAGCAGGTGATGCCGCAGACCCTGCGCAAGCTCAAGCATTACAAGGACGACATCCCGCTGTTCAACCGCTTCCAGATCGAATCGCAGATCGAAGGCGCCTACGAGCGCAATGTGCGCCTACCGTCGGGCGGCTCGATCGTGGTCGACCAGACCGAAGCACTGACCGCCGTCGACGTGAACTCCTCGCGCGCGACCAAGGGCAGCGACATCGAGGACACCGCCTTCCAGACCAATCTGGAAGCGGCCGAGGAAGTGGCCCGCCAGCTGCGCCTGCGCGATCTGGGCGGCCTGGTGGTGATCGACTTCATCGACATGTCCTCCAACAAGCATCAGCGCGAGGTCGAGAACCGCCTGGCCAACGCGCTGAAGTACGACCGCGCACGCGTGCAGGTCGGCCGCATCTCGCGCTTCGGCCTGCTGGAAATGAGCCGCCAGCGCCTGCGCCCGAGCCTGGGCGAATCGAGCCAGATCGTCTGCCCGCGCTGTGATGGCCACGGCCGCATGCGCAGCGTCGAGTCGCTGTCGCTGTCGATCATCCGCGTGGCCGAAGAGCACGCGATGAAGGAGAACACCGGGCAGGTGCTGGTGCAGGCGCCGGTGGAGATCGCCAATTACCTGCTGAACGAGAAGCGCAGCGCGCTGCGCGAAATCGAACAGCGCCATGAAGCGCCGATCGTGATCGTCGCCGACGAGCAGTTGCATACCCCGCACTACACGGTCACCCGCCTGCGTGAGAACGAACTGGGCGAGGAAAGCAGCCGTCCGAGCTACCAGCGTGGCACTCCGCGCAAGCTGCCTGTGCACGCCCTCACCAAGGGCCAGCTGAACATCCCGCCGCCGGTGGTGACCCAGGTCAAGCACACCTCCCCCGCCCCGGTGCGTGAGGAAGTGGAGCCGGCTGCAGCGGCACCCGCGCCGGTGGTGGCTGCGCCCGCCGCCCCGTCGACCGGCGGTGGCGTGATCGGTTGGATCAAGCGCGTGTTCGGTGGTGAGCCGGCACCCGCCCCGGCGCCGCCGGCCGCCCGCCAGCCGCAGCAGGACGGTGGCCGCAGGGAGCGCAACAAGGATCGCAACAAGGACCGCAAGGACCGTCGCGACGACAATCGCGGCAACGGCAATGCGCAGCAGCAGAAGGAGGGCGGCAACCGCAAGGATCGCGGCGAACAGCGCAAGGACGGCCGTCAGGGTGGCAATGGCAACACGAACGGCAACGGCCAGCCGCAGGGCAAGCAGAAGGACGGCCAGCAGCCGCAGCAGCAGAACAAGCCGCGCAACGAGCAGCAGGGCCAGAACCCGCAGCAGCAGCCGAAGCTCAAGCAGCCGAAGCAGCCGCGTCCGCAGCAGGACGGCGACAAGCCGGCCGAGAAGCCGCAGCGTGGTGCCGCAGAAGCCCAGACCGACACGGCGACGGCGTCCGCTGCAGTGGCGGCCAGTGCCATCACCGCTGCTGCGGTGACCGCGCGGGAGGCTACGGCGCCGGTCGCGGCGGTGGTCGCACAGCCGCCGGTCGAAACCGCGGCGCCGGCCGAAGTCGCGCCTGTCACCGCCGTTGAAGGTGACGCCACTGCCGCGACGGGCGAAGAGGCACCTGCCGACACCACGGGCGAGCAGGCCGGCGAAGGCGCGACCCGCCGTCGTCGTGGTCGTCGTGGTGGCCGCCGCCGCCGCCGTGGTGGCGCCGAGAATGCGGCCGGCACCGATCCGCTGGGCGAAGACCAGGATGACGGTGACGAAGGCGATGACGCCGACAGCACCGACAGCGCCGAGCCGCGTGTCGACCACGCTGCCGGGTCAGCACCGGTTGCAGCCACCCAGCCCGCCCGCTCGCAGCCGGAGTTCGACTTCGATGATGACGTCGAGCCGTCCATCGTCGAAGGCGAGAAGCCGACCCGCGTTGCGGCTGCCGTGGCCGCCGCACCGGCCGCCGTGGTCAGCAGCGCCGTGGTTGAAGCCGCCGCCCCGGTGACCGCCGCGCCTCCGGCACCGGTCGAGACGGCTGCCAAGGCAGAACCGGCGCCATCGCCGGTGCAGACCAGCATGCTCGACGCCATCGACGCCGCAACACCCGCACAGCCCGTGGTGGCGGCAACCCCGTCGGCGGACGCCGCACCGGTGATCGAAGCAACGCCGGTGGTGGCCGAAGCGGCCCCTGTGGTGGACGTGAAGCCGGTCGTGGTCGAGCCTGCACCCGTCGTGGAGTCGAAGCCGGAGGCTGTTGAGGCAGCGCCCGTGCCTGAAACCGCGCCGGTGGCCGTTGAGGCTGCCCCGATGGTTGAAGTGAAGCCGGTCGTCGAGCCTGTCGTGGTTGCCGAAGCCCCGGTCGCACCGGTGGCCGTGGAAGCCCCGCCGGTGGACGCCCCTGCGCCGGTCGCCGATGCCGTCGTGACGCCGACCCTCGACCCGGTCGCGGATGGCCATGCCGACGCTGCCGCCCAGGCGGCCGACGCCAAGGCCGACGAAGAGGACGAAGAGGCCGCCAAGCGCACGCCGCCGGCCAACTGACCGCTCGTTGATCGGGTGACAGCAGAACGGCGGGGATCGATGATCCCCGCCGTTTCTGTTTGTGCATCGGGCTGTATCGTGCCGACCGGGGATAGGCCGCTGGGTCGTTGTTCAGGGTTTCGGGGCGAACTGCAATCGCGTCCAGACGCCGTAATGATCCGAAGCCCAGCGGCCGCTGTCATCCGGCTGGTCGAACAGCAGCCTGGCCTCACGCGCAACCAGCTGATCCTGCTGGAAGAAGATGTGATCGATCCGCGAGGGCGCCGGGTAGTAATGCCGGTTGAGGGTGCTGACAGCCGCGAGGTCGGTGTTCACATGCACGCTGCCATAGCTGTCGCCATAGTGGCTGCGCAGCTCGCTCAGGTCACCCGCATCGACCAGTGCATTGAAGTCGCCGGCGATCACCACCGGCGCGCCGTCCGACGTTGCGGCGATGAAGCGCAGCAGATCCTCCACCTGCGTCCGCCGGATGCGCTTGCCGCTTTCATCGCTGCGCTCATTGAGATGGGTTGCATAGAGGTTGACTGGCCGGCCCTCCACCTCGATGCGCAGGTGGGCCACGGTGCGATAGTCGTCCAGCGGCAGCAGCAGGTGCTCGCCCTGGGCGAGGATCGGCTGTCGCGTCAACAGTGCGTTGCCGTAGCGCTTGGGCGCGCCGACCGGATCGGTGGACACGAACACGTATCGGTAGCCCAGCTGGCTGGCGAGCCATTGCGCCTGGTTGCGCACGTTGCGCCGCTGGATCACTTCCTGCAGCGCGATGGCATCAGGTTGCAGGCGCTTGAGTTCTGCCAGGATGGTACGACGCCGGCTGGGCCAGTCCTCGCGGTCGTGGTGCAGGTTGAAGGTGACCATGCCCATGCCAGGCGCGTGGGCCGATGCGTCCCCATCGTCCGCCGGTGGTACGTCCGCCATCGCCGCGGCAGGCAGCGCCAGCGCGATCGCCATGCCCAGTGCGCACGCTGCCGCGCGCGCACGCCATGCCTTCCTACCCATGCTTACTGTCCCTTGCGCTCGGAGCGACGCACTGCCGCCGGCACTTCGATCTCGACGCGGGCAGGCAGTTCGTGCACATGCAGTTCGCGGTCGACCCATTCACCCGGCGCGCCATTGATGGTGGCGTCACCCGGTTCACCCGCGTAGGGCCACGGAAGTACCACGCCTCCAGCCGGTGGTACCAGGCCGGGCTGCACCTCCAGCACCAGCAGCTTGTCACTGCGCCGCAACCGATAGTTCAACTGCCCCTGCGGCGTACGCAGGCCCTGCACCGCGATGCCCTCACCCTGCAGCCAGGCCGTTGGAACGCCGCCGGCCAACACCAGTGACTCATCCATGTCGCGGCTATAGGCGAACATGTCCAGCGCCGAGCGCACGAAATCCGACGCGACCCATGCATGCGGCAGGTCGCCGACGAAGAACGGCTTGCGCGGTGTCCGCGAGACCACTTCCGCCCATTGGTTCCATGCCGGCGGGGCACGGTCCTTGAAGAAGAACTCGGTCGCCTGCCAGGCGCGGTCGCGCCAGCCCAGGCGCACGAAGGCGGCGACGTTGCGCCACTCATACGGCGTGTAGTCCTTCCATTCGCGCTTGCCATCGCGACGCGCGACGAATTCCTTCCAGTAACGCTCGAAGGTTGCTTCCAGGGCCTGCTGCGGCAGCCGGCCCTGCTCGCCCCCGGGCGCCAGCGCGATGGTCGTCGATGTCGCATCGAAATCGCCCAGCTCGGCCGAGCCAGGCAGGTAATCGATGTTGTGCTGCTGCATGGCCGACAGCAGCGATGCCTGCAGGTCGTCGCGGAACTGATCGCGTGACTCGGCGATCTGCATCGCCTCCACCTTGCCCAGTTGCGTCGCCAGCAGCGCAGCGTCCTTGTAGCCACGCAGCGCCCAGAAGTTGTCCCAGTACGAATGCATCGGCTTGGCCGAGTAACCTTCGTGGCTGATCGAGGCCGGCATCATCCCGTAGAAGGCCGGGTTGCGTGCACGGTTCTCCTCGGTGCGCTCGCTGGCACGCAGCTGCTCCATGTACTGGTAGGCCCCCTGCACGTGCGGCCACATCAGTTCCATGAACGTGCTGTCGCCGGTGTAGCGGCCATACTCGGCGATGTTGTAGATCAACTCACCATGGCTGTCGTTCTCCGGCACCGGGTCGCTGCCACGTGCGTCGACGCAGCACGGCACCTTGCCATTCTCGAACTGGAACGGCGCATACCAGTTGAGGTAGTCACGCACCGCGTCGCTGCGGCCCATGCGCAGCAACCCCTCGGAGATCATCGCGCCGTCGCGGATCCAGCTGCGCGCATACGAGCGCGTGCCCGGCTGCAGGCTGGGCCCGACGCGCGAGATCAGCATGTGCGCTACCGCGGTGCGCAGCGTATCGACCATCGGCTGGCCCGCCTTCGGAACCTGCAGCGACACCACGCCGAGCTTGGCACGCCACATGTCGGCAACCTGCTGCTGCGCCTTTGCCACGTCCACAGCCTGCGGCGCCCAGCCACCGGTCTGCGGCAGCACCACCGCCACTTCGCGGCTTTGCCCGGGTTCCAGGGTGATCGTGTACAGCAGCGCGCCCGACGCCATGCCGGTGCTGTCCTTCACCGCGGTCGTCGCCGGCAGCTTGCCCGAGGCGAGGTGCATGGCATCGAGCTTGCCATCGAAAGAGGTGGCAAAACGCGCATCAGGTACCTGCAGCGGGTAGATGCGTGGCTCGCCATTGATGCGGACCAGCTGCTCGCCGACGTCGAGGCTGTCGATGCGGCTGAAGCCGCCGGTGGTGTTGAGGAACTGGGTTGGCGGATTGACCTGCCAGGGGCGGATGGCCAACGCCAGCGTGTACTCGTGGGCCACCTTGTCCGGATTGCTCAGGCGGTAGCGACCGATCAGCTGCGCACGCTCGGGCGTGCCCTGCACGAATCCGGTGACCGCCAGCCCCACCTTCTCATGCACCCAGTCGACATTGGCGATGGGCAGGTAGCGATCCTGCAGCGACTGGGTGATGGCCACATCACTCCAGGCGATCAGCTTGCCATCCAGGCGGACGAACGGCTCGATGCTGAAGCTGCCCTTGGCAGGCTCCAGCGCACCGTCTTCGCTGATCAGCGCCTGTTGCTGGCCGCCATCCAGACCCAGCAGGGTCCAGTACGGCTGTTCGCCCACGAACGCGCGCGGTACCGCACCGCGTGGGAGATCAGCGGCAACCGACGACAGGAATGCATTGGGCGTGGCTGCGAAGTCCAGTGGCTTGAGCGTGATGTCACGGATGCCATAGCGCCAGTTCGGACCTCCCTGCAGGTCGAAGCGCACATAGCGCGCATCGGTATCCGGCAGCGCCAGCCAGTCACGGCCACCGCCACCGGCGGTCACTTCGCGTGCCATGCGCCAGTCGCGTCCGTCCACGGACGTGCGCACGGTGTAGCGGGTCGCCTGCAGGTCCGGCAGCCAGTCGATCACCGCACCGCCGATCTCGCGGCTCTTGTGCAGGTCCAGGCTGATGGTCTGCTGCTTCACCCCACCGCTGATCCAGAAGGTATCGCTCTTGCCGTCCACCATCCGGTCCTGCAGCGCCGTGGCGGTGTCGGCAATCACCTCCGGCCGCAGCGGCGATTCGTCCCGTGCGGGCAGGCCCTGCAGGGTCAGCCTGTCGAAGCACACCGTGCCGCGTCCGCCGACCTTGCTGTAGATCGTGAACTCGACTGCGGCGCTGCGCGCCATTTCCTTCTCCGGCGACGGCCCCCACGCCTTGTCGATCTGCCGACGCCGGTACTCGACCGGCGTCCACGACCTGGGAAAACTGTAACCGGGGCGGTTGACCCACCACACGTTGTCACCGCTGGCGTCGATCAGCTTGAACTGCAGATCATTGGCCGGTGAATCACCGCGCAGCTGGAAGCCGAAGCGGTAGTTGACCGGATACTCGACCGCCAGCGCGCGACGGATGCCGACGTAACCCGATACGTTGTGGAAGTCGTAATCCAGGCACAGCGCGCGGCCGCCACCCGCGCCGCTGACCGGGCGCAGCGAGCCGCTGACCTGGTCGGACAGCACCAGCTTCCAGGCACTGACATCGTCGAAGTCGTCCAGCACCTTCGGCGCCGGCAGCGCCGGAGGGGCGGCGATCGCCAGGGAGGTCCACAACAGGCCCAGTCCAACGGCGATCGCACCCTTCATCCCTTCACGCTCCCCAGCAACAATCCTTGGATGTAGTACCGCTGCAGCACCAGGAACAGTGCCAGCACCGGAACCACGGTAACCACCGCGCCGGCCATCATCATTTCCACGTCCATGATGTGTTCGCGCGAGAGGGTGGCCAGGGCCACCGGCAAAGTGTAGTGCTCCTGATCGGTCAACACGATCAGCGGCCACATGAAATCGTTCCATGCGCCCATGAAGGTGAAGATCGCCAGGGTCACCAGCACCGGCTTGAGCATCGGCAGCACGATCTGGAAGAAGATGCGCAGCTCCCCTGCCCCGTCGATGCGCGCGGCCTCCAGCAGTTCGTCCGGGATCGACCGCGCGTACTGCCGCACCAGGAAGATGCCGAACACGCTCGCCAGCGCCGGCACGATCACGCCACCGAAGCTGTTGACCAGCCCCAGCTGCTTCATCAGCAGGAACAGCGGCAGCATCGCCACCTGGGCGGGAATGACCAGCGCCGCCATCAACACCTGGAACAGGCGCTCACGGCCAACGAAATTCAGCTTGGCGAACGCATAGCCGGCCATCGTATTGAGCAGCAGCGAGCCCAGCGTGATCGCCAGCGACACCAGCAGGCTGTTGGCGAAATTGCCGCCCATGCCGGTACGCGCGAACAGCTCGTGGTAGTTGTGGGTGGTCACCTGCGAGGGCAACAGCGGAGGCGGGAAATGGCTGGCCTCGCCCTGCGGCATGAACGAGACCGAGACCATCCACAGCAGCGGTGCAAGGCTGACCAGGGCCAGCACCAGCAACGCGCCGTTGATCCACCACGGATGCCAGCGCGACTGGCCGATTTCACGACTCATACCAACTGCCTCCTGCGGCCAAAGCGCAGCATCACGGTGGTCACCGCCAGGATGATCAGGAACAGCAGGAATGCCACCGCGGAGGCGCGTCCCAGGTTCCACCACTTGAAGCCTTCCTCGAACATGAAATACAGCACGCTGACCGTGCTCTGCAGCGGGTCGCCACGCGTCATCACGTAAGGCTCGGCGAACAGCTGGAAGTAGCCGGAGACGGTGATCACTCCGACCACGAGCAGCACCGGGCCGAGCATGGGCAGGGTGATGTGCAGGAACTGCTTCCAGCGCGAGGCACCGTCGATCCGCGCCGCTTCGTACAGATCATGCGGGATCGCCTGCAGGCCGGCCAGGAAGATCACCATGTTGTAGCCGAAGTTCTTCCACACCGCGAACAGCATGATGGTGGGCATCGCCCAGTTCGGGTCGCCCAGCCAGTCGATCGGGCTGATGCCCAGATGGCCCAGGCCGTAGTTGACCAGGCCGTAGCTGGTATGGAACAGGTAGCGCCAGATCACCGCCACCGCCACCAGCGTGGTCACCACCGGCGCGAACAGCGCGGTGCGGAACAGCGCCTTGAAACGCGCGGCAGGCGCGTTCAGCAGCATCGCCGCGCCCAGTGACACACCGATCGACAGCGGCACACCGATCAGCACGAAGTAGCTGGTGTTCCACAGCGACTTCCAGAACATCGGCGTCTGCAGCAGGTCGATGTAGTTGCCGAGGCCGACGAAACGCAGGTTGCTGCTGTCGGCCAATGCGTACAGGTCGAAGTCGGTGACGCTGAGCGCCAGCGCCGAGGCGACCGGCAGGCCGAAGAACACCCCCAGCACGATCAGCGAGGGGCCTGCGAAGATCCATCCGGCCAGCGAAGTTCGTTTCATTGCGCGCTCCCATCGGCCAGGGTGCTGCTTGAACGCGTCGGCGAAGGCGCGCGCTCCTGCAGGCGTTGTTGTTCATGCATCCAGCGACGCTTGGCCAGCACCTTGTCCACGCGCTGGTCCAGCTCGGCCACGGCGTCGTCCTGAGGCATCCCGCCGCGCACCACCTTTTCGGTGACGATGCGCATTTCCTGCACGATGCGCTCCCACTCAAGCACCTTGGGCGTCGGGCTGACCCGCTCCAGCTGGTCGCGGAACGCCGCCGCCAGCGGATCACCGGCCAGGGACGGTGCATCCCAGGCACTGCGACGCGGCGGCAGATCACCGATGATCGAATGGAAACGGGCCTGGATTTCCGGGCGCGACAGGAACTCGATCAGCTTCCAGGAGGCTTCCTTCTGCTGCGATTTGCGGAAGATCACCAGGCTGGTACCGCCGGCGATGCCCGCACCGGGGCCATCCGGGCCCGGCAACGCCGCGGTGCCCCACTGCCCTTCCAGCGCCTTCGGCTGCAGCTTCTTGAACTCGCGGATGTTCCAGGGGCCGGAGATGTAGAACACGTTGAAGCCGCGGAAGAATTCATCCCAGACATTGGAGATCTGCGTCTCGGACATCTTCGGCGCCCAGCCCTGCTCGAACATGTTGGCGTAGAAGGCCAGCGTGCGGCGGAAGCCCGGGCTGGAGAAGTTGCCACGGGTATCGTCGTCGCGCAGCAGCGGATCGGGTTGCTGCAGCGCCAGCGACAGCTGCTGCTCGAACTCGTTGATCGGCATCAGCACGGCATACCGGTTCGGGCCCTGCATGCGCTTGATCGCCGCCATCTGTTCGTTCCACTCCTGCCAGGTCCGCGGCGGGTGGTCGTATCCGGCCTTGGCCAGCAGGTCCTTGCGGTAATAGATCAGGCGGGTATCGACGTACCACGGCACGCCCACCAGCTCGCCATGGATCACGTTGGTATCCCAGATGCCCTGGAAGTAATCCTTCGGATCGACCACCGCCGAGCGCTGCACGAACGGTTGCAGCGGCGTCAGCGCATCGAGCTCGGCGAATTCGGGAACCCAGGTGTTGCCCAGCTGGCAGACATCGGGCAGGCCATCGGCGGCGAACGCGGTGAGCAGCTTCTCGTGCGCCGCGGTCCATGGGATGTTCTGCACATCCACCTTGATGCCGGGATTCTCGGCCTCGAATTCGTGGATCAGCTCGCTGACCACTTCCGCTTCGCGCCCCATCGCCCAGAAGCGCACGGTGGTGGTGCCCGGTTCGGTACGGGCGCAGCCCGCCACGACCAGCGCGGCCAGGGCCGGCAGCGCCCAACAGCGCATGCGATGGAGCCAGTTCTGCACAGCGTTACTTTCCCTGGCCTGTGGTGCGGTTGGCATTGTTCTTCTGTTCCTGTGCGGCGGCCGCGCGTGACTCGGCGATGCCGACCGCGCGCGCCGATGCAGCCTTCTCGTCCTTCTGCAGTTCCAGCGGCTGGAACGAGCCCTCGGGGGCCAGCCAGCCGCCGCTGAATCCGGCGCGCTCCAGCCCCTTGCGGATGTAGGGGTTCTTCTTCATGACTTCCCACACGAAGTCGTTGCGGTAGTTGGCGATCATGGTCAGGATCGGGCCCTGGTCGATGGCGATGTAGTCGCTGGCGACCCAGCCACGATCCGGCACCAGGCGCCCGGTCTTGATCGGAATGTCGTAGCTGAAGCTGGGATTGAACGAATCCAGGAAACCGTAGCTGGAATAGATGTAATCGCCGAAGCGCTTGTGCATCTCCAGCGTGGCCGGAATGACCTGCTCAGGGGCGAACACGATCGAGGCCACCGCCGCGGTCGGCGCGATGGTGCCGTCGTCGAAGTTCTCGCGCAGGCCGGCGCCGCGCGAGGAGTAGTGGCGGAACTGGCGCTGCTCGCCGCGATATTCCTGGGTGGTGTTCTGCGGACCATCGCTGGCGGTCAGTCCCCACACGTTCTCGCCGTACTCCTTCCACTGCATCGGGTTGGCGATGGCGTACTCGCGCTGGGCCAGCGCGGCCGAGCGGCTGTTGAGGAAGTAGGTGCTGCCGCGCTCGCGCATGTAGGCATCCTGGATATCGCGGAAATCGATCCAGACATGGCTGTACTGGTGGCCGAACAGAGGCCCGAAGGACAGGTATTCCTGGCCCTGGTAGACGCCCCAGTCGTTGTCGTAGGTCCGGGTCCACACCGTCCATGCGTCGGGGCTGACCGGATGCGTGGGCGAGCCGAGGGCAAGGATGTACACCATCATCGCCTCGTTGTAGCCCATCCAGTCGTGGTCGATGAAGCCGCTTTCGGGGAACCAGCCCATCGAGATCAGCGGCGCGCGCTGCTGCAGCCACGGCCAGTCGATCTTCCTGTACAGGGTATCGGCAATCTGCCGGATCTCCTTCTCGCGCGGATCATCGCCGTCGTAATAGGACTGCGCGAACAGCACGCCCATCATCAGCAGCGCGGTATCCACCGACGACAGTTCGACCCAGCTGTCGTAGCGGCGGCCTTCCTGCATGTCCAGGAAGTGATAGTAGAAGCCCTTGTAGCCGGCTTTGCCGGTGCGCTGCGGGCCCATCGGCACGTCACGGAAGAATTTCAGCGTCGTCAGCGTGCGGTCGATCGCCTGGTTGCGGCTGACCCAGCCATTCTCGATGCCGATCGGATAGGCGGTGAGCGCGAAGCCGACCGAGGCGATGCTGGCGAACGGGCGTGACGGATAACGGTCCGGTGTCAGGCCGTTCACTTCATTGGTGGTGTCCCAGAAGAACTGGAAGGTGCGGCGTTCAATGTCATCGAACAGCGGCGGCAGTTCCGGCTTCATCGGCCGCGGCGGTGCATCGGCCTCGATCAGGATCACCGGCGGCCGGGGTTTGGCGGGCTCCTGCTGGGCCGGCTTGCAGGCGGCGATGGCCAGGGTCATCGCTGCGGCGGACAACAGGTGGCGTGCCTGCATGGCGCGGTTCCTCCGGTGGACTGATCGATGGGAAAGCATAACGTCCAATGATCTGAAATCGTTTACAAACCACACATTTAAAAAAGCCACGGGAACGTGGCCTGACAGCGCGATCATCGCAGTTGCCGATGCCGCCGGCGAACCGGCGGCATCGACTCCTGCAGCAGGCGTACCCGCTTAGAAGCGGAAGCCCACTTCCGCCTTGATCTGGCGGGGCGTACCGATGATGTCACCGGTCTCGTTGTAGCTGGCCTGCAGCTTGCCGTTGGTCTTGACGTAGTTGTAGGTGGAGAAGTTGTCGAAATCGAACACGTTGATGATGTCCAGGCGAGCGTACAGCTCGGTATCACCCGGCATCTTGAACGTCTTCGTCGCCTGCAGGTCGACCGAGCGGTAGCCGAAGATCTTGCCACCCACCAGGAACTTGCCGTTGGCGTTGGGCACGGCCGCCTGCGGGGTGGGCAGGGTGTAGCCGCTGGCCTGCGGCACGGGGTACCAGTCGTTGACGGCCGTCGGCGTTGCCAGGGTGATCTTGCCGCCGAAGGTGATGCCCCAGAAGCCCGCGTACGAACCGGTCATCACCAGGCGGTGACGGGGAGCGCCGTTGGAACGGATGGTCGGGTAATCGCCGATCAGGCCGCGGTCGAAGGCGTACTTCTCATTGATGTCGCGGTTGTGGCGTGCGGTGGTCCAGGTGTAGGCGATCGAGGTGCCCCAGCCGCTTTCCTTGGTGAACGGCTTCTGCGCCGACAGCAGGACCTGGGTGGCGCGGGTCTTGATGCCCTGCTGGCCGATGATCAGGCTGCCGAAGCCCGGCACGTTGCAGCTCCAGGCCTGGCTCAGGCCCGGCTCGGTACCGCCGCACAGGCGCGGATCATCGAAGAACTGGCCGGTCGGGTAACGGTTGCCCAGGGTGAAGGCGAAACCGTCGTAGCTCAGGGTGCGGGCGATGGTGGCATCGGTCAGCCAGTCACCGATCTGGTTGCTCATGCCCAGGCTGAACTGATCCGAGTACGGTGCCTTCAGCTTGTTGTTCAGCAGGTCGACCTCCAGGCCGGCGTTGCTGGTCGATCCCACCAGCGCCTGCAGGTTGCCGATGCCGTTGAGCAGGTTCGGATTCCAGTCGTAGCAGGCGGCCTGACCGTTGATGCAGGTCCCGGTGGCCGGGTTGCGGAAGTAGATGGTCGGCTGCGGCAGGGCCAGCTTGGTGGTCTCCAGCTGCAGGTTGTCGAACAGGTCGCGGTCGTAGGAACGGCCGGCACCACCGTGGATCACATGCTGCTCGTCGGCGTTGATGTCATACGAGAAGCCCAGGCGCGGCTGCCAGGCATCCTTGAATGCCTTGCGGTTGTGACCGTTGCTGATGTAGTCGCTGATGTCCAGGCCGCCCAGCGCCAGCGAATCGGCGTAGGTCTGGCCGGCGGGTGCGCGCGGATCCTGCGAATAGATGGCATCGACCACCTGCTGCGGGGTCACGAAGTCCAGGTAGGACGGGGTCTTCTCGTAATCCCAGCGCAGGCCGATGTTCAGCTGCAGGTGGTCATTGACCTGCCAGTCGTCCTGGATGAACACGCCGTACTGCTTGGACTTGGAGCGTACTTCGCCGGACACGCCCGACACGCCGGTCACCGGCTTGACGAACTGCGCCTTGTACGGAATGGAGTCCGGGAAGTCCGGATCACCCAGGGTGTAGGTGAAGGTCGGGTTGATCTGCGCCGCATCGGAAGCGTACAGGTCGATCTGCTTGTACTTCACGCCCATCTTGATGGTGTGGTCGCCCGCCCACTGGATGCCATCCAGGGTCAGGTTGTCTTCGATCGACCAGCCCTTCTGGCCCTTCACCTGCGAGTCCAGTGCCGAGGCGCCACCGATCTTCACGATCGTGCGGTCTTCAGGACCGTCCGGCGCGGTGTAGGTGATGCCGTTGGCCAGGGTCAGCGGGGTCGGGTTGTTGAACGAATCTTCGTGGGTGACCATCAATTCGTTGTAGTAGCGCTCGCCGCTGTGGTTCCAGCGCAGCGCGTAACGACGGTCGGTATTGACCACTTCACGGCCGGCTTCCGGCGAGGTCTGGCCACTGAACTGCGACTGCGTTTCGTCGCGGTCCTGGAAGGTCAGCTCGATGCGATCGTTGTCGGTCGGCTCGAAGTCGATCTTGCCGAAGATCAGGTCCTGCTGGAACGGCTGGCTGGCCGGGCCGAGACCGGCGGCGCCGGCGGGCGGCAGCAGACCGGCGGCACCGGTGACCGCACCGTCCGGTGCGATGGTGACCGGCAGGTCGAAGCGCTTGGCTTCGTAGGTCACGAAGAAGTGGGCCTTGTCCTGGATGATCGGGCCGCCCAGCGCGAAGCCGTATTCCTTCTCGGCCGACACCTGCTTGTCCTTGCCGCCCTGGCGTTCGGCCGGGGTCTTGGCGCGCATGTCCTCGTCGGTGTAGCGATAGAACGCCTCACCCTTGAATTCGTTGGTGCCGGACTTGGTCGCTGCGGTCACCGCAGCGCTCGAGACCTGGCCGTACTCGGCCTTGTAGTTGCCGCTGATGACCTTGTATTCGCCAATGGCCAGCTGCGGGAAGGGGTTGCCTGCGCTGCCGGACTGGCCGGCCACACCGCCGCCCTTGACGTAGCTCTTCTGGCCCACGCCATCGATGTACACGTTGGTGCCATCGGCATTGGTGGCGCCGCCGCGCAGCGAGGTATTGCCCTTCGCATCACGGGTGAAGATCAGGCCCGGCACCGCGTCGGCGAACTCCAGGAAGTTGCGCGACACCTGCGGGGTGGTCTGGATCTGCTGCAGGCTGACGGTCTTGCCGACTTCGGACGTGCGCACTTCCTGCAGCAGGGTCGGCGCGACGACGTTGACGGTGTCCAGGTTGGTGGCCGCGGTCGAACCCGGGGTACTGCTGGCAGCGCCGGCGAAGTTCAGGGTGGCGGTGGAGGCCACGGTCACGGTGACCTTCTGGGTCTGGCCGTTGGCCACCACGTCGTAGGTGCCCGGGTCCAGGCCCATCAGCGAGTAGCTGCCGTCGGCGCGGACGGTGCCGCGGCGCACGGTGCCGGTCGCAACGTTGGTGGCGGTGACCTCCGAACCGGCCTGTGCGCCGGCAACCTGGCCGCGCAGGCTGGCGTTGGCCGACTGCGCCAGGGCGTTCGGGGCGGCGGCCAGCATCAGGCAGCTGACCAGTGCGGTGCTCAGCAGCCGGCGCGCCGGCGTGCGGATAGTGGAATGCATCATCAACTCAATCTCCGGGTGGCGGCGACCGCGTGTGCGGTCCCCTGCGATCAATCAAAAAAGAAGGAACGCCTCCGGCTTCAACGGCCGGATGGCGGAGTGGTGGAATCGCGAACAACGAGACGGGGTACCAGGGTCTGCTTGTCCCCGGCCCCTTCCGTGGAGGTGCCGTCCATCAACTGCATCAGGCGCGTCATCGCCCGATCGCCGAGCTCGGCGATGCTGACCTGCATGGTGGTCAGCGACGGGTGAACGAAACGTGCCAGCGGAATGTCATCAAAACCCGCCAGGGCGACATCGGACGGAACATGGACGCCTGCCTGCGCGAAGGCGTACAGGCAGCCAAGTGCCATCATGTCGTTGGCGGCGAACACGGCATCGGGCAGCGTGCCGGCTGCCAACAACTCCTGACCGGCGCGATGGCCGGAAGCTTCGTCGAAATCACCGGGCAGCTCGATGCCTTCGGCGCTGCCGCCGGCAGCCGCCAGCGCGTCACGGAAGCCGCGCAGGCGCTCGCGCGCGTCGAAGTTGAGGTCCGGGCCAGAAATGAACGCGATGCGCCGGTGACCGGCATCGAGCAGATGACGGGTCATCGCCATTGCGCCCGCGTGGTCGTCGATGCTCAACACCGGATGATCCTGCCCAGGCAGGTAGGTGTTGATCAGTACGGTGGGCAGCGACTGCGGCAGGTTGTCGGTCAGGAAGCCGGGGCTCTCCGCATAGGGCGAGAGCACCAGCAGGCCATCGACACGCCCGCGCATGGCGCGCAGGGCAGCACCCTGCTGCTCCTGGTCGCCGTGGTAGCTGGACACCAGCAGATGCTGGCGGCGACTGCGGGCAACGCCGTCGATGCCGCGCATCAGCTCGGAGAAGAACTCGCCGTACAGGTCCGGCAGCACCACGCCGACCGTGTTGGTGCGGCGGCTGCTCAGGCTGCGGGCGGCGGCGTGCGGGGTGTAACGCAGCCGTGCGGCCACCTCCAGCACAAGCTGGCGGACCGGTTCGGCGACATTTTCATGCCCGTTGAGCGCGCGGGAAACCGTGGCCACGGAGACCCGGGCTTCGCGTGCGACATCCTTGATTGTAATGGCTGCCTTGTTCACGAAGCCGCCCTCCACGGCTTGGACCTACCAGCATTGGCGCGGAATGTAAGCGTTTCCATCTGGGCTTGTAAACTGTCCGTTAGACGAATGTCCTGAAATGGACATGGAAATCTGTCCCTGGCGGTCCACGCACGGACCGGCAATGACAGTGCGGGACAAGGGCTCAGCCCTGTTCTGACGGTGCCAGCGCGCGGATGGACAGCGCGTGGATGTCGGTTTCCATCATCGCGCCCAACGCCGCGTATACCGCGCGGTGGCGGGCCAACGGGCCGAGGCCGGCAAAGCGCTCGCTGACCACATGCACGTTGAAATGGCCACGGCCATCGCGCGCGCCAGCGTGGCCGGCATGACGATGACTGTCGTCCTCGATCTCGAGCACGCTCGGGGCCAGCGCCTGCTGCAGCGCATCACGGATCCGCTCGATCCGGTCCGCGTTCACGGCAGCACCTGGCGGAAGGGCCGCACCTGCACCCTCACGTAGACACCTGCGGCCACATAGGGGTCCGCATCGGCCCAGGCCTGCGCCTCCGGCAGCGACCCGAAGCGGGCGATCACCACCGAACCACTGAACCCCGCCGGGCCTGGATCTTCGCTGTCGATCGCCGGACAGGGGCCGGCCAGCAGCAGTCTCCCTTCAACACGCAGCGCGTGCAGCCGCGCCAGGTGTTCCGGCCGGGCCTGCAGCCGTTGCGTCAGCACGTCCTGGCCGTCATAGCCTTCAATCACATACCACACCGGCATTTCCTCGCTCGCGTTGTCGGGTCCGCCGATTCTAGCCAAAGCCTCCTCGCCCTGGCCGCGGCTGGACACTGGCTCGGCAAAGGCTTACCCTAGAGTCCATTGCACGTGGCTGGATGCAGCAACCCGTCGGTTTTTGCGGCCAACGCAGCCCCCGACGACCGACCTGCCGCTTCCGGGCAGGCCACGTAGACGACCTCCCCGTAGTCCCGTCGCTGCCGTCTCCTGCGGCGCGTCCTGCTGTTTGATATGTGTGGAATCGCGCCGAGACAGGCGCGCCTGGTGCCTTGGGGCCCGCGGTGCACGCGCGGCGCCGGGTGCCGCGACTGGTCCGTTGCAATCCTGATGTCCATTAGATGACTTCCGAACTCGCGCTCGACGCGAACCCGCCAACCCGGCCGCCCGCCCCCCAGCAGCAGGAAATGCCGCTGGCCGTCGTGCATGGGCAACCGGTCCTGCAGATTCCGCAGGACCTGTACATCCCGCCGGATGCGCTGGAAGTCATCCTGGATGCCTTCGAAGGTCCGCTGGACCTGCTGCTGTACCTGATCCGCCGGCAGAACCTGGACGTGCTGGACATCCCCGTGGCCGAGATCACCCGGCAGTACGTGGAGTACATCACCGTGATGCGCGAGCTGCGCTTCGAACTGGCGGCCGAGTATCTGGTGATGGCAGCGATCCTGGCCGAGGTGAAGTCGCGCATGCTGCTGCCGCGCCCGGTCAGCGACGAAGGCGATGAAGCCGATCCGCGCGCCGAACTGGTGCGCCGGCTGCAGGAGTACGAACGTTTCAAGCAGGCGGCGGAGGACATCGATGCCCTGCCCCGCCAGGACCGGGACACCACGGTGGCCCATGCCTTCATGCCCGAACGCGCCACGGTGAAACTGCCGCCGCCGGTGGACCTGAAGGAGATGCTGCTGGCGCTGCACGATGTGCTCAAGCGCGCCGAGCTGTTCAGCGGCCACGCGATCAAGCGCGAGGCGCTGAGTGTGAGGCAGCGCATGGGCGAAGTGCTCGGCCGCATGGAAGACGGCAGGTTCTACCGTTTTGAAAGCCTGTTCACTGCTGAAGAAGGCAAGCTGGGCGTGCTGGTCACCTTCCTGGCCGTGCTGGAACTGGCCAAGGAGCAACTGCTGGACATCGTCCAGGAGGAACCGCTGGCGGCGATCTACGTGAAGTCGCTGGCGGCCGGCAACACCAATGCCCCGCTGCAGTTCAGCAGCGAGTTCGACGACAACGACGCCGCCAACGAGAACGAGTGAGCGCTGCCTGCCGATGGATCAACCGCTGATCAACCGCATTGTCGAAGGTGCCCTGCTGGCCTCCAGCCAGCCGCTGACCCTGGCCCAGCTGAAAGACCTGTTCCCGGAAGAGGAACCAGCACCGCCGGGCAGCATCGAACGTGCGCTGGAGCACCTGCGCGAAGGCTGCGAAGGCCGCGGCGTGGAACTGGTCGAGGTCGCCTCGGGCTTCCGCTACCAGGTCACCGGCGAGGTGCATGGCTGGATCAGCCGGCTGTGGACCGAACGCAAGACCCGCTACACCCGTGCCACCCTGGAAACGCTGGCGCTGATCGCCTACCGGCAACCGATCACCCGCGGCGAGATCGAGCAGGTGCGCGGCGTCGCTGTCAGCAGCAACATCATCCAGGCACTGGAAGAGCGCGAATGGATCCGCGTCGTCGGCCACCGCGACGTGCCCGGCAAGCCGGCACTGTTCGGCACCACCAAGGGCTTCCTGGATTACTTCGGCCTCAAGCGCCTGGATGAGCTGCCGCCGCTGTCGGAGTTGAAGGACCTGGGCGAGCTGGAACCACAGCTGGCCCTGGACCGCGATGCACCGGCTGCCGCCAGCGCCGACGGCCCCGACGTCTCGGCCGAGCCGGACGGTGCCGCCAATGATGATGCCGGCCTGGCCGGTGGCAACACCCCGCATTCCGCCGACGCAGTCCCTGCGGCGGCCACCGATGAGCAAGCACCTTCGCCCCTCGATGATGGGCACCCCGATTCCGCGCCGGGCGAGCGCGCGGTGCCAGTGAACGAACGCGAAGACAACGCCGTCGCGACGACGACCGTGGCTGTTGACCAAGCCGATTCCGAACCAGAGGCCGACCTCGAAACCGTCGGCCGGAGCAAAACTGATGAGTGACACCCCTCGCAAGCTGTCGTTGAACAAGCTCTCGCTCAAGCGCGAAGCCACCTCCGAACAGTTCAAGTTGGAAGAACGCCTGCACAAGGTTCTGGCCCAGGCCGGCCTTGGCTCGCGCCGCGCGCTGGAACAGCGCATCGCCGAAGGCCTGGTCAAGGTCAACGGTGAAGTCGCGCAGACCGGCATGTCGGTCAAGAGCGGCGACAAGATCGAACTGGACGGCCGCGGCTTCGTCGCCACGGCCCTGTCCGAACCCTCGCGCGTGCTGGTCTACAACAAGCCGGAAGGCGAAGTGACCACCCGCGAAGACCCCGAAGGCCGTCCGACCGTGTTCGAATCGCTGCCGCCGCTGAAGGGCGCGCGCTGGATCGCGATCGGTCGCCTCGACATCAACACCACCGGCCTGCTGCTGGCGACCACCGATGGTGAACTGGCCAACGCGATGATGCACCCGTCCTTCGAGGTCGAGCGCGAGTACGTGGTCCGCGTGCGTGCACCGGAAGGCCAGGAAAAGGTGGCCGATGCCATCGTCGACCGCCTTGCCCGTGGCGTCGCGCTGGAAGACGGCCCGGCCAAGTTCGACGAGATCGAACGCATCGGCGGCACCGATTCGCACGACTGGTTCCGCGTCGTGGTCAAGGAAGGCCGCAACCGCGAAGTGCGCCGCCTGTGGGAATCGCAGGGCTGCCAGGTCAGTCGCCTCAAGCGCACCCGCTACGGCCGGGTCAGCCTGCCGCGCGAACTGGCCCGTGGCCAGGCGGTCGAGCTGCCGAGCGCCCAGGTCGAAGCGCTGCGTGCTGAACTGAAGCTGGAAGAAGGCGCTCCGTCGGCCCTCACCCTGCAGCCGGTGATCGGCCAGCGCCGCGCCGCCAAGACCACCGTGCGCGTGCGCGAAGGCGGCCGTGGCAACGCTTACGTCAATGGCCACAGCACGGCCGACGAAGGGCGCGAACTGCGCCGTTTCGACACCCTGCGCGAAGACCGTGGCCGTGGCCGCGGCGGCAAGGGGGGCGGCTTCAAGGGCGGCCTCACGGTCAGCGGTGAAGCCGCGGCCAAGCAGTCGCAGAAGCCGTTCAAGCAGCGCAAGCCGAAGAATGACCGTTCGCTGCCGGAAGGCAATCCGGCTGCGTTCCGTACCTGGTACGTGCCCGATGGCGTCAGCACCGGCCCGAGCGGCCACCGCAACGCCGGTCCGGGCGCACGTGGTCCGGGCGGCGGCCAGGGCCGTCCTTATGGCAAGCCGAAGGGTCCGGGCGCCGCAGGCGGCCAGGGTCGCGGTGGCGCCGGTGGCCAGGGCCGTCCCGGCGCGGGCAACCGCAGCCAGGGCGCGCAGGGCAACAAGCATCCGTACGGGCACCCGGGCAACGCCCCGAGCTTCCCGTCCGACCACGCCAACCCGGGCTTCAATCCGTATGGCAGCCCGAAGCCGGCGCAGGGCGCCCGTCCGGGCAGCCGCGGTCCCGGCGGTGGCCACCGTGGCCCGGGTGGCCCCGGTGGCAATCGCGGGCCCGGCGGTCCGGGTGGCAACCGCGGTGCGGGCGGCCCCGGCGGCAATCGTGGCCCGGGTGGCCCCCGTCGCGGCGGTCCGCGCGGCGGCTGATCGGCGACACGCCTGACATGAAAAACCCCGGCATTGGCCGGGGTTTTTCGTTATCGGGTGCCGCTGCGACGGGAACCGGTCAACGCCGGCTGATGGTGAAGGCCGTGCCGTCCACACCCAGGTCCCAGCCCTTGCCGGTACCGGACAGCGCCAGCGAGATGTCGCCCTTGGTCATCACCTGCGCATTGCTGGATTTCACCGCACCGGCATGAGCCCCCACCGACGCGTAGGTACCGAGCAGTTCATCCACGCTGACGGCGCCGGTGAAGCTGCCGCGCCCGTCGGTGATCTTCGATTTGCCCACGGTCAGGCCACCGCCCTTCATCTGGATGCGCACTGGCAGACTGGCACCGTTGCTGCAGCTGACGGTGCCGGTGCCCGAGGCCGTCTTGTAGATCAGCGACCAGCCAGACAGGTTGTAGCGCAGGTGGCAGTCGAGATTGCCACCGGCATGCGCGGCCGGAGCCAGGGAGGTGGCGGCCAGCGCCAGCAGCAGGGCAAGGGACTTGTTCATCGGCAGGACTTCCACAGCGTTCGGACTGCCGGCGAATCTAGCAGCGCGCGCGTGCAGGGTGAATGCAGGCGCGCGCGGTGATGCGGACAGCGTTCAGCCCTTCGTTCAGGCCTGCACGTCCAGATGGAAAGCATCGGCATCGAGCATCGCCGGGAAGCGCGCACGGTGCAGCGCCAGCGCGTCGGCCGAAATGGTGGTGGTCACCACCTGCTCGCGCTCGCGGATCTCCACCTGCGGCTGGCCGAGGAAATCCAGCACGGCGCTGTCGCCGGCATAGTGCAGCTGGTTGCCGTCCACGCCGACACGGTTGACCGCAGCGACGAAGCACAGGTTCTCGATCGCACGTGCGCGCAGCAGCGTCTTCCACGCGTAGGCACGCGCCGAAGGCCAGTTGGCAACGAAGATCTGCAGATCGAAATCCAGCTGTTCCGGCCGTTCCACGTTGTAGCGGTTGCGGCAGAACACCGGGAACCGCAGGTCGTAGCAGACCTGCGGATTGATGCGCCAGCCCTTCCATTCCACGCAGAGGCGGTCGCGGCCGGCGGCATAGCGCTCGTGCTCGCCGCCATAGCGGAACAGGTGGCGCTTGTCGTAGTACTGCAGTCCACCGTCGGGGGTCGCGAACAGCAGCCGGTTGTACACGCCCGCGCCGTCGCGCAGCTGCACACTGCCGACCACCGCCGCGTTCAAGGTTCTGGCCTGTTCGCGCACCCAGGCGACGGTGGGGCCATCCATGCCTTCAGCCTGTGCGATGGCCTCGTTGGAGAAGCCACTGGTGAAGGTCTCCGGCAGGATCACCAGATCGGTGGTGCCGGCGAGCGGCGCCAGCAGCGCGCCATAGTAGGCGCGGTTGCCGGCCGGGTCATGCCAGCGGGTGTCGCCCTGGACGAGGGAAATGCGCAGATCCTGCATGGTCTTCACTCCGCTCACAGCAGGCGCAGGCGTTCGATCGCCGCGTCCAGGGTCGCCTCGTTCTTGGCGAAGCACAGGCGTACCAGGCGCTGGCCGGTCGGTGCGGTTTCGTAGAACGGCGACAGCGGGATGGCGGTGACGCCCTTCTCGATGGTCAGCCACTTCACGAACTCATGGTCGGGCAGATCGCTGATGGCCGAGTAATCGACCAGCTGGAAGTAGCCGCCCGGCACCGGCAGCGGCTTCAGCCGCGTACCGGCCAGCTGCTCGCGGAAGCGGTCACGCTTGGCCTGGTAGAACGCGCCCAGTTCCAGGTGGTGCTCCGGTTCGTCGCGGATCATCGCGGCAAAGCCATACTGGGCCGGGCCGAAGCTGGTGAAGGTGTTGTACTGGTGCACCTTGCGGAATTCCGCGGTCAGCAGCGGCGGCGCCACCGCATAACCGATCTTCCAGCCGGTGCAGTGGTAGGTCTTGCCGAAGCTGGAGATGACGAAGGTCCGCTCGCGCAGTTCCGGATAGCGCAGCACCGATTCGTGGCGGCGGCCATCGTAGATGATGTGCTCGTACACCTCATCGGAAATCAGGTAGATCTGCGTGCCACGCAGTACGTCGGCCAGCGCCTGCATGTCGGCCTCGTCCAGCATCGCACCGGAGGGGTTGTGCGGGGTGTTGACCATCAGCATGCGGGTGCGCGGCGTGATGGCCGCACGCACGCGGTCCCAGTCCACGGCGAACGTCTGCGGGTCCAGCGGCACATGCACGGCGGTGGCGCCGGCCAGCTCGATGGCCGGCTCGTAGCAGTCATATGCGGGGTCCAGCACGATCACTTCCTCGCCGGCGCGCACCACGGCGTGGATGGCATTGAAGATGGCCTCGGTTGCGCCGCTGGTGACGGTGATTTCGGTGTCCGGGTCGACCTGGGCGCCGTACAGGTCCAGTGACTTCTGCGCGATGGCCTGGCGCAGCGGCGCCACACCGGTCATCGGCGGATACTGGTTCAGGCCGGCCGCCATCGCCCTGGCGGTTTCGTCGATCAGCCGCTGCGGCGCGGAAAAATCCGGAAACCCCTGGCCCAGATTGACTGCACCGTGCTCGGCAGCGAGCTGGGACATGACGGTGAAGATGGTGGTACCGACCTTGGGCAGCTTGGTGGTGGGTTGCATCGGCCTGGGCTAATGGGAACAAGGGCTGGAAGTGTACGAAATCCGGACCCGGCTGCGGCGCGAGCCGGTCGTGGCGGGTCATGCCGGGCGGCTGTTTGCACATGCCCGGTCAGCGGGATACCGCGCTTGGCGCTCGCCGTGCATGGCGCGGCGCTACCGGGCGGGTTTCATCGCTACAATTGCCGCCGCACTCCGGCATGAAGATCCCTGCCCCTTGGACACCCCTGCATTGCTGGCCGCCAGCGGCCTGAGCTTCTCGCGCAATGACGCGCCCGTGTTCGGCCCGCTGGACTTCCACGTGGATGCTGGCGAGGCGCTGCTCGTGCAGGGCGGCAACGGTGCCGGCAAGACCACCCTGCTGCGCGTGCTCGCCGGCCTTGCGCGACCCGGCGCCGGCCAGGTGCGGATCGACGGCAGGCCCGCCAGCAATGCCGAACGGGCGCGCTATGTCGCCTATCTCAGCCATCTTCCCGCGCTGAAGCCAGACCTGGACACACTGGAGAACCTGCACTTCCTGTGCGGCCTGCACGGGCGCCGTGCGCGGCAGATGCCGGGCAATGCGCTGGCCATCGTCGGCCTGGCCGGGTATGAGGACACCCTGGTGCGGCACCTGTCGGCCGGACAGAAGCGGCGGCTGGCGCTGGCCCGCATCTGGCTCTCGCCCGCCCCGCTGTGGCTGCTCGACGAGCCCTACGCCAACCTCGACCTGGAGGGCATCACCCTGGTCAACCGGATGATTTCGGCGCACCTGCGCGCAGGTGGCGCCGCCCTGGTCACCACCCATGGGGCCTACGCCGCACCACCGGTGCGTACCCGCCAGCTCGACCTCGGCGGTGCCGCATGATCGCCCCGGGTACCGAACCGGGCCTGTGGCAGACCGCGCGCGCCCTGGTCAGGCGTGACCTGCGCCTGCTCTGGCGCCGCCGCGGCGATGCGTTGCAGCCGCTGCTGTTCGCCCTGCTGGTGGTGGTGCTGTTCGCACTGGCACAGGGACGCGATCCACAGCCGCTGGCGGCGACCGCGGGTGCGGTGCTGTGGCTGGCGGTGCTGCTGGCCGGGCAGCTTGCGCTGGATTCGTTGTTCCGCTCCGACGCCGAGGACGGCTCGCTGGAGCAATGGCTGCTGGCACCGGTGCCACTGGCGTGGCTGGTGCTGGTACGGGTGCTGCTGCACTGGGCCACCACGGCCCTGCCACTGATCGTATTGAGCCCGCTGCTGGCGGAAATGCTGCATCTGCCGCATGACCAGCTGCCGATGTTGCTGGCATCGTTGCTGCTGGGAACACCGTTGCTGAGCCTGATCGGTGGTGTGGTCGCTGCACTGACCGTGGGCATCCGGCGCTCTGGTATTCTCGTGGCGTTGCTGTCGTTGCCGTTGTACGTGCCGGTGCTGGTCTTCGGTGCAGGCAGCCTGGCTGCAGCCAGCCGTGGACAGGATCCGGTCGGCGCGCTGCTGATGCTGGGTGCCGGCCTGCTGGTGGCACTGGTGCTGGCACCGCTGGCGACTGCCGCTGCGATTCGTATTTCTCTGAGTTGATCGAGCTGAGAGCCAATCCACCCCTGCTGGATAGCCGTCACGCATGAATCCGATTGTCCGCTGGTTCCACCAACTCGGTTCTCCGCCCACGTTCGATCGTTTCGCCGCCCGCTGGTCGCGGGTGTTCTACCTCGCGGCCGTGCCGGTCCTGCTTGTCGGAATCTGGCAGGCATTGCTGGTGGTGCCGCCGGAAGCCCGGCAGCTGGACAGTTTCCGCATCCTCTACATCCATGTGCCCAGCGCCTGGATGAGCCTGTTCGTATTCGCGCTGATGGCGCTGTACGCCGCCATTGCCCTGATCTGGCGGATCAAGGTCTGCGAGATCCTGGCCATGGCGTGCGCGCCGATGGGCGCAGGGTTCACGCTGATCACCCTGCTCACCGGCAGCATCTGGGGCAAGGGCACGTGGGGGACCTGGTGGGACTGGGACCCGCGCATGACCAGCGAACTGGTGCTGCTGTTCCTGTATCTGGGCGTGATCGGCCTGTACCACGCCATCGAGGACCGCCGCAGTGCCGCCCGTGCGGCCGGCCTGCTGGCCATCGTCGGCGTCAGCCTGCTGCCGGTGATCCGCTATTCCGTGGACTGGTGGGGTGGGTTGCACCAGCGCCAGTCGATCAACGTGTTCGGTGAATCGGCCATCGACAGTGCCATGATCGCCCCGCTGTGGTGGATGGTGATCGGTACCAAGTTCTGGTTCGCCGGCTCGGTGCTGGCCAAGGCGCGCGCCGACAATCTCGACCGCGAGGCCGGCAAGGCCTGGGTCGGTGGCCGCATCGACGCCGCGCAGGCTGCTGCGGAGAACCCGCAATGAGCCACCTGCCCTACGTGATCGGTGCGTACGCGGTGTTCGTGCTGGTGCTCTGCGCCGACGCGCTCGGCTCCTGGCTGCGCCTGCGCGCCGCCCGGCGCATGGCACAGGCCCGGCAGCAGCGGCAGCAGGCACGTGCCAGCGCCCAGGATGTCCCACCGTCGCTGTCCACGGAGCTGGAACGATGACACCGGTCCAACGCCGCCGCCTGGCCTGGGTCCTGCTGGCCCTGCTCGCTTCCGGCCTGGCCACCGCGCTGGTGGCGATGGCACTGGAGCGCAACATTGCCTACCTGTACACGCCCTCCGAAGTGCTGCGTGGCGACGTCGAGCCGCAATCGCGGTTCCGCCTCGGCGGCATGGTGGTGAAGGGTTCCTTCAACCGCCCGCCCGGCTCGCTGGATGCCCACTTCCTGGTCACCGATGGCGATGCCCAGCTGGCGGTGACGACCTCGCGCATCCTGCCGGACATGTTCGCCGAAGGCACGGCCGTGGTCGCCAGCGGCCGCCTGCAGGAGGGCGCGCTGCAGAACGCCGTGTTCGTCGCCGACGAAGTGCTGGCCAAGCACGACGAGCAGTACGTGCCGAAGGAAGTGGCCGACAAGATGGGCCAGGCCCATCTCAAGCACGACGTGCCGGTGACGGCACCCGAGGTCCGCTGAGTGCTGCCCGAACTGGGTCAGATCCTGCTGCTGTGCGCACTGCTGGCGTCGCTGCTGCTGGCCGGCCTGCCGCTGGCCGGCGCCCATCGCGGCAACGCGGCGTGGATGGCGGTGGCACGGCCGGCCGCTTACGCGCAGCTGCTGCTGGTGGCCGGTGCATTCGCGGTGCTGACCGCCACCTTCGTGCAGCAGGACTTCTCGGTGCGCTACGTGGCCGAGAACTCCAACTCGCTGCTGCCACTCATCTACCGCTACTCGGCGGTGTGGGGCGCGCACGAAGGCTCGCTGCTGATGTGGGCGCTGGTGCTGGCGCTGTGGACTGGAGCGGTCGCGCTGTTCTCACGGCACCTGCCCCGGCACGTGCAGGCGCGCGTGCTGGCGGTGATGGGCATCGTCAGCGTGGGCTTCCTCGCCTTCCTGATCTTCACCTCCAACCCGTTCCTGCGCTTGAACCCGGCCCCGCTGGAGGGCCGTGACCTCAATCCGCTGCTGCAGGATCCGGGGCTGATCATCCACCCGCCGATGCTGTACCTGGGCTACGTGGGTTTCGCGGTGCCGTTCGCCTTCGCCGTGGCCGCGCTGCTGGAGGGACGCGTGGACGCACGCTGGCTGCGCTGGACGCGGCCATGGACCAATGTCGCCTGGGCGTTCCTGACCCTGGGCATCGCCCTGGGCAGCTGGTGGGCCTACTACGAACTGGGCTGGGGCGGCTGGTGGTTCTGGGATCCGGTCGAGAACGCCAGCTTCATGCCATGGCTGGTCGGCGCCGCACTGATCCACTCCCAAGCGGTCACCGAGAAGCGCGGCACCTTCGGCAGCTGGACCCTGCTGCTGGCGATCGCCGCATTCGCGCTGTCGCTGCTGGGCACGTTCCTGGTGCGCTCCGGCGTGCTGACCAGCGTGCACTCGTTCGCCGCCGATCCTTCGCGGGGCTTGTTCATCCTCGTGTTCCTGTCACTGCTGGTGGGTGGAAGCCTGCTGCTGTACGCGCTGCGCGCGGGCCAGCTCAGCATCGACGCCGATGATGCCCGCCGCGGCTTCACCGCAACCTCGCGCGAAACGCTGCTGCTGGCCAACAACCTGCTGCTGGCCACCGCCTGCGCGATGGTCCTGCTCGGCACGCTGTACCCGCTGCTGGCCGATGCGCTGGCGCTGGGCAAGATTTCGGTCGGCCCACCCTACTTCGGCAGCCTGTTCCTGCTGTTGATGGCGCCGTTGGTGCTGCTGCTGCCCTTCGGCCCGCTGGTGAAATGGCAGCGCGACCAGCCTTCGCGCGCGATGGCCCTGCTCGCCCCCTGGTTCGGCCTGGCGGTACTGCTCGGTGCGCTGGCCTGGTGGCAGGCGCCGCAGAACGGATGGAAAGCCGGCATCGGCGTTGCCGCGGCGGCCTGGGTCGCGCTGGGCACCGCCCGCTTCGTCTGGCAGCGGTTGCGTGGCAATGGCCGCTTTACTGCCGAAATGCTCGGCATGATCGTTGCCCATGCCGGCGTCGCCGTGTTCCTGGCGGGCGCGTTGCTGGTGGAAGCGCTGAACGTGCAGCGCGAAGTGGCGCTGGCACCGGGCCAGCAGATCGTGGTCGGCGGTCACGAAGTGCGCTTCGAAGGCGTGGATCACCGTGAGGGCCCCAACTTCATTGCCGACCGCGGTCATCTGCGGGTGTTCCGCGACGGCCGCGAACTGGCCCTGCTGCATCCGGAGAAGCGGCAGTACGCCAGCGGTGGCCAGGTGATGACCGAGGCCGGCATCGATGCGCGCATCGGCGGTGATGTCTACGTGGCATTGGGTGAGCCGCTGGGCAACAATGCGTGGGCGGTCCGCGTCCACATCAAACCGTTCGTGCGCTGGATCTGGCTGGGCGCGCTGCTGATGGCCCTGGGTGGATTCATCACCGCCGCTGACCGCCGCTTCCGTCGTCCGTAGGAGTTTCCATGTCCGAGTCCCCCGCCCCGCGCCCCTCCCGCCCGCTGCCGCCGGTCGCCATCGTGATCGGCGTGCTGTTCTTCTTCGGCCTGCTCGGGTTGATGATCTACGGCGTGATGAAGTCGGGCGACCCGCAGCGCGACGTGCTGCCTTCGGCCCTCATCGACAAGCCCGCCCCCGCCTTCGCGCTGCCGGTGCTGCACGACCCCCAGATGATCGTGCGCAGCGAAGAACTGCGCGGTGCACCCTATCTGCTGAATGTCTGGGGCAGCTGGTGCGCGGCCTGCCGCGAGGAACACCCGGTACTGACCCGTTTCGCCGAGAGCAAGCGCGTGCGCGTGATCGGCTACAACTGGAAAGACGACCCCACCGATGCCCTGCACTGGCTGGAACAGCTGGGCAATCCGTTCATGGTCGTGCTCAGCGACATCGAAGGCCGTACCGCGATCGACTGGGGCGTGACGGCCGCGCCGGAGACCTTCCTCGTCGACGGCAGCGGCATCGTGCGCTGGAAGTACAGCGGAGCGATGACGCAGAAGGTGGTCGACGAGAAGCTGATCCCGGCGCTGGAGAAGATCGAGAAGGCACAGAACGATGCGGCCGGTTCGCAGCGCGTTGCTCCGTAGCGGCCTGCGCGGGCTGCTGGTGCTGCTGCTGGCCGGGTCGCTGCCCGGCCTGGCGCAGCAACCACTGCATGACCCACAGCCGCTGCAGTTCCGTGATGCAGCGGAGGAGCGTCGTTTCCACGACCTCGCCGCGCAGCTGCGCTGCGTGCAGTGCCAGAACCAGTCGCTGGCCGATTCCAACGCCCAGATCGCCCAGGACCTGCGCCGGGAGGTACTGCAGCTGATGCAGCAGGGCCATGACGATACGCAGATCAAGCGCTTCCTCGTCGCCCGCTATGGCGACTTCGTGCTTTACCAGCCCCCACTGCAGCCGGGCACCTGGTTGCTGTGGGGGGGGCCGCTGCTGGTACTGGGCGCCGGCGCGCTGGTGGTGGTGGGCATCGTCCGCCGTCGTGCCCGCACCGTGGCCGCCGCACCGCCGACATCGGCCGACGTGGGAGAGGACTGGTGAACGATTGGCTGCTTTTCGCGGCTGCCGCCAGCGCTGCGCTCACTGCGCTGCTGGTGTTGTGGCCGCTGCGGCGGCAAGGCCGCACCGGCTTCGTCGTCGCCGTGGTTGCCGTGGGCATCGCCGGCGCCTGCCTGTACCAGCTGGTCGGGAACCCGCAGGCGGCACGGGTGCAGCCGGCGCCATCGGTGGCGACCCTGCGCGAAGGCGTGCAGGCCCTGCAGGGCGCGCTGCAGCGCGATCCACAACGTGCCGATGGCTGGGCACTGCTCGGCCGCTCGCAGAGCGAACTGGGCAACGCCGCCGCGGCTGCCGAAGCCTTCGCGCGCGCGGTGGCACTGGCACCGGACGACCCGGGCGTGCTGGTGGAGGCGGCGCAGGCGCGCGCCCAGGCCGATGCCGGAAAGCAGTTCGACGACACCGCCGTATCGTGGCTGCAGCGGGCGCGCACGCTGGCGCCCGATGCCGAACGGGCCAGCTGGCTGCTCGGCATCGCCCTGCGCCAGCGCGGCCGCAACAGCGAAGCCGCCGATGTCTGGAGCGGCCTGCTGCCGCACCTGGAACCGGGTGCCGCGCAGGCGCTGCAGGCACAGATCGCCATTGCCCGCGAAGCGGCCGCACAGGCACATGAGCCAGCCCCGGCAACCTCGCCTGCAGTGCTGCAAGTGCGTGTGCAGCTGCCCGTCTCCGTGCAGCATGCGCAATGGCCGGCGGGCGCGCAGATCTTCGTGCTGGCACGTGCGGTCGGCGGCCCGCCGATGCCGGTCGCGGTGCGCAAGCTGCCTCTGGCTGGTTTTCCCGGCACGGTCGGACTTGGCGACGGCGACAGTCCAATGCCCACCGCGCCCCTGTCAGCGCATCGCGAGGTGGAAGTGCTGGCGCGGATCTCGCGCAGTGGCAGTGCCAATCGCGGCGACGGTGACCTGCAGAGCCTCCCGGTAAAGGTGACCCTGCCGCATGAGGACGTGGTGGAACTGCGGTTTCCGTAACACCACACCGCTGCGCTCGCCGGGCACGGCCCGGCGCTGCCTGTGCGCTTGCCATCGGTAGCGCCGGGCCATGCCCCACAGAGGGTTGGCGTGCGACATTCGCCCGCTGATGGAAACCAGCGTGTCGCCAGCTCCACATGCCGCCCCGCTAGAATGCCCGCATGACCGAATTCATTCCGCCCGGCACCCGCTTCCATGCCCTGCCTTCGCCCTTCCCGTTCAAGCGCGGCGGCGCCCTGCACGGTGCGCGCGTGGCCTACGAGACCTGGGGCACGCTGGCTGCCGATGGGGGGAACGCGATCCTGATCGTCACCGGCCTGTCGCCGGACGCGCATGCCGCCGGCAACGCAGGCAATCCCGCACCGGGCTGGTGGGAGGCGATGCTCGGGCCGGGCAAGCCGATCGATACCGACCGCTGGTTCGTGGTCTGCGTGAACTCGCTGGGCAGCTGCAAGGGCTCGACAGGACCGGCATCGATCGATCCGGCGACCGGCGAACCGTACCGACTCGACTTCCCCGAACTGTCGATCGAAGACGGCGCACGCGCCGCCGTCGAGGTGGTGCGTGCGCTGGGTATCGAACGGCTGGCGTGCGTGATCGGCAACTCGATGGGCGGCATGACCGCGCTGGCGGTGCTGATGCTGCATCCGGGGATCGCGCGCAGCCACATCAACATTTCCGGCAGTGCGCAGGCGCTGCCGTTCTCCATCGCGATCCGATCGCTGCAGCGGGAAGCGATCCGTCTCGATCCACGCTGGAACAGTGGCCGCTACGACGACACCCACTACCCGGAATCCGGCATGCGCATGGCGCGCAAGCTGGGGGTGATCACCTACCGCTCGGCGCTGGAATGGGACGGCCGCTTCGGTCGCGTGCGCCTGGATTCGGACCAGGCCGACGACGATCCGTTCGGCCTGGAGTTCCAGGTCGAAAGCTATCTCGAAGGCCACGCACGCCGCTTCGTGCGCTTCTTCGATCCGAACTGCTATCTGTACCTGAGCCGCTCGATGGACTGGTTCGACCTGGCCGAGTATGCCGATGGCGATGTCATGGCCGGACTGGCCAGAATCCGTGTGGACAAGGCGCTGGCCATCGGTGCCAACACCGACATCCTGTTCCCGGTGCAGCAGCAGCAGCAGGTGGCCGACGGCCTGCGCGCCGGTGGCGCCGATGCACGCTTCATCGGACTGGACTCGCCGCAGGGCCATGATGCCTTCCTGGTCGATTTCGATCGGTTCGGCCCGGCTGTTCGCAGCTTCCTCGACACGCTCTAGTGGGATGGCGGCGTCATCTCGCGCTGGCCGCCTTCGGCGCGCTGATCGCACTGACGATCAGCGGCGTTCTGCCCCTGTGGCTGGGCGGCTGGTGCCTGCTGGCCAGTGCCGTGTCGTTTGGCCTGTATGGCCATGACAAGCGCGCCGCACAGCGCAACCACCGGCGCATTCCGGAACGGACACTCCAGCTGCTGGCCTTCGCCGGCGGCTGGCCTGGCGCATTGCTGGGCCAGGCGACGTTCCGCCACAAGCATCGCAAAGCCGCATTCCAGTGGGTGTTCGGATTGTGCGTGCTGGCCAATGTGGCCTCGATCGCGGTGATGCTGCGCGAATTTTCCTGATGAGGCGCGCCGCTCACACCTCGCGGATCAGCACACCATCGCGCAACCGGTACTGCGCGTCGACCACGCCATCGGGCAGGTCGTCATGGGTGATCATCAACAGGCTGCGACCGTCCAGCAGGCCGGCCAGATCGTGCAGCAGCGCATGGGCCGTGTCCACGTCCAGGCCTTCGGTCGGTTCGTCCAGCAACAGGATCGGCGCGTTGCGCAACAGCGCGCGGGCCAGCGCCAGGCGTCGCGCCTGACCCGCGGACATCGTCGCACCGTTCTCGCCAACCCAGGCCAGCAGGCCACCATTGCGCTCGGCCCACTCGCCCAGCCGCACCCTGTGCAACACCGCCCACAATGCAGCGTCGTCGGCGTCAGGATCCCCCAGGCGCAGGTTCTCCGCCACGCTGCCGGCGAACACCGGGGCGTTCTGCGGCAGCCAGGCCAGCTGCCGATGCCACTCGGCCTGGGCAAAATCACGCAGGTCCCGCCCGCCATAGGTCAGCCGGCCCTGCTGCGGATCCCACAGGCGCAGCAGCAGGCTGGACAACGTGGTCTTGCCGCAGCCACTGTCGCCACGGATCGCGATGCGCTCGCCGGGCGCCAACGTCAGCTGCAGCCCGCGCAGCACCGGGCGTACCGCCCCCGGCCACTGGAAGTGGACGTCATCCCAGTGCACGCGTGCGTGCACCGGAACCGGCTGCGGTGCCAGCGGTTCGTCCACGGCCGGCGGCTGCTCGACGATGGACTGCAGGCGATCGGCCGAGATGCGACCGGACTGCAACGACTGCCATGCCAGGCCCATCCCCGCCCACAGCTCGATCAGCGCCACCGTCAGGAACACCAGTCCGGCTGCCATTTCAGCCGCGATGCGCTGCTGCTCGGCCGCATGCAGGGCCAGTGCCAGCATGGCCACCAGGCCGAGCCCGGCCACGCTGCCGTGCAGTGTCGACGCGGCGATCAGGCGCCAGCGGCGACGGCGATCACGCGCGGCCAACTGCTTGGCGGCCACCCGCACCTTCAGCTGCCACGCCGCATCGGCATGCAGCGCCGCCAGATCGCCCGCGCCTTCCAGTCCTTCAAACGCGGCAGTGCGCAGTGCGGCTCGATGCGCGGCGCGATCCGCTTCCTCGCCATCGCGGCCCCGCACGCCCAGCCACGGCACACCGAAGGCAATCAGCGCGGCCAGCACCGCCAGCAGTACCGCTGCGGACGGCAGGATCATCGCCGCCGACAGCACGGCCACCATCGACAGGGCACCCAGCGCGACCAGCGGGCCCAGCGCGCGGACCAGCAGGCCGTCCACTTCACCGATATCACCGAGCAGGCGCGCGAGCAGCTCGCCGGTGCGGGTGGCCCCCAGCCGCGCTGGCGCCAGCGGCAGGGCGCGCCGGAAGAACCACACCCGCAGGTCACGGGCGATGCGCAACGTGGCATCGTGGCCAACCAGCTTCTCGAAATAACGGGAAACGATGCGTGCCATGGTCAGGCCACGGATGCCGGCCGAAGGCGAAAAGAAGTTGAAGCCCTGGCCGAGACCGGCGGCACCGGCCAGCGCCGCTGCGGTGAGGAAGCCACCGGACACGCCAAGCAGGGCGGTGCCTGCCAGCATCGTGGTCCACAGCAGCAGCATGGTCAGCAGCAGACGCGGCCGCTGCTGCAGGAACACCGCACGCAGCGTATCGGGCGAGCGGGTCATGCGTGCACCGCCTGCGCCGGCTCGACCAGACGTCCTTCCGGCAGCAGCAGGCAGCGATCAGCCCAGGCGATCACGGCCGGGCTGTGGGTGGCAACCACCACGCTGCGACCACGCGCGTAGGCGGCAAGACTGCGCAGCAGCGCGGCCTCGGTATCTGCATCGAGGAAGGCGGTCGGCTCATCCAGCAACAGCACCTGCGGGTCGCGCAGCAGCAGGCGGGCCAGGCCGATGCGTCGTGCCTCTCCTCCGGACAGGCCGAAGCCGCGTTCACCGATGATCGTGTCCAGCCCCTGCGGCAGCCCCTGCGCGAACGCGAGCACCTGCGCTGCCTCGGCCACCGCGCGCAATCGTGCATCACTGGCGCCAGGATCGGCCAGCCGCAGGTTGTCGGCGATGCTGCCGTGGAACAGATAGGGGCGCTGGCTGGCATAGGCCACCTGCACGCCGGGGCGCAGCATCAGCCTGCCCTCGCGCGGCGGCAGCCAGCCGGCCAGTGCCTCCAGCAGCGTGCTCTTGCCGCTGCCGCTGGCACCTACCAGTGCCAACCGCTGGCCTGGCTCCAGCAGCACATCCACGCCCTGCAGCACATCCTGCGACGCGCCCAGCGGGCGCAGCACCAGGCCCTGCGCCTGCAGCGGCGGCAGTGCGGCCTCGGCCGGCTCCACTGCCAGCGGCACGACCTCGTTCTCGATCAACCCCTGCTCATCCGGCAACGACTGCAGCAGGCGCTCCACTTCGGCTGCCGCGGCCAGCGCGTTGGCACGATCGTGATAATGCGCGGCCAGCCGTCGCAGCGGTGCATAGAATTCCGGTGCCAGCAGCAGGCAGAACAGGCCTGCGCCCAACGTCGGCACGGCCGCATGCAGCGACATCATGCCCAGATAGCTCAAGCCCAGGTACAGCGCGACCATCGCCACGCTGACGGAAGCGAAGAACTCCAGCACCGTGGACGACAGGAACGCGATCCGCAGCACTTTCATCGTGCGCAACCGCACGCCCTCGGCAGCGGCTTCTATGCCCGCCAGCTCGGCCTCGCCCCGTCCGTACACGCGCAGCAGGCCCAGGCCCTTGATGCGGTCGGCGAAATGGCCGCTCATGCGCGCCAGCTCACCCAGCTGCGCGCGACCTGCCGCTTCGGCGCCCCACCCCACCAGCATCATGAAGAACGGCACCAGCGGCGCCGTGAACAGCAGGATCAGCGCCACCACCCAATCCACCCAGGCCACCGCGGCCAGGATCAGCACGGGCACCACCACCACCTCAGTGCGCACCGGCAGGAAACCGCTGTAATAATTCTCGATCGCATCACCGTGATGCAGCAGCAGCTCGCCCAGCTCGCCGGTGCGGCGCTGCCGCAGCCACAGCGGCCCGTGGCCGAGCAGGCGCGCGAACACGCGCTCGCGCAGGGCCAGGCGGGCAGTGTCGGCAACATCGCCGGCGGCAGCCTGGGTCGCGCTGCCCAATGCCGTGCGCAGCAACAGGATCAGCGCCAGTGCGGCCAGCACCGGCAGGCCCGAGGACAGCGGCGCCTGCTCCACCAGCACCTGCTGCACCAGCCAGGCGATGGCGGCGGCCTGGCCGATCAGCAGCGCGCCGGACAGGCTGATGCATACGGCCGCCAGGCGCTGGCGGCCCCGTGCCCCCCGCGCAAGGTCGGCCAGCCACGCGGTGCGGGCACGCCGCTGCCGGTTCGTCTCGGCTTCCGGCGAAAGGACGGTCGGTTCGGCAGCGCTCAAAGGGTCTTCACAGGGAGTGGAGGATGGATGGCATTGTAGGCACAGGCAACAGCCTCCCCCTGCGGCCAGGGGTCGCAGTTTTCACAGGGCCCGCATACGATCTCTTCGCATACCTGTTCATACATTGATCTGGATCAAGGCTGTCTGAAGTAGTCGGTCACATCATTCACGTCGTAGACCACCCTTCCCGCCACCTGCAACGGCACTATCCAACGAGGTAGCCAGGCCATGATTGATCAGACAGTCGTAGAACTGTCGCGGCTGCAATTCGCGCTGACCGCGATGTACCACTTCCTATTCGTACCACTCACCCTGGGCCTGTCGTTCATGGTCGCCATCATGGAGAGTGTCTACGTGATGACCGGCAAGGAGATCTGGCGCCGGATGACCCTGTTCTGGGGCGTGCTGTTCGGCATCAACTTCGCCATGGGCGTGGCCACCGGCATCGTCATGGAATTCCAGTTCGGCATGAACTGGTCGTACTACAGCCATTATGTGGGTGACATCTTCGGTGCGCCGCTGGCGATCGAAGGGCTGATGGCCTTCTTCCTTGAAGCCACCTTCGTCGGCCTGTTCTTCTTCGGCTGGAACCGCCTGAGCAAGGTCAAGCACCTGACGGTCACCTGGCTGATGGCGCTGGGCACCAACCTGTCGGCGGTGTGGATCCTGATCGCCAACGGCTGGATGCAGAACCCCACCGGCGCGGTGTTCAACCCGGAAACCATGCGCATGGAAGTGGTCGATTTCATGGCCGTGGTGTTCAACCCGGTGGCGCAGGCCAAGTTCGTGCATACCGTCAGCGCCGGCTACGTGACCGGCGCGGTGTTCGTGATGTCGATCAGTGCCCTGTTCCTGCTGCGCAACAAGCACAAGGACCTGGCCCGCCGTTCGTTCGCGGTGGCCGCTGCGTTCGGCCTGCTGTCATCGCTGTCGGTGGTGGTGCTGGGCGATGAGAGTGGCTACGCCGCCAGCGAGCACCAGAAGATGAAGCTGGCCGCGATCGAGGCGATGTGGGAGACCGAGCGTGCCCCGGCGGACTTCACCGCCTTCGGCATTCCCAACCAGCAGACGCACCAGAACGACTATGCGGTGAAGATCCCATACCTGATGGGCCTGATCGCCACCCGTTCGCTGGACCAGCCGATCCCGGGCATCCTGGAACTGGTGGAGCGCGCCGAGCACCGTGTACGCGGCGGCCAGCTCGCCTACGGTGCGCTGGAACGCCTGCGCGCCAACAAGAACGACGTCGAAGCCCGTGAGATGTTCGACCGCCACTGGCAGGATCTGGGCCATGGGCTGTTGCTCAAGCGCTACCGCGAGGACATCCTCAACGCCACCCCCGAACAGATCTCGCAGGCGGCAATGGATACCGTGCCGCGCGTGATGCCGCTGTTCTGGACCTTCCGCGTGATGGCGGGCCTGGGCTTCTATCTGATCGCCTTCTTCGCATTGGCCTTCTACTACTCGTGCCGCAACAACTTCCAGGACAAGCGTTGGTTCCTCACGCTGGCCCTGTGGACGCTGCCGGCACCGTGGATCGCGATCGAATGCGGCTGGTTCGTGGCCGAGTACGGCCGTCAGCCCTGGGCGGTTGATGGCGTGCTGCCGACGTTCTACGCGGCATCGGGCCTGGCCCTGCACCAGATCGTGCTGACCCTGGCCGGCTTCACCGCGATCTACACCGCACTGATCGTGGTCGAGATCAAGCTGATGCTCAAGGCGATCCGCAAGGGTCCGGACGAGGTGCTGCCGTCGCTGCAGTCGCCCCGCCCGCATGCTTCCCACAATGCCGCAGCGCCGGCCGCCGGCCAGGCCTGAGGCAGGAGAAAACCAAGATGGATTTCATTCTTCTGGACTACACCACGCTGCGCGTGATCTGGTGGCTGCTGCTCGGCATCCTGCTGATCGGCTTCGCGGTGATGGATGGTTTCGACCTGGGAGTGGGCACGCTGCTGCCTTTCGTGGCCCGCACCGACGCCGAGCGCCGGCTGGTGATCAACACCATCGGCCCGGTATGGGAAGGCAACCAGGTGTGGCTGATCCTGGGTGGTGGTGCGATCTTCGCCGCCTGGCCGCCGCTGTACGCGGTCAGCTTCTCAGGCTTCTACCTGGCGATGTTCGTCATCCTGTTTGCCCTGATCCTGCGCCCGGTCGGCTTCAAGTTCCGCAGCAAGATGCCGGGCGAGCGCTGGCGCAACACCTGGGACTGGGCGCTGTTCATCGGCGGCTTCATCCCTGCGCTGATCATGGGCGTGGCGGTGGGCAACGTCCTGCTGGGCGTGCCGTTCCACTTCGATGACAGCATGCGCATCTTCTACACCGGCTCGTTCTTCGGGCTGCTGATGCCGTTCGCGCTGCTGGCCGGCCTGCTCAGCGTTTCGATGCTGGTGGCCCACGGTGCCGCGATGCTGGTGATCAAGACCGATGGCCCGGTGGCTGAACGCTCGGCACGCTTTGGCAGCATTGCCGCGCTGATCGCCTTCGCACTGTTCGCGGTGGGGGGAGCCTGGGTGGCCTTCGGCCTGCCGGGCTACCAGATCACCTCGCAGGTGATCACCGACGGCGCCACCAACCCGCTGCTGAAGAGCGCCGAGCTGGGCGCGGCCGGCGGCTGGATGCGCAACTACAGCACCATGCCGGCGACCCTGCTGGCGCCGCTGGTCGGCCTGCTTGGCCTGCTCGCCAGCGCGGTGCTGCTGCGTGCCCGTCGCGGCGGCCTGGCCTTCATCGCCTCCGGCGCAGCCATCGCCGGCATCATCCTGACCGTCGGCTTCGCGATCTTCCCGTTCCTGCTGCCGTCCTCCAGCCAGCCCACCTCCAGCCTGACCGTGTGGGATGCCTCGTCCAGCCATCTGACCCTGTGGATCATGCTGCTGGCCACGGTGGTGTTCCTGCCGATCATCCTTGCTTACACCACCTGGGTGTACCGCGTGCTCAAGGGCAAGACCACCAGCGATGAAATGGGCAGCAACCCCAACGCCTACTGATCCCCAGCCTCCCAAGGAGAACCGAACATGTGGTATTTCGCCTGGATCCTCGGCGCCGGCCTCGCCTCGACGGTCGCCATCCTCAATGGCATGTGGTTCGAAGCCCGCGAACAGAACCGCATCGACACAGAGAATCGTCGCTGAAATGTAAAAAAACCTTGCCGCCCAGGCCTTCACACGGTATCTTAGGCGGCTCCTTCGGGGTGTAGCTCAGTCTGGTAGAGCGCTACGTTCGGGACGTAGAGGTCGCAGGTTCGAATCCTGTCTCCCCGACCACTTCGGTGGTCGCATTGAAGCTTGGTGAAGTCGTCCAGGCTTTTTTGTTCCCTGAAGAGCCGCTGCCCCCGGCAGCGTGAAGGAAACGGCGTTCACCCCTTGCCGCCATCGGGGTGAATGGCTAGAATAGGCGGCTCCCTTCGGGGTGTAGCTCAGTCTGGTAGAGCGCTACGTTCGGGACGTAGAGGTCGCAGGTTCGAATCCTGTCTCCCCGACCACTCCGGTGGTCACCAAGAAGCCTGGAAGACGCCATCGTCCTCCGGGTTTTTTTGTGTCTGCCGTCCAGCGACCCGCCGGACGCGACGCCGGAGAGGCGCGCCGCAGCGTGCCGAAAAGTGCCGATAGCGACAGATTGCGCCGACGGGACCTCGCCCCGCCTGCCAGCCACGTACAATGATGTCCACTCCCCCACCCGCCGCGTCGGCGTAGACCGATGCCGGCGCTGCACGCCACTGTGGCGGCGTGCGACACCTGCAAGGACCACCATGAGCTCCTCCTCATCCGAATCGCCGTCGCTGCTGCACGGCCGCGTTCTGGCATTCGCCGCCATCCTGCTGGCGGCGGTCAACCTGCGCACTGCCGTCACCTCGATCACCCCGCTGCTGGACGTACTGGGCCAGCAGTTCGGATTCGGCACCACCATGACCGGCGTACTGGGCATGCTGCCGACCGCCTCGTTCGCGCTGTTCGGCGTGGCCACGCCGGCTGTGGCCCGGCGCCTGGGCCTGGAGCGCACCACCCTGCTGGCGATGATCCTGGCCACGGCAGGCCTGCTGCTGCGCTCCAGCGCCGGCAACGTCGGCACCCTGCTGCTGGGCGCGGTCGTCGCGCTGGCTGGCATGGGCATCGGCAACGTGGTGGTGCCGCCGCTGGTGAAGCGCTACTTCGCCAACAAGGTCGGCACCATGAGCACGCTCTACATCAGCGTGCTGCAGCTGGGCACCATGCTGCCGGCACTGCTGGCGGTGCCGGTGGCCAGCGCGGCCGGCTGGCGCGTATCGCTGGGCATGTGGGCATTGCTGGCATTGGCCGCCGCGCTGCCGTGGCTGGTACTGGCCAGGCGCGCGCCGAAGCCGCAGGCCGACGCTGCCGATCCCACCGCGCAGCCTCACGGCAAGGTCTGGCGCACCTCGTTGGGCTGGAGCATGACGCTGATGTTCGGCATGACATCGCTGATGACCTATTCGATGTTCACCTGGCTGCCGCGCATCGTGGTCGAAGCCGGCGCCACACCTGCGTTCGGTGGGGTGATGGTGGCGGTGTTCTCGGCGCTGGGCCTGTTGCCGTCGCTGGTCATTCCGTCGATGGCGGTGCGCCTGCAGAATCCGTTCCCGCTGGTCCTGATCGGCTATTCGTCATTCGTGATCGCCTTTGCCGGCCTGCTGCTGGCCCCCATGAAGGCGCCGCTGCTGTGGGCCTGCCTGCTCGGCGTGGGCCCCTCGACCTTCCCGCTGGCGCTGACCCTGATCAACCTGCGCACGCGTACCCCGACCGGTTCCGCCGCGCTGTCCGGCTTCATGCAGGGCGTGGGTTACAGCTTCAGCTGCCTGGGTCCGTTCCTGGTCGGTTGGCTGCATACCGTCAGCAACGGCTGGACGCTGCCGTTCGGCTTCCTGTTCGGCTGCGCCACGCTGATGCTGTGCGCATCGTGGGTGGCCTGCAAGCCGCGAAAGCTGGAAGACCTCTGGTAAACGGCTCGCCGCCGGCGCAGGCCTGGCGGCTGCCGGGTCAGACCCGCGTCTGACCCTCGCCGCGGACCACGAAGCGCTCGACCGTCAGTGCCTCCAGCCCCATCGGACCATAGGCATGCAGGCGCGTGGTGGAGATGCCGATCTCGCTGCCCAGCCCAAGCTGGCCGCCGTCCGAAAAGCGCGAGGACGCGTTGACCATCACCACCGCCGAGCGCAGCGCATTGACGAACCGCTCGGCATTGACGGCATCGGTGGTCGCGATCACTTCGGTGTGATCGGAGGTGTAGCGGCGGATATGCGCGATTGCCGCATCGAGATCATCGACCACGCGCACGGCCAACACCAGATCGAGGAATTCGGCTGCGTAATCCTCGTCGGTCGCCTCGGTGCTGCCCGGCAGCAACGGACGCGCGTGGGCATCCGCGCGCAGTTGTACGCCCCGTTCGCCAAGCGACTGCGCCACGCGCGGCAGGAACTCCGCCGCCACGCGCTGATGCACCAGCAGCGTCTCCAGTGAATTGCATGCGGCCGGCCGGCTGCACTTGCCATCGACCAGCAGACCGATGGCCTGGTCGAGATCGGCGCTGGCATCCACGAACAGATGGCAGACGCCCTTGTAGTGCTTGATCACCGGCACGCGCGCGTGTTCGGCGACAAAGCGGATCAGGCCTTCGCCGCCCCGCGGAATCGCCAGGTCGATCAGCTCGTGCAGTTGCAGCAGCTCCAGCATCGCCTCACGCCGCAGGTCGGTCAGTACAGTCACCGCTGCGGGGGGAACACCGTTGGCCTGCAACGCACCGGCCAATGCCTGGGCAATGGCGGTATTGGAATGGATCGCCTCGGAGCCACCACGCAGGATCACGCCGTTGCCTGCCTTCAGGCACAGTGCGGCCGCTTCGGCGGTCACGTTCGGGCGCGCCTCGTAGATCATCGCGATCACGCCCAGCGGCACCCGCACTTTCTGCACGCGGATGCCGTTGGGGCGGACGTCGTCGCGGGTCACCTGCCCGACCGGGTCGGGCAACGCGGCAACCTCACGCACCGCTTCGGCCATCGCCAGCAGACGCGGCGGGTCCAGTGCCAGCCGGTCCAGCATGGCACTGCCGACGCCCTTGTCGCGCGCGGCGGCCAGGTCGCGCGCATTGCCGGCCAGGATCTGGCCGGCATTCACTTCCAGTGCCTGTGCCATGGCCTGCAGCAGCGCGCGCCGCGCTTCGCTGTCGAGGCCTGCAACCGCCTGCGCCGCGTCACGGCAGGCGCGTGCCTGTGCTTGGATGTCACTCATCGGGGTGTCCTGCGGTCCGGTCATGGCAGCACCAGATCGTCACGATGGACGACGCTGCCCCCATAGTTGTAGCCCAGTACGGCCTGGATGTCGCGCGAATGGCGGCCAGCGATGCGGCGCACGTCGTCAGCCGCGTACTGGCTGACACCACGGGCAACGCAGACCCGCCCTTCGGCGGTGTTCCAGCACACCTGCACCATGTCGCCCCGGCGGAAATCACCGTCGGCACCGGTGATGCCGCCGGGCAGCAGCGAAGCGCCCTTCTCGCGCATCGCCTGCGCCGCGCCGGCGTCGATCACGATCGCGCCATCGGCCAGGGGGGCATGGCGCAGCCAGTGCTTGCGCGCCGCTTCACGGCTGCGTGCGGCATGGATCCGGGTGCCGAACAGGCGATCCTGCGCCAGCGCGCGCACCACCTCGCCGCTGCGGCCGTTGAACAGATAGGTTTCGATACCCAGCCGGCCGGCCTTGGCGGCGGCCTCCAGCTTGGTACGCATGCCCCCGGTGCCCGCGCGCGAGCCGGCGCCGCCGGCCATCGCCAGCACGTCCGGGCCCAGTTCCGGCACATCGTGCAGCGGCCGTGCGTCGGCCACGGTGCGCGGATCGGCGCTGTACAGGCCATCGATGTCGGTGGCGATGAACAATGCGTCGGCATCGACCAGCGCCGCCACGGTCGCGGCCAGGTTGTCGTTGTCGCCGAGCTTGAGTTCATCCACCGAGACGGTGTCGTTCTCGTTCACCACCGGCAGCGCACCCAGCCGCAGCAGTTCGGTGAGGGTGGCGCGGGCGTTGAGGTAGCGGCGGCGGTTGCGCAGGTCGTCGTGGGTCAGCAGCACCTGCGCGACCGGGCGCTCGAAGAAGCGTTGCCACAGGCCGATCAGCTGCGCCTGGCCAAGCGCAGCCAGTGCCTGCCGCGCAGCCATCGCAGCGCCCGGCTCATCGGCACGCGGCAGGATCGCGCGGCCGGCGGCGACCGCGCCCGACGAGACGATCACCACTTCGCGGCCAGCCAGCACATTGGCCGAGACGAACTGGGCCAGGCCAAGCGCGTGGCGTGGCGACAGGCCGCCTCCATCGGCAGCGAGCAGGCTGCTGCCCACCTTCAGTACGGCACGTCGCCATGGCGGCAGCGCCTGTTCGGGAAACGGCGAAGCGACGGGGGCGGCGTGCGGGGTCATGGCCGGGCTCTCAGCGGGTATTCCATTCGTGCACGGTCAGCTCGGAGGCCTGCATCGTCACCAGCGGATCCGTGGCGACGATGGCCTGCGCCTGTGCGAGGCTCTCCACGTTGCACAGCACGTAGGCACCGCCGCTGCCGTCGGCGAAACCACCGGTGAGCTGCAGCTGGCCCTGCGCACGCAGTCCATCGAGGAAATCCAGATGCGGCTGCACAGCGGCGGCACTGAAGCCGGGCCGGCGCATGGCCAGGACCAGATAGACGGTGCCCGCCATCAGGACAGCGCCTGCCAGCGCGCGCGCAGCTCATCCAGGCGCAGGTCCGATGCCGAACCCGGCGAGACACGCGCGGCCAGGCTGCCCTCCGGCGTGCGTCCCTGCCCTGCGCTGTCGGCACCTGCCGCGGCAGCCTTGTAGGCGTCGCGGAACGGCACGCCGGCCACGGCAGCCTCGACCGCGACGTCGGTGGCATACATGCCGGAATCGATCGCCGCGCGCAGCCTGTCCTCGCGCCATTCCAGATTGGCCAGCAGCGCCGGCAGCAGTTCCAGCGCGGCCAGGCCGCGACCGAAGCCGTGGAAGATGGCCCCCTTGGACGACTGCAGATCACGATGGTAGCCGGACGGCAGCGACAGCAGCTGTTCGATTTCGGTGCGCGCCGCGGCAACGCTGGCGTGGGTGGCACGCATCAGTTCGATCACATCGGGGTTGCGCTTGTTCGGCATGATCGAGCTGCCGGTGGTGTACTGCGCCGGCAGTGCGACGAAGCCGAATTCGGCGCTGGTGAACAGCGACAGATCCCAGGCGATGCGACGCAGGTCCAGGGTAGCGCCACCCAGCGCCTCCAGGGCGGCCAGCTCGAACTTGCCGCGCGACAGCTGTGCATAGATCGGTGATACCTGCATGCGCGCGAAACCGAGCGCAGCCGTGGTGTGTTCACGGTCCAGCGGCAGGTTCACGCCATACCCGGCGGCGGTACCCAGCGGGTTGGCATCGACCAGCGCATGGGTGTCACGTGCACGGATGGCATTGTCGATGAAGGCTTCCGCCCAGCCGGCCCACCACATGCCCGCCGAGGACACGACGGCTCGCTGGATGTGCGTATAGCCCGGCACCGGCAGGTCCTTTTCCGCCTGAGCGCGGTCGAGCGCGACCTTGGCCACCTCGGCGCTGAGCTGGGCGACGCGCTGCAGCTTTTCCTTCAGCCACAGGCGCGTGGCGACCAGGATCTGGTCATTGCGGCTGCGACCGGTGTGGATCTTGCGGCCGGCATCACCCAACCGCTCGGTCAGGCGCGCTTCGATCGCCGAGTGACCGTCTTCATAGCGCGTATCCAGCACGAAACGGCCTGCGCGGAAGTCGTCTGCCAGCACCTCCAGCTCGCGCAGCAGGCCCTCCAGCTCGCTGGCGGCGAGGATGCCGATGTGCTGCAGGCCCTGTGCATGCGCGGCGCTGGCCGCGATGTCATGCAGGAAGAACTCACGGTCGAGGATCACGTCATCGCCGGCGAGGAAGGTCTGGATCTGGACGTCGACAGCGACGCCGGGTTTCTGCCAAAGAAGGTCTGCCATGGGGGCTCCGGATGCGGGTTCAGTGCGGGATCGACGTCAGTTCGTCGATGCCCAGCGCAAGGTTGAGATTCTGCATGGCCTGGGTGGCCGCGCCCTTCAGCAGGTTGTCCAGCGTCGCCACCACCACCACCCGCTTGCCACCCGGGGCCAGGGTGAAGCCACCGATCTGGGCACCGTGGCGGCCGGCGATGCGGCTGACCCACGGCGCGTCATCCACCACCTCGATGAGTGCTTCGCCGGCATAGGCCTGCTGGAAACGCTCGACGATCTGCTCGCGCGTCTGTGCGCGGTTCAACCACAGATTGGCGGTCAGGGTGATGCCGCGGAAATGGGGCGCCACATGCGGCATGAACTCCACTGCCACCCCCAGCTGCACCGACACCTCGCGCTCGTGCACGTGGTTGGTCAGCGCGTACGGCATCAGGTTGTCGGCCAGCAGTTCGACGTTGTTCTTGTCGGAGGGCGTGGTGCCCGCACCGGAGTAGCCGGACACGCCGAAGCACTGCGGGGGCCCGGCCAGCAGGTCCAGCAGCGGATGGATCGCCAGCTGCATCGCGGTGGCGTAGCAGCCAGGATTGCTGATGTGCTTCTGCCCGGTGTAGCGACCGCGGGTCAGCTCCGGCAGACCGTAGTACCAGCTGTGATCGAAGCGGTAATCGGCCGACAGGTCCACGATCACCGTATCGGGCCGGGCGCTTTCAAGCGCGGCCACGAACGGTGCGGCCAGGCCATTGGGCAGCGCCAGGATCACCGCGTCCACGCCCTTGGCCGCCACCGCGTCGGCGTCGAGGTTCTCGTAGCGCAGATCACCCTGCACTTCCGGGTGATGGTCAGACAGGCGCTGCCCTGCACGTTCGCGCGAGGATACGAACGCCAGGCGCAGGCGCGGATGCGCGGCAACGAGCTTGATCAGTTCGGCACCGGTATGGCCGCGGGCACCGATGATGCCCAGGGAGAAAATCGAATCGTTCATGCGTGGCTGTCCAGACGGTACTGCAGGTGGCGCTTCACGCCCTGCCATTCCGCATCGATGATGGAAAAGATGACGGTGTCGCGCGGCGTGCCGTCGGCATGCCGTTTGTGGTTGCGCAGCACGCCATCCTGCTTGGCCCCCAGGCGGGCGATGGCGGTGCGCGAGGTGGTGTTGAACCAGCTGGTTTCCAGCACCACGCTGATGCAGCCCATGACTTCGAAGGCATGCTGCAGCAGCAACAGCTTGGCCTCGGTATTGGCACCGGTACGCTGCGCGCGCGGTGCATACCAGGTATAGCCGAGACTGAGCCTGGGCACGGCGGCATCGAGGTCATAGAAGCGGGTGCTGCCGACGATGTCGCCAGCGGCATCACGGATGACGAAGGGCAGCACCCTGCCCTCCGCCTGCGCCTGCAGTGCGGCCTGTACGTAGGCGCCTGCCTGTGCCGGCGCCGGCACCTGGGTGTACCAGAGCCGGTCCAGTCCGCTGCCTTCCAGCGCGGCACGCAGGCCGTCCACGTGTCCCTGCTGCAAGGGCTGCAGCGTCACATGCTGGCCGCGCAGGGTCGGCACCGTCGCCCAGGTGTCGGTGACGGTCATCGTTCAGCCCTGCAGGCTCGGTGCGCGTGCAGCGCAGTGATCGACATAGGTGCGGATGCGGTCGATGCCATCGGCACCGAACCAGAACACCTTCCACTGGTCCTGCTTGTAGCAGCCGTCGGATTCGGCGTAGTAGAAGTGATTGATCGGATTGCCGTGACGCGAGCGCCAGAACAGCTGAGGCGTTTCCTCCAGCATCACGTTCCAGACCGCACGCCCCAGGCCCTCGCCCTGCGCATCATCGAGCACGGCGAACTTGTCCAGATAGACACCTTCGGCCTCGTTGGTCAGGATGACGGCCGTCCGATAGTTCTCGCTGACGTACGCGCGCAGCAGCCTGGTCTTCTGGAAGTAGTCCGGCACCAGGGTGCGGCCGAAGCTGGATTCGATCAGGCCCTTCAGGCGTGGCAGATCCAACTCGTCCCACGTGGCCGCACGCAGCACCTTCTCGCCCTTGCGCACCAGCGTGCCTGAGCCCTTGTGGGTGAACAGTTCCTTGGCCAGATCGGCCGGCCGGGTGATCGACACCGACGATTCCAGCGGCAAGCGATCGAGCAGATCCTTGATCTGTTCGATCTTGACCTTCATGCCGCCGTGGATCCACGGCTGTGCGATCAGGTGGTCGTACTCGGTGGACAGGTTGATCGAATCGATGACGTTGCCCGCCTCGTCCAGCAGGCCACCGGTACCGGTCAGGAAGATGATCTTGTACGGCTGCAGTTCCTGCACCAGTTCGTTGGCGGCAAAGTCGGCATTGACGTTCAGGATCTGTCCGCCGGCGGTCTCACCCAGGCTGGTGATGACCGGGATCGATCCGGCGCGCAGGCTGGCTTCGATCGGCGCCAGGTTGACCTTCTTCACTTCACCGACCAGGCCGTAGGTGTCCACGTCAAGGTACTCGGCCTCGAACACGCCACCGGTGATCGAGGTGGCACGCGCTCCATTCTGCTGCAGAGCTTCGACCAGCCGCAGGTTGGATTGCTGGAACACCCGGCGCACGATCGCCAGTGCTTCCGGCGAGGTCACGCGCAGGCCGTTGACGGTCTGCTTCTCGATGCCAGCAGCGGACAGCTCGGCGTCCAGCTGAGGGCCGGCACCGTGCAGCACGATCGGGGTCAGCCCGACTTCCTGCAGGAAGGACAGCGAGGAGGTCAGCGCTTCAAGATCGTCGCGCAGCACGGCGCCACCGACCTTGACCACGGCGAAGCGCTTGGCGTCCAGCTGCGAGAAGCGCTTGAGGTACTGGCTGATCTCCTTCGCGCTGGCCATGCTGGACAGCAGGCGCACGATGGTCTGGCGGGTCTGGCGGTGGGGCTGGAGGGCAGGAGACATTTCGATTTCGTCACGGGCGGCGGTCGCCGCGTTGCAGTTCCACCATGCCGGGGCATGGCGGCGTTGTGGGGTTGATCAGGCGCCGGCGCCGATGATGCGGTGCACGGCGTCGGTATAGCGTTGCAGCTGCTCCAGCGTCACGAACTCATCGGCCGTGTGGGCCTGGGCAATGTCGCCGGGGCCGAACACCAGCGTGGTATAGCCTGCCGCGGAGAACAGCGAGGCCTCGGTCCAGAAGTCCACCGCGTTGCCGATCGGCAGCTCCAGCGCATCGGCCACGTCACGCGCCAGCAGACGGCGGTTCTCGGCTTCGGCGATGTCACCGGCCGGGAGGCTGGGGCCACGGAAGGTTTCGGTGAACAGCGCGGCTTCCGGTTCGGCAAGACCCGCGAAGGTCGCCAGCAGCGCATCGATGTCCATCGAGGGCAGGGGGCGGAAGCCGAAACGCACTTCGGCTGCCGGTGCGATCATGTTGGCCTTGATCCCGCCTTCGACGCGCCCGATGTTGAAACGCAGCCCGGTCAGGCCACCGAAGCGTGCAGATGCAAGGGAATCCACATGATCCAGGGCCCGATTGCCCCAGCGCATCGCCTGGTGCAGCGCACTGGCGGCGGCATCCTGCCTGCCGGACGCATGGCCCGCACGGCCGGCGAACTGCATCAGCACCGAGCTGATGCCACGGTGCGCGAGCACGGCCTCGCTCATGGTCGGCTCGGCCACCAGCACCGCGTCATAGGCAATGCCACGGGCCAGGAACGCGGCGATGCAGCGTGGATCGTTTGCTTCCTCGTCGCTGGAGAACAGGAACGCGGCGTCGCCGTCACTGGCATTGGCCGCAGCCACCAGCGCCGCCGCAGCGCCCTTGATGTCACACACGCCCAGGCCGACCACACGATCGTCCAAGCGGCGCATCACGTGCGGGTCGGCCGTCCAGTGCGGCGAATCCGGCACCGTGTCCAGATGCACGTTGAACAGGTACTTCGGTGTGCCGCGCACGGCATACAGGCTGACCGCACCGGCCCCGTGATCGATCACTTCAACGGTGAAACCCGGCAGGTTGGCGCGCAGGTAATCGAAGATGCCAGCGGTGCTGATCGCGCGCGGCGGGTTGCGGGTGTCGAAGGACACCAGGGCCTGCAGGTGATCGAGTGTCTGTTCAAGCATGAATCAACAGTTCCTGTGAAATTCCGCCGGGCATGGCCCGGCGCTACCGTATCGCCTCTGCTGGAGCGCCCCAGCGCAATCGCGGTCAACCGCGATTGACCTGCGCGTACAGCGTGGAGCTCATGCCGAACAGCTTGATGAAGCCTTCCGCCTCTTCCACGCCCCAGTCGGCCGACTGCGCATAGGTGGCGCCCTTGGTGTTGAGCAGATGCGGCGACTTCACCGCCACCGCGTCCACGCGCCCGCCACGGGTCTCCAGTACCACTTCGCCGTTGACCTTGGCCTGCGAGGACTTCAGGAACGCTTCGATGTCGGTCTTCAGCGGGTCGTGATAGAAGCCTTCGTAGACCAGCTCCACCCACTTGCGCGCCACGTCCGGCTTGAAGCGGTTCTGCTGCTTGGTCAACACCGCGTCTTCCAGCGCGCGGTGGGCGGCCAGCAGCGAAACCAGGCCAGGGGCCTCGAACACGATGCGGCCCTTCAGGCCGATCACGGTGTCGCCGGTGTACACGCCACGGCCCACGCCGTACGGAGCGAACAGCTTGTTGAGCTGGGCCAGGATCTGGTCGCCCGGCAATGCCTTGCCGTCGAGCTCGACCGCTTCGCCCTCGACGAACTTCAGGGTGACGGTCAGCGCCTGTTCCGGCCATTCACTGCGCGGCGAGCACCAGCCACGTGCGCCCTCGCCCGGAGCTTCCCAGCGGTCGATCTCGCCACCGGACATGGTCACGCCCAGCAGGTTCTCATTGATGGTGTAGGCCTGCTGCTTGGCGCGCACGCCGAAACCACGCTCTTCCAGGTACTTCTGTTCGTAGGCGCGGGTCTGGGTGTGCTCCTTCTGGATCTCGCGGATCGGCGCGATGATCTGGTAGTCGCCCAGCGCCTTAACCGCCAGATCGAAGCGGACCTGGTCGTTGCCCATGCCGGTGCAGCCGTGGGCGATGATGTTGGTGCCCAGCTCGGCGGCACGCTTCAGCGCGGCATCGACGATCAGGTAGCGGTCCGAGACCAGCAGCGGGTACTGGCCCTGGTAGCCCTCGCCCGCCCACACGAACGGCTTGACGAAGCCCTCCCAGATGGCCGGGCCACCGTTGACGGTGACATGGCTGGTCACGCCCAGCTCGGCGGCACGCTTCTCGATGAAATCACGCTCTTCATCATCCACGCCGCCGGTGTCGGCGAACACGGTATGCACGTTGTAGCCGCGCTCCTGCAGGTACGGCACGCAGAAGCTGGTATCGAGGCCACCGGAGAAGGCGAGGACGACGTCTTTGTTGCTCATGGGGGGTAATGTCCTGGTAGCGCCGGGCCATGCCCGGCGGGGTTTTTGAATGGGAAAGAATCAGCGCCCGGCAACCGCCGCCATGATCGCCTTCTGTACGTGCAGGCGGTTCTCGGCCTCGTTGATGGCGATGCACTGCGGCGAGTCCATCACCGCGTCGGTCGCCTTCACGTTGCGACGCAGCGGCAGGCAGTGGCTGAAGACACCGTTGTTGGTCAGTGCCATCTTGCGTTCGTCGACGATGAAGTGCTTGAACTGGTCGCGGATCGGCTTTTCCGGCTCCCAGTTGCCGAAGAACGGCAGCGCGCCCCAGCTCTTGGCGTAGACCACATCGGCACCGGCGTAGGCGCTGTCGATGTCATGGCTGATCTTCAGCGAACCGCCGCTCTCGGCCACGTTCTGCTCGGCCCAGCCCATGTAGCGGTCGTCGAGAATGTAGTCGGCAGTCGGGCACAGCAGGGTCACGTCCATGCCCATGCGGGTGGCGATGGTCAGCGCCGAGTTGGCCACGGCGGTATTCAGCGGCTTGGGATGATAGGTCCAGGTCAGCACGTACTTCTTGCCGCGCAGGTCCTGGGTGCCGAAGTGCTCCTGCAGCGCCATCACGTGAGCCAGTTCCTGGCACGGGTGGGTGATGGTCTCCATGTTGATCACCGGCACCGGCGAATACCTGGCGAAGCTGTTGAGCACGATGTCCTGGCGGTCATAGGCCCAGTCCACGAACTTCGGGAACGCGCGCACGGCGATGATGTCGCAGTAGCGGCCCAGCACCTTGGCCACTTCGGCGATATGTTCTTCGGTATCGCCGTCCATCACCGTACCGAGGTTGAACTCGATCGGCCACGCATCCTTGCCCGGTTGCAGCACCACCGCGTGGGCACCCAGCTGGAACGCGCCCAGCTCGAAGCTGGTGCGGGTGCGCATCGACGGATTGAAGAACACCAGCGCGATCGACTTGCCCTTGAGCTGGTCGCCGAGCTTGTTGCGCTTGAACAGCGCTGCCTGGGTCAGCAGCGCATCAAGCTCGCTGCGGCTCCAGTCCTGGGTGTTCAGGAAGTGCTTGGGGGACATCATCTTTCCTTGCGTGGCGGCGTCAGGTTCGACGCGGTGGAAGGGAAATGCGGAAACCAAAGGTGGGGTGAAATCGTTGCAGTTGAAGCTTTCAGGAAGCGGAAACGAAAAAACCCAGCCGGCGGGCTGGGTTTCTATCGGACGAACAGCAAAAAGCTCCGGTTACCCAGCGAGAATGTGGGGTTCCGGTCGACGGGCACGCGAGGTCATGCCCGACGCCTGTCGGGCTGCGCTGCTGTCGTGCTGGAAGTCGGTGAGCTTCATGGCCGGGCATCTTTGCACGCGGCCGGCGCCGGCGCAAGGGGCCGGGGTCCCAGAATCAGGGATTACTGGCGGTGCCCTGCTCCGGGCCGACCCAGGGCGTGATCGAGACCCGGACCTTGAGCCGGTTGCCAGGGTCTTCCGGCAGGCGCGAGCGGTACTTGGTGCCCCTGTAGACGTAATCCACGTCGTAGGCGATGGGCCGACGGAACTCGCGCCCGACGGGAACGATCCGGCAGTCGCGGGTCAGCATCGGCCCGTTGTTGGTGGGACCGGTGGGCGCGGCCGGCGTCTCGGCTGCGGTCTCGTCCACCGCCTCCTCGTCGCTGCGCTTGAACATCGAGCGCACCGAGTCCCAGAAGCGGCTGATCCGGCCCTTGTCCTCCGTCGGCTCTTCGCCGGTGACATTCACCGGGGCCAGGGTCCGGGTCGACACCGGCTCGCAGTGCTCCTCGGTCCGGGTCGCGCGCAGGGTCTGGAACACCGGCTCGACGTTCAGCACCTGGGCGTAGTCGAACTTCACGTTCTCCACGATCACCACCCGGTTGCGGGGCTCCCCCTCCTGGGCCAGAGCCACGGCCGGCAACGCCGACAGCCAGGCCAGGGTCAGCAACGCGGTGGATTTCATTGGCGACGGGAGCAAGGACACGGCAATAGTGTAGGCAGTGACGAGCGCAAGGGGCTGAACATTACCCGTCCGCGCCGTTCCTGCCCACCCCACCTGGGTGGCCCCCGGGTCCACCGGTGGCAGGCGGTCGCCCCAAAGGGGGCCGACACGTTCTAAAATCGCAGGCTTGTCCCCCAGCCACACCCCCATGACCCTGCGCCTGCACAACAACCTGACACGCCAGCTCGAACCGTTCATTCCGCTCGACCCGGCCTGTCCGACCCTGTATGTGTGCGGCCCGACGGTCTACAACTACGTGCACATCGGCAATGCCCGTGGGCCGGTGGTGTTCGGCGTGCTGGCCGACCTGCTGCGGCGGCGTTTCGGCGCCCTGCGCTACGCCCGCAACATCACCGACGTGGATGACAAGATCAACACGGCCGCGCGCGAACAGGGGGTGCCGATCAGCACCATCACCGACCGTTTCGCCGCCGCCTACCGCGAGGACATGGCCGCGCTGGGCGTGGTGCCGCCGGACATCGAACCGGAAGTGACCGCGCACATGCCGCAGATCATCACCATGATCGAGCAGCTCATCGCCAACGGTCATGCCTATGCCGCCGAGGGCCACGTGCTGTTCGCCGTTGCCAGCTTCGATGGCTACGGCAAGCTCTCCCGCCGCGACCCGGAAGAAATGCTGGCCGGCGCCCGCGTCGATGTCGCGCCGTACAAGCGCGATCCAGGCGATTTCGTGCTGTGGAAGCCGTCCACCGACGACCTGCCGGGCTGGGCCTCGCCGTGGGGCCGTGGCCGCCCGGGCTGGCACATCGAATGCTCGGCGATGGCTGCCGCCCATCTGGGCCAGACCATCGACATCCATGCCGGTGGTGTCGACCTGCAGTTCCCGCACCACGAGAACGAAATCGCGCAGAGCGAATGCGCCCATGGCGGAAAGATCTTCGCCCGCTTCTGGCTGCACAACGGCATGCTCAATTTCGGCGGTGCCAAGATGAGCAAGTCGCTGGGCAACATCGAACGCGTGCACGACCTGGTGCGCCAGCACCCGCCGGAAGCGCTGCGCCTGGCCCTGCTGTCGGCCCACTACCGGCAGCCGCTGGACTGGTCCGACGCGCTGATCGAACAGTCGGTGCGCACGCTGGACCGCCTCTACGGCACCCTGCGCGAGCTCGCCGCGGTTCCGGCCGTGGCGGTGATCCCGGCCACGGTCGAGGCTACCCTGGATGACGACCTCAACACGCCGCAGGCACTGGCCGAACTGGCGCGCATCGCCGCCGAAGCACGCCGCGCCATCGAGCCGGCCGAACAGGCGCGCCTGAAAGGCGAGCTGCTCGGTGCGGGCCTGGCGCTGGGCCTGCTGCAGGCCGACCCGGCGCAGTGGTTCGGCACCGTTGCCCACGATGATGGCGAGGATGCGCGCATCCAGGGCCTCATCGATGAACGCGCCGCCGCCAAGAAGGCGCGTGACTTCGCCCGCTCCGACGCCATCCGCGACCAGCTGGCCGCCGAAGGCATCGTGCTGGAAGACACCCCGCAGGGCGTGCGCTGGTCGCGCAAGCGCGGCTGATCCGCGCCGCCACGCCCCTACCCAAGAGATTGCAGTGATCGACTCCCCGTTCCCGCTTGAACCCACCGCCGCCGAGGCCCAGGCCGCCATCGCCGAGGAATTCGGCTTCTTCGGCGACTGGTCCGAGCGCTACCAGTACCTGATCGACCTCGGCCGCAAGCTGCCGGCCTTCCCCGAAGAGTGGAAGACCGAAGACCACCGCCTGCTCGGCTGCCAGTCGATGGTCTGGATCGTTCCGGAAGGCAATGCGCAGTCGCTGCGCTTCCACGCCATCAGTGATTCGGCGATCGTCTCCGGCCTGATCTTCCTGGCCCTGCGTGTCTATTCCGGGCGCTCGGCACAGGAAATCCTGGACACGCAGCCGAGCTACATCCAGGACATCGGCCTGGCCCGCCATCTTTCGCCGACCCGCAGCAACGGCGTCGCAGCGATGCTGGCCTTCATCCGCGAGACGGCGCAGGCCCAGCTGCAGCGCGGACACCCGTGAGCGGGACCGCCCCGGCCGAAGATACGGCGCTGGGCCTGTTGGCCCGGCCAGGCTTCGCCAAGCTGCTGGCCTACCGCATCTTCGCCATGTTGTCCTACCAGGTGGTGGCCGTCACCGTCGGCTGGCACATCTACGAAGTCACCCGGAATCCATTCTCGCTGGGCCTGATCGGTCTGGCCGAGGTGCTGCCGTTCTTCTGCGTGGCCCCGTTCGCCGGCTATCTGGTCGATCATCTGCCGCGGCGCAGGCTGGGCATGGTCGCCTGCTCCGGCCTGATCGCCACGGCGCTGGTACTGACCAGCGTGGCCAAGGGCTGGCTGCCGTTCCACGGCGTGTGGCCGATCTATGCGGCAATTGCACTGACCGGCATGGTCCGTGCCTTTCTTTCGCCGATCTACAATGCATTGTTCGCCCGCGTGCTGGCGCGCGAGCAGTTCGCACGCGGCGCGGGACTGGGCGCTGTGGTGTTCCAGGCCGGCATGGTGGTGGGTCCGGCGCTGGGCGGCGTACTGGTCGGCCTGGGAGGCAAGGGGCTGTCCTATGGCGTGGCGACGGCCTTCGCGTTGGTGGCAGTGGCCTGCCTGGCCACGCTGAAGGTGGAGGAACCGGTGCACAGCGGCCCCGCAGCACCGATCTTCCAGAGCATCGCCGAAGGTGCCCGCTTCGTGGTCGGCAACCGCATCATGGTCGGCGCGATGGCGCTGGACATGTTCTCGGTGCTGCTGGGCGGCGTGGTGGCGATGCTGCCCGCCTTCCTGCATGAGATCCTGCACCATGGACCCGAAGGGCTGGGCATCCTGCGCGCTGCGCCCGCTCTGGGCTCGATCGGCGTGGGCCTGTGGCTTGCCCGGCACCCCCTGCACCGCAACGCCGGCCGGGTGTTGTTGTCTGCGGTCGCGGGCTTCGGGCTGTGCGTGATCGGTTTCGGGCTGTCGCAGCACTTCTGGCTGTCGGCGCTGATCCTGCTGTTCTACGGCGCCTTCGATGGCGTGTCGGTGGTGGTCCGCTCGACCATCCTGCAGCTGGCGACGCCCGAGGAAATGCGTGGGCGGGTATCGTCGATCAACGGCATCTTCATCAGTTCGTCCAACGAACTGGGCGCCTTCTATGCCGGCACGATGGCGAAGCTGCTCGGTCTGGTGCCAGCAGTGGTGCTGGGCGGGTTCGCCGTGCTGAGCGTGGCCGGGATCACCGCATGGAAGAACCCGACGCTGCGGAAGTTGAATCTTCGCGACCTGCAGTGAACCTGTAGAGCCGAGCCCATGCTCGGCTGCGCATTTCCGTGCGCCCACACAGCGGTTGCGCCGGGCCGCGCCCGGCGGGCTTCTTCCGCGACCGCGGCGGGGTGTAACTCGCTTCGCTCGGACACCCGCGCCTCTTCGCCCCTGATTCCCCTGCGGTGCTCGGCTCGCTACAAGGCGGTCCCAACAGCCGCGAGCGCACGCATGACCGCTCCTGGTAGAGCCAAACCATGCTTGGCTGCTTTTGCTTTTGCTTTTGCTTTTGCTATTCCTTGCCCTCCGGCTTCGGCCTGAGCCGAGCGTGGGCTCGGCTCTACATCGGCCGCGCACGCAGGGATGCGTCGAGAGCCTGTGGGTGGGGCCGGGCAGAACCGTCCGCGGCATGGATACCGCGGCCGAGCTTACACCCGCGGGCTCCACCGATACCCGGAAGGCGCTGCCCTACACAGCCAACGTGAACCCAACAAAAAACCCGGCCAAGGCCGGGTTTTCTGCATGACCAGACAACGATCGGGAATCAGTCGCCCTGCTGCTTCTGCAGGTGCTCCCAACGCTCCTGGGCGTCGATGGTGCGCTCGGCCGTCAGGCGGGCTTCCAGGCGCTCCAGACCGATCTCTTCACCCGTGTCCACGCAGTAGCCGTAATCACCGGCTTCCAGGCGCTTGAGCGTGCTGTCGATCTTGCCGATCAGCTTGCGGTAGCGGTCGCGGGTGCGCAGTTCCAGCGAGTTCTCGGTCTCACGGGTCGCACGCTCGGCCTCGTCGCCGATATCACGCACTTCCTCGCGCAGATTCTCGATGGTCTGCTTGGACTCCTCCACCAGGTCCGCGCGCCAGTTCTGCAGGCGCTGGCGGAAGTACTCCTGCTGCAGCGGGCTCATGTATTCCTCTTCCGACGACGGCTTGTAACCGGCCGGCAGAATCGGGCGGCCGGTGGCCTCGTCGGTCTTGTACTCGACAACCTTGTACTTGCTGCGCGGGGCCGGCGCGGCCGAGCGGGCGGCGACGGCCACGGCGACCTTGCCGACAGGGCGCGACACGGTCTTCGGAGCGGGATCGGATTTCACGGCGGTTTTGGCAGGCGATTTCGAAACGGGCACGGGATTCTTGGATTGCGGGGCGGTCGATGCGGAAGATGCAGCGGCCGAGGCCGGCTTGGATGCCGGTTTGGCTGCAGCACCTGCCGCGGTCTTGGCCGGGACAGGCTTGGCCGGAGCCTGCGTTGCGGCAGGCTTCGGTGCGGACTTCACTACGGGGGCCGGTGCCGGCTTGGCAGCCGGCGTGGCGATATTCTTGGTGACCTTCTTTACAGCGGCAGGCTTGGCCGCCGGCTTGAGCGCCGCGGCCTTCTTTGCCGCTGGCGCTGCAACCGGCTTTTTCACCGCCGCCTTCGGCGCCGGCTTGGCTGCCGGCTTCTTCGCAGCCGGTTTGGCAGCAGCCTTCTTGACCGGCGCCGCCTTGCTGGCCGCCTTTTTCACTGCCGGCGCCTTCTTGCTGGCAGCAGCAGGTTTGGCCTTGACCGGCGCAGTGGCCTTCTTGACGGCCGCTTTGCTTGCCTTGGCCGGCGTTTTTTTCGCGGTGGCCTTCCTGGCCGCCGGTTGCGAGGACGCTGCCTTGGTCGCCGGCTTGGCCGCCGGCTTCTTGACAACGGGCTTTGCCGCCAACTTCTTCACAACAGGCTTGGCGGTTTTCTTGGCGGCCTTTGCGGCCTTCTTTGCAGTTTTTTTAGCAGCCACGAAACGCTCTTCCTTGGATTCCCCGGGGCCCGGGAAAGCGGGCCTTTATAGCCTACCCGACCCGCAGCAGCAACCTCGACAGCCCCGCTCCATTCAGTCCTGGAGTCAAGGCCCCCAATGGGCAGTCCGACGAACACGGACCGCCTCGCGCGGTACGGAACCTGGCCGGCACCCGAAGGTGCCGGTACCGGTCGCAGGCCATCGGCGACATGCGACCAACGGCCCATCCTGCACAAATGCGGCCTTCATGCCAACTGGCATAAGATGACTGGGTGATCTCGCGCCTGCTCATTGCCCTGCTGCGCTTCTACAAGCGCTTCATCAGCCCCCTGCTGGGGCCACGCTGCCGTTTCGTGCCCAGCTGTTCTGAATACGCGATGGAAGCCATCTCCCTGCATGGCCCGCTGCGCGGCAGCTGGCTGGCCGCGCGCCGGCTCGGCCGCTGCCACCCCTTCCACCCCGGCGGTGTCGACCTCGTGCCCGAACGCACCGACACCCCTTCATGCCGTTGCACAGGAAAACACTGACATGTCCTCCACGCTCATCACCAATGCCCGCATGGTCAATGAAGGCCGCACCTTCGATGGCGACCTGCGCATCGAGAACGGTCGCATCGCGCAGATCGGCACCGGGCTGTCGCCGCGCGAGGGTGACCAGGTGGTGGACGCCGCTGGCCGCTGGCTGTTGCCCGGCATGATCGACGACCAGGTGCACTTCCGCGAGCCGGGCCTGACCCACAAGGGCGATATCGCCAGCGAATCGGCAGCGGCCGTGGCCGGCGGCCTGACCAGTTTCATGGACATGCCCAACACCAATCCGCCGACGCTGGACTCCACCATCCTGGAAGCCAAGTACGAACTGGCCCGCGGCCGCGCCTGGGCCAACTACGGCTTCTACCACGGGGCCAGCAACGACAATCTTGAGGCCATCCGCCAGCTCGATCCGAAGAAGGCGCCGGGCGTGAAGGTGTTCATGGGCGCGTCCACCGGCAACATGCTGGTCGACAACCCGGAAACACTGGACGCGATCTTCCGCGAGTGTCCGACCCCGATCATCACGCACTGTGAAGACACGCCGATGATCGATGCCAACCTGAAAGCCTTCCAGGAAAAATACGGCGACGCGCTGACCCCGGACATGCACCCGGACATCCGTTCGCGCGAAGCGTGCATCACGTCGACGCGGCTGGCGCTGTCGCTGGCACGCAAGCACGGCACCCGCCTGCACGTCCTGCATATCTCCACCGCCGACGAACTGGCACTGTTCGAGAAGGGCCCGCTGATCCGGGCCGATGGCAGCCGCAAGCAGATCACTGCCGAAACCTGCGTGCACTTCCTGCACTTCGCCCGCCCGGATTACGCCACCAAGGGCAACCTGATCAAGTGCAATCCGGCCATCAAGGACGTGGCCGACCGCGAGGCGATCACCGCCGCGCTGGCCGACGACGTGCTGGACGTGCTGGCCACCGACCATGCCCCGCACACCTGGGAGGAGAAGCAGAAGCCCTATGCGCAGGCGCCGTCCGGCCTGCCGCTGGTGCAGTACGCGCTGGTGGCCGCACTGGAGCGCGTGCACGAGGGCAAACTGACCCGTGAGCAGGTGGTGCAGAAATTCGCGCATGCCCCGGCCCAGCTGTTCGACGTGGAGCAGCGCGGCTTCCTGCGCGAAGGCTATTTCGCCGACCTCGTGCTGGTGGAAGACGTGCCGTTCACGGTCAAGCGCGAGGACGTGCTCTCCAAGTGCGGCTGGTCGCCGTTTGAAGGCACGACCTTCCGGTCCCGCATCGCCTCCACCTGGGTCAACGGCCAGCAGGTGTGGGACGGCAGCGCGCTGGTGGGCGAGCCGGCCGGCCAGCGCTTGACCTACGACCGCTGATGCGCGCGGCTCTATTTACCGGGGCGCTGCTGCTGGCGGCCCCCCTGCTCGCCGCACCGGCGGCGCAGGCCCAGGACGGCATCGGCAGCCTGATCGACAGCCGCGTGGTGTTTCCTGCCAGTGCGTCGCAGGGCGCGCTGGTGATCGGCAAGGTTCCCGCCGGCAGCCGGGTGCAGTATGCCGGCCGCTCGCTGCGCGTGAGCGGTTACGGCAGCGTGGTGTTCGGTATCGGCCGTGATGAAAAGGGACCGCTGCGCGTGCAGGTGCAGCGCCCGGACGGCGGCAGCGAAACGGCCACCATCACGGTGACGCCGCGTGACTGGCCGACCGAACGGGTCAACGGTGTGCCGCCGAAGACGGTCAATCCTCCGCCCGCCATTGCCGAACGGATCAAGCGCGAGCAGGCACAGGTGACCGCCGCGCGTGCCCGCGACGATGACCGCACCGACTTCACCCAGACCTTCATCTGGCCGGTGCAGGGCCGCATCAGCGGCCGCTTCGGCAACGCGCGCGTCTACAACGGGCAGCCCGGTGCCGGCCATTCCGGCATGGACATCGCGGTACCGACCGGCACCCCTGTGAAGGCACCGGCCGCGGGCATCGTCACCTTCGCCGGGCCGGACCTGTACCTGACCGGCGGTACGCTGCTGCTCGACCACGGCTTCGGGGTCAGCTCCAACTTCCTGCACCTGTCACGCATCGACGTAAAAGTTGGCGACCGTGTGGAACAAGGCCAGGTGATCGCCGCAGTCGGCGCCACCGGCCGTGCCACCGGCCCACACCTGCACTGGGGCATGAACTGGTTCGACACCCGCATCGATCCGCTGCTGGTGCTGGAGCGGAAGTAACCCGCGTGCACCCTCGCCGGGCATGGCCCGGCGCTACCAGAGCCACCAGCGGTAGCGCCGGGCCATACCCGGCGAGCGCAGCGGCAACGGAATCAGCGACCCGCAACCCGGTAGCGCCGGGCCATGCCCGGCGAGCGCAGCGGCAACGGAATCAGCAACCTGCAACCCGGTCGCGCCGGGCCATGCCCGGCGAGCGCAGCGGCGACGGAATCAGCCGCGTGCGGCCCACCACACCCGCAGCAGGGTGCGCAGCGGGGTCGCCTCGATCGGCTTGCCGGCCGCCTGGGCCGTCAGGCGTGCACGGGCCAGGCTGGACCACACGCGGCGCGGGCGCGGGCCGGGCACGCGCGTGCCCCACCCCTTCAACAGGTGCTGCGCCCAGCGCTGCGCGGCGGAGCGGGTGTCCTCGTCCAGCAGGCTGCGCGGCACGCCGACCACGCCTGCGTCCTGCAGGCGCTGGGCCAGCGTCTGCAACTGCACGGCCCGGCCCGCACCGGTCCGCGGCCTGTCATCGAACAACACCACTTCCACGGCCGCGACCGCTTCAGCGTAGCGGGCCAGCGCGGCTTCGGCACGGGCCGCATCCGGCGCGACGGTGCGTGCCTCCACCAGATCCGGCAGCGTTTCCGCCAACCGCGCCCACGGCGCACGCACCGGTTCCAGCACACGACCCAGCGGATGGCGCGAACGCTGTCCTTCCCAGCTGCGCAGCTCCTCGCCCCACCATGCCAGCTTGGCATCGGCCGGCAACGGATCGCCACTGGTATTGAGCATGTCGTCGAATTCCTGCAGCAGCGCGAACCACGCTACGGCCAGCTCACGGTGCGATTCGGCCACGAACGGCGCGGCCACCGACCATTCCGGCCAACGGCTGCGCCATTTGTCGAGGAAGCTTTCCAGCGCGGTGCTGCTCACTACGATCGTCCTTACGGGTGGGCCGGGCGTGCCGGCCGGGTTGGCCACAAGCTGGCCAGTTGCAGAAGTGCAGCGTTCTCGACCAGTACATCGGCCTGCCAGGCCAACGGGTCGTCGCTGTGCAGGCGGTAGCCCCACAGCGCGGCCACCGATGGCATGGCCGCGGCGCGCGCCGCGATGATGTCGCGCTCGTCGTCGCCGACATACACGCAGTCGCCCGCCGCAACACCAATCGCCTGCGCAGCGTGCAGCAGCGGCAGCGGGTGCGGCTTGCGCTCGGCCAGACTGTCGCCGCCAACCAGCACGGCGCAGCGCTGCTGCCAACCATGCTGCGGCAGGATCAACCGCGCCAGGTACTCGGGCTTGTTGGTGACGATGCCCCATACCGTTCCAGCTGCATCGAGCGCGGCGAGCATGCCGGCGACGCCATCGAACAGCACCGCGTGCTGGCCGATCAACGCTTCATAGCGCTGCAGGAACTCCGGGATCAGCGCGTCGCGCGCATGCGCATCCAGGTCCGGGAAGGCCACCGCGATCATCGCCCGCGAGCCCTTGGACACCACCGGGCGCAGCTGCGCCGGATCGATCGGCGCGCGTCCACGTTCGGCCAGCATGGCGTCGCAGGTGGCAACGAAGTCCGGCGCACTGTCCAGCAGGGTGCCGTCCAGGTCGAACAGCACCGCGCGCGGGAAGTGCGTGGCGGTCATGCCGGCTTGACCGCGTAGGCCAGGTAGTTGATGTCGGTGCGGGTGCTGAGGCGGGCACGGTTGCGCCACGGCTCATACGCCATGCCGCTGACATCGGCCAGCTGCAGATCAGCCTCGCGCAACCAGCGTGCCAGTTCGGCCGGCCTGATGAATTCCTGGTAGTGGTGGGTACCCTTCGGCAACAGGCGCGCCACGTATTCGGCACCGACAATGGCCACCGCGAATGCGGCGGCCGTGCGGTTGATGGTCGACAGGAACAGGTGACCGCCCGGCTTCAGCAGCCGCCTGCAGGCCTCGATGATCGCGCCGGGGTCCGGCACGTGCTCGAGCATCTCCATGCAGGTCACCACATCGAAGCTGCCCGGCTGTTCAGCGGCCAGGTCCTCGGCGGCCTGCACCCGGTAGTCGACCTTGGCACCACTTTCCAGTGCGTGCAGGCGCGCGACCTTGACCAGCTCCGGGGCCAGATCGATAGCGGTGACATCGGCACCGGCCTGGGCCAGTGCTTCGCTCAGCAGGCCGCCACCGCAGCCGATGTCGAGCACGCGTGCGCCGCGCAGCGGCACGCGGTCGGCCACGTACTTCAGGCGCACCGGGTTCAGCGCATGCAGCGGCTTCTGCGGACCATCGGCGTCCCACCAGCGGTTGGCCAGTGCGGCGAACTTGTCCAGCTCGGCCTGATCGAAATTGGAGGAAGCATGGGGGACAGTCATGGGGAATCCTTGCAGCGCCAGGGTTCAGGCGCGGATATGGCGGATGCGCTCGCGCCACTGGCGCGCGTTGGCGATGATGCCCGGCAGGTCCATGCCGACCAGCTCGCGCTGCACCAGCTTGGGCTTGCCGGCAATCCAGACGTCGCTCACCTGCTGCCGGCCGGTGGCGTACACCAGCTGCGAAAGCACGTTGTGCAGCGGCTGGGTTTCCAGCGCGGACAGGTCCACGCAGACCAGATCGGCCTGCTTGCCCACCTCGATCGAGCCGATCCGCTCGCCGAAGCCCAGCGCACGGGCACCGCCGAGGGTGGAAGCGCGCAACGTGGTGGCCGCGTCCAGCGCGGTGGCGTCGTTGGCGACAGCCTTGGCCAGGATCGCCGCGGTGCGGTTCTCGCTGAACATGTCCAGGTCGTTGTTGCTGGCACAGCCATCGGTGCCGATGGCCAGGTTCACGCCTGCGCGCTGCAGGGCGCAGGCGGGGCAGAAGCCGGAGGCCAGTTTCAGGTTCGATTCCGGGCAATGCACCACGCTGACGCCACGCTCGGCGCACAGGTGGATCTCCGCGTCGGTCAGCTGGGTCATGTGCACCGCGATCAACCGGTCATTGACCAGGCCGAGGCGATCGAGCCGCGCCAGCGGACGCTGGCCATGCAGCCTGATCGAGTCGCTGACTTCCTGCGCGGTCTCATGGGTATGCAGGTGCACCTGCATGTCGAGCTGGTCGGACAGCATCCGCACCCGCTCGAAATTGGCATCGCTGACCGTGTAGGGCGCATGCGGTGCGAACGCGACGCCGATCAGACTGTCGTTGCGCCACTGGTCGTGCAGTTCACCGGCCTTGGCGAAGTACTCGTCGTCGCTCTTCGCCCAGGCGGTCGGGAAATCGATGATGACCGCCCCCACCAGCGCGCGGAAACCATGCTTCTTGTAGACCGCCGCCTGCACGTCGCCGAAGAAGTAGTTCTCGTTGGCGCAGGTGGTGCCGCCGCGCAGCATCTCGGCAATGGCCAGCGTGGTGCCGTCGGCGACGAACTCGGGGCCGATCACCGCCGCTTCCACCGGCCAGATGTGCTCCTGCAGCCAGGTCATCAGCGGCAGGTCATCCGCAACGCCGCGCAGCAGGGTCATCGGGTTGTGCGTGTGCGCGTTGACCAGGCCCGGCATCAGCGCGGCGTCCGGACGGCTGACCACCTGCGCGGCACGGAAGCGCGCCCGCGCTTCGGCACGCGGCAGCACGGCCACGATCTCGGCGCCACGCACGGCTACGGCATGGTCTTCCAGCACCACGGCATGCGGTTCGATCGGAACGACGTACCCGGCTTCGATGAGCAGGTCGCAGGCTTCGGGGAGGTGCGGGCTGTCGCTCATGCAGGCTCACTTGGCTGGGGGGAGAACCTCACGGGAGGCGGTAGCGCCGGGCCATGCCCGGCGGCTGACCGTTGCGGCGCCGTGGACGCCGGCAACGGGTTCCGGGCGATGCCCGGAAAGCCGGGCCTGGGCCCGGCTCACAGGTCATCCGGCTGCGCCGGATTACTTCACGCGCGAGGAGTACTCGCCCGAACGGGTGTCGACCCGGATGACTTCATCCTGGTTGACGAACAGCGGCACGCGGACCACGGCACCGGTTTCCAGGGTGGCCGGCTTGCCGCCACCGCCGGAGGTGTCACCGCGGACGCCCGGATCGGTTTCGGTGATCTTCAGCTCGACGAAGTTCGGCGGCTGCACGAAGATCGGCGCACCGTTGAACAGGGTCACGATGCAGGCTTCCTCGCCCTTCAGCCACTTTTCGGCGCCGCCCATGCCGGCCTTGTCGGCCTGGACCTGCTCGAAGGTCTCCGGATCCATGAAGTGCCAGTACTCGCCATCGCTGTACATGTAGTTCATGTCGGTGTCGACCACGTCGGCCACTTCCAGGTCGTCGGTCGCCTTCATGGTCAGTTCGACCACGCGGCCCGAACGGATGAAGCGGTACTTGACGCGGGTGAACGCCTGGCCCTTGCCCGGCTTGACGTATTCGGTATCGGTGATGACCGCCGGTTCATTGTTGACCAGGATCTTCATCCCGTTCTTGACGTCATTCATGCCCACAGTGGCCATGCTCAAGCTCCTCAAATGGCAAAACCGCCGCGGGTGCGGCGAGCCGGTAGAATGGAAAGCCCACCGGATGCCGGTGGGCGACTGTTTTTCTGCCCCCATGATAACCGCAGGCCCCCTCTCCATGCAGCTTTCCGCCTTTCCCCGCCCGTCGTCGCCGGGTGCACCCGCACGCTGGCAGGAACTCTGGCGCCAGGCGCTGCGCGACCCGCACGCACTGCTGGCGCGGCTGGAGCTGGATCCGGCCGCACTGGGCGTGTCCGAGGCGGCCATGGCCCAGTTCGCGCTGCGCGTACCGGAGGGATTCGTGGCCCGCATGCGCAAGGGCGATGCGGCCGACCCGCTGCTGCGCCAGGTACTGCCGGTCAATGACGAGATGCAGGTCGTTCCCGGGTTCAGCTTCGACGCGGTCGGCGATGGTGCGGCCAGGAAGGCGACCGGGGTGATCCAGAAGTACCGGGGCCGGGCGCTGCTGATCGCCACCGGCAGCTGTGCGATCAATTGCCGCTACTGTTTCCGCCGGCACTTCGACTACGCCGCTGAAAATGCCGCCAAAGGGGGCTGGTGGGAAGCGGTGGACGCCATCGCCGCCGATCCGGATATCGACGAAGTAATCCTGTCCGGGGGAGATCCGCTGTCGCTGGCCACCCACAAGCTGGTCGAACTGACCGACGCGCTGCGGCGGATTCCGCACATCAGTCGCCTGCGCATCCACACCCGGCTGCCGATCGTGCTGCCGGAACGGGTCGACGACGAGCTGCTGGCCTGGCTGGGCAGCCTGCCGTGGCCGCTGGCGATCGTGGTCCATGCCAACCATCGCAACGAGTTCGATGCCAGCGTGGACGCGGCAATGGCGCGCCTGCGTGGGACCGGCGCACAGCTTCTGAACCAGGCGGTGCTGCTGCGTGGCGTCAACGACAGCGTGCAGGCGCTGCAGGAGCTGAGCGAACGCAGCTTTGCCGCCGGCGTGCTGCCCTATTACCTGCACCAGCTGGACCGGGTCGAGGGCGTGGCCCACTTCGAGGTGGATGACACCCGCGCCAGGGAGTTGATCGCCGGCCTGACCGCGCGCCTGTCCGGCTACCTGGTTCCCAAGCTGGTGCGGGAACTGCCCGGCGACCCGAGCAAGCGCCCGCTGTAACGATCCCGCCGGGGTCAGAGCCGTTCCCTGCAGAAAGGGATCTGACCCCTGAACCAGGACTCAGACGCCGGACTCGATCATCCGCACCACTTCGGTCGCGGTGACCGGGTGGCTCAGCCAGTAGCCCTGGCCAAGATCGCAGCCGCGCTGGGCCAGCAGCTCGAACTGCGCCTGCTGCTCGATGCCCTCGGCCACCACCGTGATGCCCAGCGCGTGGGCCATGGCGATGATCGCCGTGGTCAGCGCCAGGTCGTCCGGATCACGCTGCATGTCGGCAATGAAACTCTTGTCGATCTTCACGCCGTCCACCGGCACCTGGCGCAGGTGGCTCAAGCCCGAGAAGCCGGTGCCGAAGTCGTCCAGCCACACCTTGACGCCGGTGCGGTGCAGCTTGTCCAGCAACTGCGCGGCCACCATCTCATCACCGATCACGGCGGTCTCGGTCAGTTCCAGATGCAGGCGCGAAGCCGGCAGCCCCGACTCATGCAGGCACTGTGCGACCAGTGACGGCAGCTCGCCGCCACGCAGCTGCCGGGGCGACACGTTCACCGACACGAACAGATCATCGCCGCCCGCACTGCGCGGCCACTGCGACGCTTCCATGCAGGCCGCGCGCAGCACCTTCGGCCCGATCACCTCGATCAGCCCGCTCTGCTCGGCCACTTCGATGAACACCGACGGCGGGATCGTGCCCAGAGTGGGGTGCTGCCAGCGCAGCAGCACCTCGACGCCGACCATCCGCCGGTCGCGGGTGCGGAAGATCGGCTGGTAGGCCAGGCGCAGCTCGCCGCGCTCCCAGGCGCCGCGCAGTTCCTGTTCCATGTGCACGCGGCGCTCGACGGCATGGTCCATCGCCCGGCTGTAATACCGGTAGCAATTCTTGCCGGCCATCTTCGCCTGGTACATGGCGATGTCGCCGTTCTTCAGCAGTGTGGTCGCGTCTGCGGCATCGTCCGGGAACAGGGTCACGCCGATGGAGGTGCCCAGGAACAGCTCCCTGCCCTGCACCACCAGCGGCTTGCCCAGTTCGCGCACCAGCACCTCGGCCAGCAGCCGCGCATTGGCAGCGACATCGCCGTCGCCGACCAGGATCACGAACTCGTCGCCGCCAAAACGGGCCAGCAGCGCCTCATCGCCCCCGGCCTCGGCGACGGCGCGGCCGATCCGCTGGGCAAACTGCAGCAGCGCTTCGTCGCCCGCTTCATGCCCGAGGGTATCGTTGACCCGCTTGAAATCGTCGATGTCCGCAAACAACAGGCCCAGCCGCTGCTTGGACGCACGCGCGGCCATCAGCCGGTGGTCCAGAGCTTCGCGGAACGCCAAGCGGTTGGTCAGGCCGGTCAGTGCGTCGGTGTAGGCCATGTGCCGCACCTCGCGGTCGTGGCGGGCGATGGCATCACGCATGCGGGCGAATCCCCGCACCAGCTCGCCGACCTCGTCGTCGCGGGTATTCTCCAGCAGCGGCGCCTGGTAGTCGCCGGCTTCGATGCGACGGGCCGCCACCGCCAGGTCGCGGATCGGCGCGACCAGGGTGCGCTGCACGTAGAAGATCACCGCCACGCCGATCACCACCAGCAGGCCGAGCATCAGCAGCAGCCAGCCCAGATGACGGCTGCCGACCTGCTGCAGGCGCTCGCCCAGCGTTGCGTTGGCGGCCTGCTCGCGCTGCTGCACTTCGTCCAACGCCATGCCGACGCGGACGCCGCCGATGCGCTGGTTGCCGACCATGATCGGCATCGTGTTGTCGAGCACCTTTGGCGACTGCTGCACCACCAGCGTCCGCGCGGCGATCGCGCCCGGCGCAAGGGGATCTCCCATCGGCTGACCGAAGGCAGCGACCTCCACCGAACCGTCGTGCACCAGCCGGCCACGTTCGTCGAACACCAGCACATAGCGCACCACGGGCTGCCGCGACGTGCTGCGCACCAGTGCGCCGACCTGGTCCAGATCGTGGTAGTACAGCGGGTTGGCCAGCGCATCGGAAAGCTCACGGGCGATCGCTTCGCCGCGGCTGCGCACGCTGCGGTCGAACAGTTCATGGATGACGCCGCCGCTGAGGTTGCGCACCTCGCTCTGCATCGCCGCCTGCCGCCCCAGCAGCACCGCCAGGATCGCCACCACCACAAGCATCGCCCCGCCCATCGCGAGCAGGAACCGCGCCTGCATTCCCGAGCCGAGCCACTTCATTCCACTTCCATCCGCACGCGCGTCAATCCTTGTTTCAATTCATCCAGCCGCTGCTGCGCATGCGCGTCGACGCGGTGGAAACCGGAAGTACCAAAAAAACGGTGAAGCGCCGCCTGTGCCTGTGGATCACTGGCCGCCTGCAGCAGGACCTCCTGCAGGCGGTCACGGACGCGTGCATCCAGGTCGGCGCGCACCACCTCCACGGCGCGAGGATAGGGCTCCGTGCGCAACAGTTCGCGGAAGTCGCGCCGGAACGCCCGCGGCATGCGCCGTTCATCGTTCCAGTCCACGCTGCTCACCGCACCCCCATCGGCCACGCCCTTGTGCACGTAGGTGGCGATGTTCAGCTCGCTGCGGGCGAACACATAGCCGACGCTGTCCGTGCCCGGGGCGTCCCACGTACCCGCGAGGATCTGTGGGGACAACCCGTGGCCCAGCAACGTCATCACCGGCACCAGGTAGGCGCTGGTGGATGCGGTGTTCTGCAGCGCAAGGCGGTGGCCCCGCAGGTCCTCCAGCCGCTGGAACGGGCTGTCGCGGCGCACGAAGAATACGGTCTGGTACTCACGCACGCCATTGCGCTCGGTCAGCAGCAACGGCCGCGCACCGCTGCGCTGCCCCAGCGCCACGGCGGTTCCGGCGGTTTCCGTGACCCAGTCGACCTGCCCCCGCCGCAGATAGCTGGCCATCTGCTGCGGATCACGCGCCATCAGTATCCTCCCCTCCTGGATGCCGACGTCGTGCATGCGTGCCACCACGTAGTCCAGCAGCGGCTGCAGCTGCTGGTAATGGGCCTTGGGATCGTCGCTGATCCGGCCCAGCACCAGCACCGGATCCGGCGCAGCGCGCACCGTTCCGGCCAGCAGGACCATGGCCAGGCTCAGCAGCGCCCCCTGCATTGCCGTTCGCAGACCCGACACCGGTTTCATCCCCCCTGGGTATCCGGACAGACTACCCGAAAAAATGAGAACGTCGTCAGCCGTTGTGACTGCCCGGCTTGGCAAGACGAGCCATGCGCTGGGCATCGGCCAGGATGCCGCGCAGCAACCGCACTTCCTGCTCGCTCGGCTCGCTGCGCAGGAACAGGCGGCGCAGCTTGCGCATCGCCGACTCCGGCGCACGGCCCTTGTGGAAATCGATCTCGTCCAGGGTGTCGCCAAGCTGGGCGAAGAAGCTCTCCATCTGTTCGTGGCTGGCCACCTGCTCACGAAAGCCCGGTTCGGCGCCAACGGCAGGCTGGGCGCCGAGCAGCTGCATGCGCACCTCGTAGGCCAGCACCTGCACGGCGGCGGCGAGGTTGAGCGAACTGAACGCCGGATCGGACGGAATGTGCACCGCCGCGTGGCACAGCTGCAGCTCCTCGTTGGTCAGGCCGGTCCGTTCCCGGCCAAACACCAGCGCCACCTCGGCACCCTCACCGGCCTTGGCGACCGCACGGGCCGCTGCGTCGGCGGGCAGGTACTCCTCCAGCTGGACCCGGCGTGCGCGGGCCGTACACCCCAGCACCAGACGGCAGTCGGCGACGGCCTCGGCCAGGGTGGCCACCACGGGCGCATCGCCGAGCACGTCCTCGGCGCCGGCCGAGCGGCGGAATGCCTCCTCGTCCAGCGGTTTTTCCGGGGCCACCAGTACCAGGCGGGCCAGGCCCATGGTCTTCAGGGCGCGGGCGGCGGCGCCCATGTTGCCGGGATGCTGGGTTCCGACCAGGACGAATCGGAGGCGGGTGGCGGCGGGGAACTGGGACATGAACAGGGAAAAGGTCGAGCTGGACGATGACCAATGGTAAACTGTGCTGCCGGCCACTGCGCCGGACCCGCTCTTTTCCCCCGCCAGTCCTACCCTTCTGCCTTTCCGGGAGCCCACGCCATGCAGAAACCCGCCGTCACCGTCATGGTCAAGGCCGCCCGCCTCGCCGGCAACGTCCTGTTGCGCAACATCAACAAGCTCGAGGCACTGAACGTGGTGCAGAAGGGGCGGATGGACTACGCCAGCGAAGTCGATGCGGACGCGGAAAAGGTCATCGTCAAGGAGCTCAAGCGCGCGTATCCCGAGTACGGCGTGTTTGGCGAGGAAGGCGGCGTGCAGGGCGAACATCGCCACATGTGGGTCATCGATCCGCTGGACGGCACCAGCAACTACCTGCGCGGCGTGCCCCACTACTGTGTATCGATCGCCCTGGTCGAGAACGGCGAGCCGACCGACGCGGTCATCTTCGATCCGCTGCGCAACGAGCTGTTCACCGCCAGCCGTGGCGCGGGCGCCGTGCTGAACGACCGTCGCATCCGCGTGGCGGATCGCAAGGACCTGGGCGGCACCATGATCCAGACCGGCTTCGCTCCGCGCGAGCGCGCCCGTGCCGGCGCCCAGTTGAAGGCGGTCGATGCCCTGCTGGTGCAGGCCGAGGACATCCGCCGTACCGGTTCCGCTGCGCTGGACCTGGCCTATGTCGCCTGCGGTCGCGCCGACGCCTACTTCGAGGCCGGGGTGAAGGCCTGGGACATCGCGGCCGGCGTGCTGCTGGTGCGTGAGGCCGGTGGCAAGGTGTGCGATTTCAAGGGAGCACCGCTTGCACGCATGGACAACCGCGGTCCGGAAACCCAGCAGGTCGTGGCGGGCAACCTGAAGGTGGCCGAGTCGCTGCAGAAGGTGCTGGTCAACACGGGCTATGCAGCCGAGTTCGACGCGAAGTTCTGAGCGTCCCTGTAAAGCGGTTCATGGCGACGGCACCTGTGAAGGTGCCGTTCTTGTTTGCGCGCCCGGCGACTCACTTCCGCCACCGCCGAGAGGTATCACCTTCAAGGTCGAAGGCAGACGCGGCCGCTTCGCTCGCCGGGCATGGCCCGGCGCTACCCGTCATCGTCGCGCAGCTGTGGTTCTTGACGTTGGGTCCGCCTTGAGCGAGCCGAGCACCGCAGGTCCGGCGAGGGCGAAGAGGTGCGGGTGTCTGAGCGCAGCGAGTTCCCGCACCGTCCCTCGACGGACCGAGGAGCGCAGGGTACCAATGCGCAGCATTGGCTCGCGCCCTGGCGGCGTGTTTCTTTGGTTACTTTCTTTGCACGAGCAAAGAAAGTGACACCCCTCCACAGTTGCGGAAACGATCCCGCGGGCACGCGTCGAGGCCGCCAACGCGTAAACAGAAACGCCCGGCACGGGGCCGGGCGTTCCTGTAGCAGTGCATTGCAACTGGAGGCTTACACCACCGTCGAGGCCCGCAGCGCGGCGATGCGCTCTTCCAGCGGCGGGTGGCTCATGAACAGCTTCTTCGCGGTCGAACCGGCGATGCCGAAGGCGGCGATCTGGGTCGGCAGCGTGCTCTGGCCGTGGTTGAGCCGCAGGCGCTCCAGCGCGGCGATCATCTTCTGGCGACCCGCCAGCGAGGCGCCACCGGCATCGGCGCGGAACTCACGATGGCGCGAGAACCACATCGAGATCATGGTCGCGAACAGGCCGAACACCATCTCCAGCACGAACACGATGATGTAGTAGGCGAACCCGCGGCCACCGCCTTCGCGGTTGCCCGACAGTGCGCTGTCGATGACGCCGCCGACCACGCGCGCCAGCACGATCACGAAGGTGTTCAGCACACCCTGCAGCAGCGCCATGGTGATCATGTCACCATTCGCCACGTGGGCGATCTCGTGGCCCAGTACCGCTTCGGCCTCGTCTTCGCTCATATTCTGCAGCAGACCGGTGGACACCGCCACCAGCGCGTTGTTGCGGTTGGCGCCGGTGGCGAATGCGTTGATCTCCGGGCCATCGTAGACCGCCACTTCGGGCATGCCGATGCCGGCCGCCTTGGCCTGGCGCTCGACGGTGGCCAGCAGCCAGCGTTCCGTCTGATTGCGCGGCTCGGTGATCACCACCGCGCCGGTGGAGCGCTTGGCCATCCACTTGGACAACAGCAGCGAGATGAAGGAACCGCCGAAGCCGAAAATCGCAGCCATCACCAGCAGGCCGCTCATCTGGTTCGGATTCACCCCCAGCAGCGACATCACGATGCCGGCCAGGATCAGCACTGCAAAGTTGGTGGCTAGAAAGAGTGCGATGCGGGTAAACATGGGAAATTCCGGCTCGGAAGGGGTCGATATCCGTCAATTTGCGGTGCGGTCAGCTTGAATTCAAGCACCAACCTGACCGACGATTCAGCCAGCATGACCTCCCCCCTTTCCTGCGGCCGCTTCGCGCCCTCGCCTACCGGCCTGCTGCACCCCGGCTCCCTGCTGGCTGCGTTCGGCAGCTGGCTGCTCGCACGCCATCACCATGGCCTGTGGCGGCTGCGCATCGAGGACATCGATCCCCCACGCACCGTGCCCGGGGCTGCGCACGCGCAGTTGCAGGCACTGGCCGCATTCGGCCTGGCCCACGATGGTCCGGTGCTGTGGCAGAGCGAACGTGGCGATGCTTACCAGCAGGCTCTGGACAGGCTGCTGGCCAGCGGGCAGGCCTTCATCTGCCACTGCAGCCGCAGCGAACTGGCAGCCCGGGGTGGCATCCACCATCGCTGCGTCGCGCGGCAGCCCCGACCGGACCCTGCCGTCCGCTTCCGCGTACCGGCCGGCAGCGTGGTGCAGTTCGACGATGGCCTGCGCGGCCGTCAGGTGCAGGACGTCCACGCCGAGGTGGGTGATTTCGTGCTGCGCCGCGCCGACGGGTGCTGGGCCTACCAGCTGGCGGTGGTGGTCGACGATGCCGCGCAGGGCGTCACCGACGTGGTGCGCGGCGCCGACCTGCTCGACTCCACCGCGCGGCAGATCCTGCTGCAGCAGGCACTCGGACTGGCAGTGCCGCAGTACTGGCACCTGCCGCTGCTGCTGGACGCCCCGGGGCACAAGCTGTCCAAGTCGCTGGCCGCGCTGCCGGTCGACAGCGCCCGCCCGGTACCGGTGCTGCGTCAGTTGTGGGGCCTGCTCGGCCAGTCGCCCGCCGCACTCGAGGGTCACGACGATCTGCACGACCTGCTCGCGGCCGCCCGGCAGGCATTCGATCCGGCCCGCCTGCCACGCACGGACATCCTGTTGCCGACGGGCGCACTTTCCGCGCCGATGTTGCAGAATCCCCCTTCCCCCACCTGAAACCCGGACTGCATTCCATGACATCTCGCGTCGCACTGGTCACCGGCGGAACCGGCGGCATCGGCACCGCCATCTGCCAACGCCTGGCCGACCAGGGCCACCGGGTCGCCACCAACTATCGTGATGAAGCCAAGGCCCGCGCCTGGCAGCAGGCGATGACCGAACGCGGCTACAGCGTGTCCATCTTCGCCGGCGACGTGTCCGATCCGGACAGTGCCGAAGCCATGGTGCGCGCCGTCGAAAACGAACTGGGCCCGGTCGAGATCCTGGTCAACAACGCCGGCATCACCCGCGATACGACCTTCCACCGGATGCGTGCGGACCAGTGGCATGACGTGATCAACACCAACCTAAATTCGGTGTTCAACGTCACCCGCCCGGTCATCGAAGGCATGCGTCGCCGCGGCTGGGGCCGGGTCATCCAGATCAGCTCGATCAACGGCCTGAAGGGCCAGTACGGCCAGGCCAACTACGCCGCCGCCAAGGCCGGCATGCACGGCTTCACCATCTCACTGGCGCGCGAGAACGCGGGCTTCGGCATCACCGTCAACACCATTTCGCCGGGCTACGTCGCCACGGACATGGTCATGGCCGTGCCGGAGGAGGTGCGGGCCAAGATCATCGCCGACATTCCGACCGGGCGCCTGGGCAAGCCGGAGGAGATCGCCTACGGCGTGTCCTTCCTGGTGGCCGAGGAGGCCTCGTGGATCACCGGCAGCAACCTGGACATCAACGGCGGCCACCACATGGGCTGGTGATCCGCGCGGGGGCGGCCGGTCACGTGCCGGACCGCACCTGCCTGCGGTCATGCTGCGCAGCACGCAAACCCTTGTTGCGCAACATGATCCGCCGTGAAAGCCAAGCCTGGCGGGGGCTGGGGCGGTTGCAACGGCTGCTGCACTGCGCCATGCTGCGCGTCTACTGTGACGAGTGACCGCTTCATGGCTGCGACCCGCATCATCAAGAAGTATCCGAACCGCCGTCTCTACGACACCGAGATTTCCAGCTACATCACCATCGAGGACGTCCGCCAGCTGATACTGGACGGTGAAGACTTCGAGGTCCGCGACGCCAAGAGCGGTGACGACCTTACCCGTTCGGTCCTGCTGCAGATCATCGCCGACCAGGAGCAGGACGGCGAGCCGATGCTCTCCACCCAGTTGCTGAGCCAGCTGATCCGCTTCTACGGCGACTCCCTGCAGGGATTCATGGGCAACTACCTGGAACGCAGCATGCAGGTGTTCCTGGACCAGCAGCAGCAGTTCCGCCAGCAGATGGGCAACCTGCTGGGCCAGACGCCGTGGGCGATGATGAACCAGCTGACCGAACGCAACCTGGAGCTGTGGCAGGAATTCCAGCGCAGCATGGGCACCGGCTTCGGCGGCCCCCGCCCTGGCGGAACCGGCACGGGAACCGGAACCGGCAGCAAACCGACCGAACCGGGCACCGGCACCGGCGGCAAGACCCGCCGCTGAGCTACGGCAGGGACGGACATGAAAACGAGAACGGCGCGCCACTGGCGCGCCGTTTTCGTCTGCGGGTCATCCGCAGGCAGACGTCAGCGCTTCGCCTTGCACGCTGTGCAGACGCGCTCGACCTTGTAGCCCTTCGCCCTGAGCTTCTCGACCACGCCATCGCTGCCGAGCAGATGCAGCGTGCCAACCACCACCAGCGTGCCACCCTGCCCCGCCTGCAGATAAGGCACCAGCTTCGGCACCCAGGCATCATTGCGGCCGGTATTGATGCGCTGATACAGCTGCGGATACTGCTGGCGCATCTCGGCAGCCATTTTCGTCCACAGCAGGCGCTCGTCACCGCGGCGCCAGGCGTCGTGCAGCATGCGTGCCTGTTCATCGCCCTTGTCGGCCTGATCGAGGGCTTCGGACAGCATCTGCCGCTGTTCCTGCACCGACATCCCATCAAGCATGCCGATCTGCGTATCGATGTCCTCCAGGCCACCGGTGCTGCGCCCGGTCGCCTGTGCGCGCTCCATGAAGTGACGGTCCAGACCGAGCGCCGGGTCCAGGCCCATCTTCTGCATCTGCCCCACTGAAATGCTCAGGCCGACAAACCAGGGCTTCATGCCCTGCATCTGCGCCAGCGGCAGCTTGTTCGCGGTGGCGAACGCCTGCAGTTTCTGCCAGGTCGCTGCATCGAGATCACGCTTCAGTTCGCTGCCGTCGGTGCGCACGGCGGCCTGCACCATGCGGCTGGCCAGCTGCGGCGACTGCATGTCTTCCGGCGACAGTTCGAACAACACGCGCTGCGAGGCCCCGAAGGCCTGCTCCACATCAGCCGACAGCGGATAGTCCTGCGGCTTCAACAGATGGAACGAGCCGAGCAGATACAGCCGTGAATCGCCGGGGCCGGTGACCTTCCACAGCAGCGGTACCGGCGGCTTGACCGACGCACCTTCAGCGGCCGGGGCATTGCGGCCCTGCGCCAGTGGCGCCACCGCGCAGGCCAGCAGCAACAGGGCGGCGTGGAACAGGTGTCTGATCGTCATGTCAGCCTTCTCCTTCAGGCAGGTGGTAGGCCTTTTCGCCCGCGTCCACGCGAAGGTCCAGCCGGTTCTCCGGCGGTGCCAACGGGCAGGTCGCGTAGGGCGTGAACGCGCAGGGCGGGTTGTAGGCGTGGTTGAAATCGATGAGCACGCGGCCATCGGCGCCGGGGGCGCCGGTATCCAGATAGCGGCCAGCGGGATAACTGCCGCGGCCGCTGGTGCGGTCCGCGAAAATCAGGAACAGGGGCTCGCCGGGGGCACCGATCGCCTCCAGCCGCCAGGTCCGCCCATCACGCTCGAACTCGACGGCACCGGCATTGGGCATGTCGGTGGTCAATCCGGTGATGTCGACGATCGGCAAGGTCTTGCCCGGCGCGTGCGCAACGAAGCGCGCCTGCACCTGCCAGTCGGGACCTCCCGGCCAGTACTGCAGGCCGGCGAAATCCCGGCGTGCAGGCGCGTCGGCATGCTTGACCCTCAGCGCATCGCGCGGACCACGCCGGATCAGGCTGAGCTGGCCCTTGCCACCGTCGAAGGCAAGCAGGGTAGGCTGCGGATCCTTGTCGGTATCCATGCGGATGCGCCCCCTCACCGGCTGGCCATTGTGAGTGAGCTCCGCCCCGGCTTCCGGCGTGAACCACCATTGCCGGCCCTCGCGCCGCAGCAGGCCGAGCTTGTCCGGCCCCACTGCCAGGCGGATGCCATTGGTGGCACCGCTGCCAACGAAGTGCGAGCTGTTCTGCAGCCAGTGCAGACCGACCAGCGCCGTCCAGCCATCAGGCCGTGTCAGGTCCTGATAACGCGCCACGCGCCATTGCTGCTGCGCGGCGGCGTATGCCGGATCTTCCACCACCGCAGGCGCCGGCGGCGGCGCCGGGCTGCAGGCTGCCAGCAACAAGACAGCCAGCAGGCCGCCCATTCCCCGATACGCCATCGATGCTCCCCTCAACGTCCGCGCAGGAACCAGCGGTCGATCTCCGCCAGCGAAAAACGGGCCCAGGTCGGCCGGCCGTGGTTGCACTGGCCGGATCGCTCGGTGATCTCCATGTCGCGCAGCAGGGCGTTCATTTCCGGCACCGTCAGCCGGCGATTGGCACGCACGGCGCCATGGCAGGCCATGGTCGACAGCAGTTCATCACGCGCGCTCGCTACGCGGCGGCTCTGGCCGTGCTCACGCAGGTCGGTCAGCACATCGCGGAGCAGCCCCTCCGGCTCGGCGTGGGCCAGCAGCGCGGGAATGCTGCGCACATGCAGTGAGCCCGGGCCGGCCCGCGTCACCTCGAAACCAAGCGCGGCCAGCGTCGCGGACTCGCTCTCTGCGGTATCCGCTTCGCGTTCGCCCACCGCCAGCGTGATCGGCACAAGCAACGGCTGAGACTGCAGGCCGATACCATCGTGCGCGTTCTTCAGCCGCTCGTAGCCGATGCGTTCGTGCGCCGCGTGCATGTCGACCACGATCAGGCCTTCGGCATTCTCGGCCAGGATGTAGATGCCGTGCAGCTGCGCGATCGCATAGCCCAAAGGCGGCACGCCCGCGTCTGCACGGGTGTCCGGCAGGCCGTTTCCGCTCGGCATCGCGGGCTGCGCAGTGCCGGCTTCGCCTGCAGCAGGCGTGGCATAGAGCGCGGCGTAGGCGGCCGGCGCATCGGCAACCTGCAGGCCCAGCGGCTGCTGCGGGCGCCATCCCTGATATCCGCCACCGCCGCCCGCCCCCGGAGCAGGGCCACGGACCAGACCGAATCGGGATGCGCCCACGGTCGATGCCGCCGCGGCTGCCCCGGCGTCCGCTGCCTGCCCGGCACCTGCACCGATCTCCTGCGCCGACACGCCGGCTCGGGTATCAGCCAGCGCGTCCTTCAGCGTGCGGTAGACGAAATCATGGACCAGCCGCGCATCACGGAAACGCACTTCGTGCTTGGCCGGATGCACGTTGACGTCCACGCGCGTGGGGTCGAGTTCCAGGAACAGCACGTAGGCGGGCTGCCGGCCATGGAACAGCACATCGCCGTAGGCCATCTTCACCGCGTGGGCAACGCTGCGGTCGCGCACCGAACGGCCGTTGACGTACAGGTACTGCTGGTCGGTACTGGCCCGCGAATAATGCGGCTGCGCGATCCAGCCGTGCAGGCGCAGGCCCGCGCCGCTGTGGTCCACGCGCACCGCCTGCAGCGCGAAGTCATCGCCCAGCGTCTCGGACAGGCGCGCATCCGAATACAGGTCACCCGGCTTGTAGCGGCGTGATGCCTTGCCATTGTGCGAGACACGCAGCTCGACGTCCGGCCGCGCCAGCGCCAGCGAGCGCAGCCATTCTTCGATGTGCCCCAGTTCGGTGCGCTCGGCGCGCAGGAACTTGCGTCGCGCGGGCACGTTGTAGAACAGCTCGCGCACTTCCACCGTGGTACCCGGTGCGTGCGCGCGCGGCGTGACCTCGCCGATCTTGCCGCCATCGATCTGCAGCGCGGAACCGTGCTCGTCATCTGCGCGGCGCGACGCCAGGGTGAAACGACTGACCGACGCGATCGATGGCAGCGCTTCGCCGCGGAACCCGAGCGTGGCCACCGACTCCAGATCGTCCAGGTTGGCGATCTTGCTGGTGGCATGCCGCGAGACGGCCAATGGCAGCTGCTCCGCTGCGATGCCACTGCCGTTGTCGCGGATGCGGATCAGGCGCACGCCGCCTTCTTCCAGGTCGATGTCGACACGGCTGGCGCCGGCATCGATCGCATTCTCGACCAGTTCCTTGACCACTGACGCGGGGCGCTCGACCACCTCGCCGGCGGCGATCTGGTTGATCAGGATGTCCGGCAAGGGCCGGATCGGGCGCGGGCCGGGCGCGCTCATGGGGCAAGGTAGGCAGCAGACTTCATGCGCCGATGATAGCGGAGGTACCGCGTGGAGAGTCGAGCCGGATCACCTGTGCGATGCCGATGATGCGCCACGCCCCAGGCATGGCCGGTCCAACAGGGTGCAGCCTACTTGCTGCCGCCGGCCATGGTGGCGGCCGCGTCGATCTCGGCCTGTGCGCGGGCCGCGTAGAGCGTCCCCGGCGGCGGCTGCCGGCTGAAGAACGTGTGCACGCCATCGAGCACCGCACCGGCGATCTTGCGCTGGTAGCCCGGGTCGATCAGGCGGCGCTCCTCGTCCGGATTGGAGATGAAGGCGGTTTCCACCAGCATCGCCGGCATGTCCGAGGTGCGCAGCACCGCGAAGTTGGCCCGCTCGATGTTTGGCTTGTGGTTGTTGCCGATCCGCTTCAGTCCACCCAGCACATGACCGGCCGCATCTTCGGAGGCCTTCATGTAACCGCTCTGCGCCAGATCGAGCAGAACGTTGGCCAGCGTGCCTTCGGTCTGCTGCAGGCGCACGCCACCGACCAGATCGGCGGCGTTTTCCTTGTCCGCCAGCCAGCGCGCACGCTGCGACGAGGCACCCTTGGTGGACAGCACGTACACCGATGAACCGGTCGCCGAGCGGTTCTCGGCGGCGTCCGCATGAATCGAGATGAAGATGTCAGCCTTGTTCGCGCGGGCCTTCTGTGCGCGCATCGGCAGCGGGATGAACACGTCGCTGTCGCGGGTCAGATAAGCTTTCAGGCCCGGCGTGGCATTGACCTGACGGGCCAGCTCACGCGCCACCGCCAGGGTGACGTCTTTCTCGCGCTTGCCGGTGGGCCCGATCGCGCCCGGATCCTGTCCGCCGTGGCCGGGATCGATCGCCACCACCAGGTGCCGCATGCCAGGCTGCATGCGGATGCGCGAAGCGTCGCTGGGCATCGCCGGACGCGGCGGTTCGGGCGGCGGCGATGCCGGTACCGGTGCCGGGGCTGGCGGATTGCTCACCACCGCAGCGGTGCGCTGGCCGGCCAGGATCGCCGCGGGCGACGATGCCGGCGGGGTGCTGCTGGCGCTGGTGCCCGCAGCGGCCACCTGCACGGGCGCGGTGGACGGCGCCGGCGTGGGCGCGGCCGGGGCGGCAGCCGTGGCACTGGCCTGCTGCTGCACCTGCGCGGTCAACAACGCGGTAGCGCGGGCGGCGTCGCTGCGCGTCTGCATGCTGGGTGCCGTCGTCTGCGTGGTCGTGGCAACCGGAGCCGGAGCCGGCGCCGGCGCCGCAGCGGCCACGCCCGGGCTGTCTCCCGGCCATTCGATCACCAGCTTTGACGCCTCCCCTTCGCGCTGCATCTGCGGGCGGAACGGCGCCACGGATTCCGCAAGATCGAAAACAACACGGAAGGTGCCCGGAACCGGTTGTCCGGTGCGCACTGCCGTCACCACGCCCTGCGCAGCCGGCATCTTCAGGTTGCGCACGGCAGTGGAGTCCGGGAAATCGACCACCAGCCGGTTCGGGTTGGCCAGCGACAGCGTCTTGTAGCCGCCACTGCCGACCAGCGAGATTTCCGCGCGGGTGCCGGTGGAACCTGTATTCAGCTGCACCTGGCGGACTTCACCCGCCCACGCGCTGAGGCTCGCCAGACCCAGTCCGACGGCGGCACAGATGGCGATGAGACGGTTCCCCAGGCGCATGGCTCAGGATTCAATCACCGCGCTGAACGGAATGCAATACCTTTTTCCTTAATAATCCGTAACCTGCCGATCTTTGTTCTCGTCAGGCGACAGAAACAGGCCGCAAGTCTCCACCTTCGGCCAGCCGCTGCAGCCATTCCCGGCCAGCGTCGCTGAGCCCACTGAGACGCGCCCGGCGCCCTTGACCCTCGATCTCCAGCGCCACGACCAGGTCCGTCGGCGGCAATGCGCCCGCCCCCCGTTCCGGCCACTCGACCAGCCACAGCACCGCACTGCCCTCGTCCAGGCCCAGGAAATCCAGTTCCCCGGCCTGGCCGATGCGGTACAGGTCCAGATGCCACGCCTCGCCACCACTGGCCAGCGGATAGCGCTCGACCAGGGTGTAGGTCGGGCTGCGGATCGCCCCCTGCACGCCCAGCGCACGCAGCAGCGCACGCGCGGTGGTGGATTTGCCGGCGCCGAGGTCGCCGCGCAGTTCGATCAACGCCTGCGGCGGTCGCGTGGCCGCCAGCCACTGCCCGAGACGTTCGGTGGCGTCGCTGTCGGCAAGGAAGAATTCGGTCATGGGGAGCGTTCCGGATTGGCCAGCCGCCGCAGGGGCGCCAGCAGGTCGGTGGGAAGCAGGCCACGCGCGCCGTCGGTGGCCGCGGCGTCGCCGGCAAGCGCGTGCAGCAGGGCGCCGCCTGCTGCGGCATCGAATGCGTCCAATCCCTGCGCGCGCAGTCCAGCAATGACGCCGGTCAGCAGATCTCCCATGCCGCCGACCGCCATGCCCGGGTTGCCGGCCGCGATCAGCCGCGGCAGCCGCGCAGGTGCCGCGACTACACTGCCGGCACCCTTCAGCACCACGGTGGCGTGATAGCGCTCGGCCAGCGCCTGCGCGCTGCCGAAGCGATCGGCCTGTACCTCGGCGGTACTGCAGCCCAGCAGGCGTGCAGCCTCTCCCGGATGCGGCGTCAGGATGGCATCAGGCACCGCGTGCGGGTCCTGCGCCAGCAGATTCAGGGCGTCGGCGTCGATCACCAGCGGACGCCCGCAGGCGAGCACGCTGGCATGCAGCGCACGCGCCCAGTCGTCCTGGCCAAGGCCCGGCCCGATCGCAACGACCCGTGCGCGGTCCAGCAGCGCAGGCAACGCCGCGCCATCTTCCAGCGCATGCGCCATCGCCTCGGGCAGGCGCGCAAGCATCGCCCCCACATGCTCACGACGGGTGCCGACACTGAGCAGTCCGGCACCGGCACGCAGTGCGGCCTCGGCCGCCATCACCGCTGCGCCGCCACTGCCGTGGTTGCCGCCCACACACAGCACATGCCCGGACTCGCCCTTGTGGGTATTGGCCCGGCGCGGCGGCAGCAGCGCCCGCAGACGGTCGCCGACCCAGCGTTCCGCGCTGGCCGCGATGCCTTCCCGCGCCGCCTCCGGCAGGTCCAACGGCGCCAGCCGACGCTGGCCGACATGATCCAGCGCGTCGCCGGTGTACAGGCCCCGGTGGCAGACAATGAACTGCAGGGTGACCGCCGCGCGCACCGCAACGCCGGGCACGCCGCCCTGATCGGCATCGACACCGCTGGGTACATCCAGTGCCAGCACCGGCGCCGGAGAGGCGTTGAGTGCTTCGATCAGCGCCTGCGCCATGCCGGCCGGGGCCCGATCCAGGCCGAGACCGAACAGCGCATCCACGCCGACGTCGGCGACCGGCAGCTGGCCGTCGAACTCGATGCTGCTGCCGCCGGCGGCAGCGAATGCGGCCGCCGCCTGCTGCGCCAGCGGCGTGGCGGGCAGCCTGCCCGGCAGGGTGATCACCTGCACCTGGCGGCCCGCCTGCAGCGCATGGGTCGCCAGTACGTAGCCATCGCCGCCGTTGTTACCGGCGCCAGCCACCACATAGAGACTGCGGGCATCCGGCCATTGCTGCAGCAGGCACTGCCAGCCCGCCAGGCCAGCCTGCGCCATCAGGCTCCAGCCACCATCACCGGCAAGCGCCGACGCGCGGGCGTCCAGCGCGCGCGCAGCAGCGGTGTCGAACAGAAGAGAGAGATCGGGCATGCCGGGATTTTATACTGGTGCACATGTCCTCCGTCCCCGCCCCTGCCCCAGCCGACCCGGTCCAGGCCGTGCAGCGCATCCGCGAACTGGCCCGTGCACACGGTTTCCAGCGCTGCGGCATTGCCGGCATCGAGCTGGGCGAGGACGAGGCACACCTGGCCGACTGGCTGGGCCAGGGCCTGTACGGGACCATGGACTGGATGGCACGCCACGGCACGCTGCGCGCACGCCCGGCGGAACTGCTGCCGGGCACGGTGCGGGTCATTTCCGTGGGCATGGACTACAGCCACCGCGACGATACCGAAGCCTGGGCGACCCTGGCCGATCCCGGCCGCGCCTACGTAGCGCGCTACGCGCTGGGGCGCGACTACCACAAGCTGATGCGCAACCGCCTGCAGAAGCTCGCTGCGCGGATCAACGATGAAGTCGCGCCACTGGGCTACCGCGTTTTCGTCGATTCGGCACCGGTGCTGGAACGGGCCCTGGCCCGCAACGCCGGGCTCGGCTGGATCGGCAAGCACACCTGCCTGATCGATCGCCAGGGGGGCTCATGGTTCTTCATCGGCGAGATCTACATCGACCTGCCGTTGCCGGTCGACGCGCCCGCCACTGCGCACTGCGGCACCTGCACGCGCTGCATCGACATCTGCCCCACGCGCGCCATCACCGGCCCGCACCGGCTGGATGCGCGCCGCTGCATTTCCTATCTGACCATCGAGCATGACGGCGCGATCCCCGAGGACATGCGGCCACTGATCGGCAATCGCATCTACGGCTGCGACGACTGCCAGCTGGTCTGCCCGTGGAACAAGTTTGCCAAGCGCACCGATGAAGCCGATTTCCGCGCACGCAACAACCTGGACACCGCGCGCCTGGATCAGCTGTTCGCCTGGGACGAGGCGGAATTCCTGCGCCGCACCGAGGGCAGCCCGATCCGTCGCAGCGGCCATGAGCGCTGGCTGCGCAACATCGCTGTGGCACTGGGCAACGCGCCGACAGCGCCGCAGACCCTGGCCGCACTGCAGACCCGCATCGATGATCCCTCGCCGCTGGTGCGCGAGCACGTGCAGTGGGCGCTGGCACAGCACCGCACGACCTGACCCGGGCGTGCCCGGCGCGCGCCAACGTGCGATCCTGAGTGCCCGCTCCACCCGCAGCGCGCCGTACCCATGCAGCCACGCAACAACGACATTCTCACTCCCAGCCAGCTCAACACGCTGGCGCGCGACCTGCTGGAAGGCAGCTTCCCGGCGATCTGGGTCGAAGCCGAACTGGGCAGCGTGGCCCGCCCTGCGTCCGGGCACCTGTACTTCACCCTGAAGGACGCACGGGCGCAGCTGCGTGCGGCGATGTTCCGGATGAAGGCGCAGTACCTGAAGTTCGTACCGCGCGAGGGCATGCGCGTGCTGGTGCGTGGCCGGGTGACCCTGTACGACGCACGCGGCGAGTACCAGATGGTGCTCGACCACATGGAGGAAGCCGGTGAAGGCGCGCTGCGGCGGGCGTTCGAGGAGCTGAAGGCGCGCTTGGACGCCGAAGGCCTGTTCGATCCTGCTCGCAAGCGGGCGCTGCCCGCGCATGTGCGGCGGCTGGCGGTGATCACCTCGCCGACCGGCGCCGCCGTGCGCGATGTGCTGAGCGTACTGGGCCGCCGTTTCCCGCTGCTGGAGGTGGACCTGCTGCCGACCCTGGTGCAGGGCTCCAGCGCCGCCGCGCAGATCACCCGCCTGCTGCAGGCAGCCGATGCCAGTGGTCGCTACGACGTGATCCTGCTGACCCGCGGCGGCGGTTCACTGGAAGATCTATGGGCATTCAACGACGAAGCGCTGGCGCGCGCGATCGCCGCCAGCGAGACGCCGGTCGTGTCGGCCGTCGGCCACGAGACCGACTTCAGCCTGAGTGATTTTGCCGCCGACCTGCGCGCGCCGACACCTTCGGTGGCGGCCGAGCTGCTGGTCCCCGACCAGCGTGACCTGGCCCTGCGCCTGCGCCGCAATGCCGCGCGGCTGGCACAGCTGCAGCGCCACGCGGTAGGACAGGCCATGCAGCGCGCCGACCGTGCGCTGTTGCGATTGAATGCGCAGAGCCCGCAGGCCCGGCTGGACCTGTTGCGGCGCCGTCAGCTGGAGCTGGGCCGGCGCCTGTACGCGGCCTTCAACCAGCAGCAGGAGCGCCGTGCCGCGCGCCTGCGCCATGCCGCCGCGGTGCTGCGTGGCCATCATCCGCAGCGCCAGCTGGATGCGATGCAGCGTCGCCTGTCGGCCCTGCGCGGACGCCCCCATGCAGCGATGCAGCGGCTGCTGCAACGCGATGCGCTGCGCCTGCGCGGCCTGGCCCGGTCCCTGGAAGCGGTCAGTCCATTGGCCACGGTGGCACGCGGTTACAGCATCCTGACCCGTGCCGATGATGGTGCACTGGTACGACAGGTTGAACAGGTCCAGCCCGGCGACGCACTGCAGGCACGCGTGGGCGACGGCGTCATCGACGTGCAGGTCACTTCGGTCAGGTAAGGGGGCGGCCAAGGCGCAGCCTGGCGTGCGCCTTCCTACCTGGCCGCCTCACAGAACTGCTTCCGGTACTCCAGCGCCTTCGGCATCAGTGCCTGCAGATTCTGGATCCGGGTTCCCGGGTTGGGGTGGGTGGAGGCGAACTCCGGCGGCGACTGACCACCACTGGCCTGGCCCATCCGCTGCCACAGCGGCACCGCTTCGCGCGGATCGAAACAGGCAGCCGCAGCCAGCATCAACCCCACCTCATCGGCCTGGGTCTCGTGGCTGCGTGCATAGGGCAGCAGATAGCCATAGCCCATCGCCGACATCACCATCTGCTGCTGCTGCGCATCCATGCCACTGGCAGCCCCGGCCATCTGCCCGATCTGGGTCAGCTTCTGCTGTGCCATGCGCTGCGCTCCATGGCGCAGCAGCGCATGGGCGATCTCATGCCCCATCACCACCGCCATCGCATCCTTGGTCCGCGCCACCGGCACCAGCCCGGTATAGACCGCCATCTTCCCGCCCGGCAGGCAGAAGGCGTTGGCCTGCTCGGAGGGGATCACGTTCACCTCCCACTGGAAGCTGCGCGCGAAATGGGCCGGCTCCACGCCATGCTCCCGCGCCAATGCGGTCTCCACCACATCGACCTTGGCGATCAACCGCTCGGCAATCGCACGCACGTCACGCGAGATCTGCGCGTTCGGGTCCAGTGGCCGCTCCTGCGCCAGGATCTGCTGGTAGGCCTGCAGGCCCAGCGCGGTTTCCTGCTGGGCATCCAGGCTGCTGTCGATCATGACCTTCTCGCCGGTATAGGGATCGACCGTCCGGTTCGAAAACCAGTAAAAGGCCGCGTAACCCGCCGCCAGCAGCAGTACCCACCAGCGGATGTTGCCGAACAGGCCACGCCGCTGCGGGCCCTGCGGCGAGCGGGAAAATGGGTCGTTGCGCATGCGGTGGTCTTCCGGCTGGCCCCGCCGGCCGGCGGGCACGGCGCAATCTTAGTGTGCCGGAGCCCGCGCCGGGTGAAGCCGGCCGCTCAGATGCCGCGTACCAGGCGGAACCCGATGCGGGCGTTGGTGGTGTCCGAGTCCTGCGACTGCCGCCAGGCCGCCCGGGTCTGCTCGGGAGAGTTCGCCCAGTTGCCTCCGCGGATCACCCGCGCCCGGCAACCCGGGTTGAACCAGGCCACGCCGTCGGAGGGCGCACGCCGGTAGCTGGAATGCCAGCAGTCGGCCACCCATTCGCTGAGATTGCCGGCCATGTCGTGCAGGCCGAACGCGTTGGCCCGGAAGTTCGCCACCGGCGCCGGGCCCCACCAGCCATCGCCATAGCCGATGAACGCGTTGTGCCAGTGCCGGCCGGACGGCGAGACATCCTTGCTGCCGGTGAAGTTGCCGCTGCCCGGCGGGGGCGTGCCTGCATCCCCCCAGGGATAACGGCCGCTGCTGCCGGCGCGCAGCGCGTACTCGAATTCGGCCTCGCTGGGCAGCCGGTAGCTGTAGCCGGTCTGCTCGGACAGCCATGCGGCATAGTTTTCCGCGTCGCGCACGCTCACATGCATCACAGGCGCATTGCCCAGCGCGCGTGCGCCGTCGTAATCCGAGCGCCAGTCGACACCGCTGCGGCGGATGAAGTTGCCGCTGCGCTCGTCATAGACCACCGAATGACCGCGACGGGTCGCGCGTGGGCGGGCATTGGTGGCTTTGACGTAGCGCTCGAAATCGCTGACGGTGACCTCGGTGATGGCCATCGCGAAACCGCGGTCAAATCGTACGTAATGCGAAGGGCGCTCGGCATCGGTGGCGCCGGGCTCGGCGTCCCCTGCGCCCATCTGGAAGCCGCCATGCGGCACCACCACCATCTGCGGGCCACGCCCGCCATCGCGCATCGCATCGCTGAACACCTGGCCGGGACGGAAGCTGCCGTAATGGGTTGCCAGATCGATGCGCTCGCGCAGCTGCGCCACGACCGCGTCGCCGGGCAGCGCGATGCGCAGTGCTTCGGCCAGCTTCTCGCGTGCTGGTTTCAGGCCCTGCGGCGTCGCCAGGTCGCGCAGGCCCTCGTCGCGCAGCTGCACCAGGGTGTCGGCCCGGATCTGCTCGATGCGCTCGAAGGCGTCGGCGATGGTCGGCGAGGAATCACGGACCTTGCTGGCTTCAGCCAGCCAGGTGCCGGCACTGGCGAAGTCACGGCGGCGGGCGGCCTCCTCGGCACGCCGGATCAGGCCGCTCTCCGCCGCAGCAAGGCCCTGGCGTGCGCGGCGGTTGCCCTCGTCAAGCGCCAACGCCTCGCGGAAACTGCCGATCGCGCCGTCACCGTCCTCGCCGATCCGGTCCGCGCGCAGGTCCTCCTCGCCGGCCCGGTTGTAGGCCACCACGCGTTGCGCGGTCTCCACCCGCGCCTGCAGGGCACGGACCTTTTCATCGTCAGGGGCCAGGGTCAGCAACACCAGCGCCTGGCGTCCCGCTTCGGCCAACGCCTCGCGCTGCTGCAGCGGCCGCACCAGCAAGGCGTCGGTCTGCTGCAGCAGGCGCTGGCGGGCACGCAGCAGGCCAGCACGGGCCTGGCGGTCGTCAGGCACCTCCTCCTGCACCGCCAGCCACAGCGGGATGGCGGCATCGCCATCCTCGTACAGCCGATCCTGGGCAAACGCCTGCTGGGCGGCCCTTCGCAGCTGCGCCAGGCTGCGCCCCTCCCGATCGACACGGGGCGGCGTCCACTGCTGCACGTCTTCGGCGGCATCCTCACCGGCGATGGTCACGCTGCCCTGCACCGCCGGCCGATCCTCCGGCGCCGGTGGCGATGCCGCCTGGCCGGAACCCTCGCCGGCCTTGCCTGCCGGTGTCGGCGGTGACGGGGTGCAGGCGACCAGAGCCAGGACCAGGCTGGCGCACAGCGCGGACGACAGCGGAAAACGCAAGCAGAGCCTCCTTCGGCACGGACGCGGACCGACGTTAGGCTATTCTCCCCTGCCTGAGCAAACCCGAGTAGCAGGCCCTGACCCGTGGCAATCTGGATCACCACCCCCGCCGAGCTGGATGCGTACTACCAGCAGCGCCCCACCCGCATCGGTCTGGACACCGAATTCATCCGTGAACGCACCTTCTGGCCACAACTGGCGCTGGTGCAGATGGCGGTCGGCGAGGACATCCTGCTGATCGATCCGCTGATTCCCGGCATGCCCGAAGCACTGGCCCCCTGGCTGACCGATACGTCGATCATCAAGGTGATGCACAGCGCCAGCGAGGATCTGGTGGCCTTCAAGTGGACCTGCGGCGTGCTGCCACGACCGCTGTTCGATACCCAGATCGGCGCGGCGCTGGCCGGGATCGGTGCCGGCATGGGCTACCAGAAGCTGGTGCAGGAGATCACCGGCGTGACCCTGGCCAAGGGCGAGACCCGCTCGGACTGGATGCGCCGCCCGCTCTCCGAGTCGCAGCTGCAGTATGCCGCCGATGACGTCGAGCACCTGTTCGCGCTGCATGACGCGATCGACGCGAGACTGCGGGCGATGGGACGCCAGCAGTGGCTGCACGACGACGCTGAACGTCTGTTGGCCAGCGTCGCCAACGATGAGGACCGCTGGCCGCACCTGTCCATGCGCTCGGCCCAGTTCCTCGATGCCGAGGCACAGCGACGCCTGCTGCGCCTGCTGCGCTGGCGCGATGTGCAGGCACGCCAGAGTGACCGGCCGCGCAGCTGGATCCTGGACAACGAACTTGCCGCCCTGCTGGCGCGCTCGCCACCGGCCGATGTCGACGCGCTCGCCAAGCTGTTCGAATCGTTCCCGAAGGCGCCGCGCAAGCTGACAGCCGCCGTGTGGCAGGCCCTGGACACTCCGCTGGCCGATGAGCAGAACGCGCCGCTGGCAAGCCAACCCACCGACAGCAGCAAGAAGACGCTGAAGAAGATGCAGGATGCCGTGGCCGAATGCAGCCGCGAACTGGGCCTGGCGGACGGCGTGCTGGCCTCGCGCAAGCATCTGGAAAGCTACCTGGAGCACCGCCAGTGGCCGTCGGCGCTGGCCGGCTGGCGCCAGCAGGCGCTGGAATCGCGCCTGCAGCCATTGCTGCCGGTGCGCTGACAGCCCGCTGCAGCAACGGAAAGGGGCGGCCAGGATCACCGGGCCGCCCCTTCCGGCAACCGTTCGATTACCAGTTCATGTTCAGCGACACACCCACGGTACGCGGCTCGTTGTACACCGCGGCCATGTAGTTCTCGATCACGCCCTTGAGATTCTTCTCGTTGGTGACGTTGCGTGCGAACAGCGCGACTTCATAGGCACCGTAGTTGCCGGAGTAACCGATCTTCAGGCCGCCCTCGAAGTCACCCTTGGAGTTGAACTCCCTGCTGTCATACAGCACGAAGCTGGTGTAGCCCTGCTTGTTCCAGTCGGTGGACACGAACATCGTGGCCGCGTCGCTGACCGGGAAATCGTAGCGTGCGGCCAGGTTGACGTTGTACTTCGGTGCGTTCGGCAACGGGTTGCCGTCGATCTGCGCGAAGGTGTTCGCACCCACCTTGATGGTCGGATCATCCACCGTGCACACCACCTGGCCATTCAGGCCGCAGACCTGCGCGTACACGCGCTTGTCCTTGATCTCGCTGTGCAGCAGGCTGACACCGGCGCTCAGGGTCAGGTTGGGAACCGGACGCAGTTCCATGTCTGCTTCGAAACCATACGCCTTGGCCTTGTCTGCATTGAACAGCACGCCGTTGCCGTCCGAATCGTTGCCGTTGAGCTGGATATCGTTGACGGTGTAGGTGAACGCGGTGGCGTTCAGGCGCAGGCGGTTGTCCCACAGGCTGCTCTTCACGCCGGCCTCCCAGGACAGGATGGTCTCCGAGTCGGCGGTGGTGAAGTCGGCATTGAACACCGCCGAACGGCCCTGGATGGTGGGCCCACGGAAGCCGCGCGCCACCTTCGCATAGACGCTGACGTCCGGCGTGATCTGGTACATCGCACTCAGGTCCCAGCTGGGCGTGGTATCGGACATCCTGACGTCAGTGCGGCCCTTGTAGGTCACCACACCGGCCGCGGTATCGGCGGTCTTCAGCAGCCGGGTGTGCTTCTCGTCGCGGGTCTGGCGCAGGCCGGCGGTCACCGTGAACCTGTCGGTGAAGGCGTAGCTGAGCTGGCCGAAACCGGCCCAGGAGGTGTTCTTGTTGCGCAGGCGTACCCAGTTGTTCGGATTGCGCGCAGCGCCCTGCAGGAACCAGGCACGCTGGTAGAAGTCGGTGGTGTCGCTGCCGTTGAAATAGAACGCGCCGGCCTGCCACTGCAACGCGCTGTCGTCATGGCTGGCCAGACGGAATTCCTGGGTCCACTGGTCCAGGTCGCGGATCCGGCCCATCGACTGGCCGTAACCGTTGGGCACGCCGTTGACCGGATAGTTCACCGCAGCACCGCCATCGGTATCGCCACGGCTGTAACCGGAGGTGGTTTCATACGCGGTGATCGAAGTGAAGTCGATCGCGCCGAAGTCATAGCGCGCCTTCACCGAGCCACCGTAGGTCTTGTAGGCCTGCGGGTTGTTGTCGGCTTCGTCGTAGGCGACCTGGTCGCGCGGCACGTCGGTGCGGTTGGAACCCTTGGTCAGCGCGCCGCGCAGGAACAGGGTCGAGGTGCCTTCGTAATCGCGCGCGTGTGCCGAGGCCAGGATCGAGAACTGCTCGCTCGGCGTCAGCAGCAGCTGGGCGCGGACGTTGCGGTCATCGAAACCGCCCATGGCGTTCTTCTTCGGGCTGACGGTGCCATCCGCACTCGGGCCGCTGTAGGTGTTGTCGACATAGTCATCGCGATGCTGGTACAGGGCCGACACGCGGAACGAGGCGATATCGTTGATCGGACCGCCAAAGCCGCCATCGATCGACACGCTGTTGTAACTGGCGTAGCTGGCGCTGACGCGGCCGGTGTAGTCCTGCGTCGGCTTGAGCGTGTCGAACTTGACGATGCCGGCCGTGGTGTTGCGGCCGAACAGCGAACCCTGCGGGCCGCGCAGCACTTCCACCTGGTCCACGTCGTAGACCGGATTGGACTTGAGCACCACGTGCTCCAGCACCACGTCATCCTGGATGATCGACACCGGCTGGGAAGCGCCCAGATAGAAATCGATGTTGCCCAGCCCGCGGATGTAGAAGCGCGGGAAGATGCGACCGGTGGTGGTTTCCGCATACAGGCTCGGCACGCGGCCGGACAGCGCCAGCAGGGTGTCGTCGCCGCCGGCGGTGAAGTCGCGCATGCGCTCGCCCTGCACGACGCCCACCGACACCGGCACCTCCTGCAGGTTCTGCTCACGGTGTTCGGCGGTCACGGTGATGGTATCCAGCCCGGTGGGGGTCGGCGCACTGTCCTGCGCCGCGGCGCCGAAGCTGCCGACCAGCGCCAGGCCTGCGCAGGCCAGCGCGAGCGGATGGCGACGGAAGGAAACGAGGGAAGACGACATGCCCGACAGACGGCGGGAATCGGTATGGGAAGGCATCGAAAGCTCTGAGGAGACGTCCGGGCGGCCTGCGCGGGCCGGGCGGCGAGAAAGGGAACTGCTGCGCAGACTGGGGATTATCCTCCAAATTGTTACGATTTCGTTTCGCGCAACGGAATCGCACGAAAGCCGGCGGACTCGGCACAGTCGCCTATGGGCACGGTCGCGCGTCGCTTGGCAAGGCCGACCGCCAGCGATACAATGACAGCGCACTACGGGGCCATAGCTCAGCTGGGAGAGCGCGTCGTTCGCAATGACGAGGTCAGGAGTTCGATCCTCCTTGGCTCCACCATCCACGTGCCCACCAGGGCATGAAAAAGGCCGGAACTCCTGACACCCAGGGTCCGGCCTTTTTCGTTCTACACTCCGGGCAACCGGCAATGTACTGGATCGATGAAGATCACATCACTCTCCCCCATTCTGTCAGTGAACGATATCGGGGAGTCGATCGAGTTCTATCGGCGTGTGCTTGGCTTCGACCTGGCCTGGTCGTGGGGCGAACCGGCCGACATCGCGGCTGTGTGCCGCGATGGAGTCGAGATCACCCTGACCCGTCGCCCTGGTGCCAAGCCCGCTGGGGGCTCACATGTCTACCTCAATGTCACAGATGTCGACGCCTTCCATGCGAGGCTGCTGGACGCTGGAGTCGCGGTGCGGGTCCCCATCGGTGAGCGGGCCTATGGCATGCGCGACTTCCGCGTGGCCGATCCCAGCGATAACGAACTCAGCATCGGGCAGCCGCTGGTCCCGGTAGACGACGCTTGAAGCAATGACGCGTTCAGGCAGGCTCCTGCCCGCCATCCTTGCGCCGTGGACTGCGCGAGTGGGCGTCACGCACCTGCTGATCGCGCTGTCCCGGACGCTGCTTGGCGACGTCGTCCTGCTTCCGGTCCTGGCGGCTTTCCTGCACCCCCTGACGTGGATCGGGCGTGTCCTTTTCGTGTCTGCTCATGCGTGGCTCCGCCGCCGGCGGAGGCCGGCGCTGGTGCCACGCTAGAGGTCGCCGGGTAACGGACGGGTCAGTCCGGCGCGAACGCCATGTGCAGCCGCCTGCCGTCCCCTCAGGTGCGATTGATGGATACACCGCCGTCCACGCGCATCGCACTGCCGGTCACGAAGCTGCCTTCATCGCTGGCAAGGAACAGCGCAGCGTTGGCGATCTCTTCCGGCCCGGCCAGGCGCTTGAGCGCATGCAGCGACCGTACGAAGTGCAGCGCATCCTCGTCTGGCGCAGCCTGCCGGCCCATCTCCGTGTCGGTGCCGCCGGGCAGCAGCACGTTGCAACGCACGCCCCGTGCGCCGTACTCGGCGGCGATCACCTGGCTCAGGCCGATCAGCCCGGCCTTGCTCGAGGCGTAGGCGGCCATGCCGGGCAAGCCGACGGTATGGCCGACGATGGTGCCGACGAACACCAGCGAGCCGCCGCCCCGCGCCAGCAGGGCTGGCAACTGCGCACGCGCGGCGTGGAAGGCTGCATCGAGGTTGGTGGCCATCACCTGCCTCCAGGCGTCCACCGGAAACTCCGCAGCGGGCACGCCCGGCCCCAGCATCCCGGCGTTGTTGATCGCGATGTCCAGGCCTCCGAAGGCCCGCTGCGCCAGGTCGACCAGCACCTGTGCGGTGTCCGGCCCGGCGACATCGGCGGCATGCACCACCGCCTCGCCGCCGGCAGCACGGATCTGATCGGCCAGCGCCTGCAACGGCTCCGGCTGCCGCGCGTTGAGCACCAGCCTTGCGCCCTCGGCGGCGAAACGCAGCGCGCAGGCGCGGCCGATGCCGGCGCTGGCACCGGTGATGAGGGCGATCTTGTCGTGCAGGCGCATGTTCGGGGTCCAGGCAGTGAAGTGGACCCTACGATGTCGTGCCCCTGCCCGGTTGACACTCCGTTTCCGGGCCCTGCTGGCGCGTGCAGGAAACGGAGTTTCCGCCAGCGGGGCACGTGCCAGAATCGACGCATGGACACTGCCATCGCAACCACCGATGCCCGTGTCGAACGCGTCTGCCGCCACCTGCAGGCCCGTCTCGACGAACCCTCGCTGCAGGAGCTTGCCGAACTGGCGGGCTGCAGCCCCACCCGGCTGCATCGCCTGTTCAAGCAGGCCACCGGATTGACCCCGAAGCAGTATGCGGCGGCCCTGCGTGCCGATCGGCTGCGCACGGGACTGCAACAGCAGGCGCGTATCACCGATGCCTTCCACGACGCCGGCTTCGGCTCCAGCGGCCGCTTCTACGAGAATGCGCCGCGCCTGCTGGGAATGACGCCCCGGCAATGGCGCAGCGGTGGACGCGGTGAGGTGATCCATTTCGCCATCGCCGAAAGCTCGCTGGGCAGCGTACTGGTGGCCAGCAGCAGCATCGGCGTGGTGGCGATCCTGCTCGGCGACGATCCGGAAGCGCTGCTGCAGTCGTTGCAGCAACGCTTCCGCCAGGCCGAGCTGGTCGGCGCCGACAGCGGCTACGAGCAGCTGGTCGCGCAGGTGATCGGCCTGGTCGAGGATCCGGCACGTGGCGCGACACTGCCACTGGACATCCGCGGCACCGCCTTCCAGCAGCGCGTCTGGCAGGCGCTGCAGCAGATTCCGCAGGGGCAGACCGCATCGTATGCCGACATTGCCGCGCGCATCGGCGCGCCGCGTTCCAGCCGCGCGGTCGCGCGTGCCTGCGCCAGCAATCCACTGGCGGTGGCGGTGCCATGCCATCGCGTGGTGCGCCGCGATGGCGATCTGTCCGGCTATGCCTGGGGTGTGGCCCGCAAGCGCGAACTGCTGCGCCGGGAGAATGCCGCCAACGGCTGATGCCGCCGCATCAGGACCGGGCGGATGCCGCCCGTGGCCGGCTCACGCCGTGGCAGCGCCGGGCCATGCTCGGCAGACCTCGGCGAGGGCTCAGTCCAGCTTCACCACCAGCTTGCCGAAGTTGCGCCCCTGCAGCAGCCCGAAGAAGGCATCCGGTGCGCTCTGCAGCCCTTCGACCACGTCCTCGCGGTACTGGATGCGCCCTTCCCGCAGCCAGTGCGCCATCTCGCGCTCGAACTGCGGCCACAGGTGGTTGAAGTCGTGCACGATGAAGCCGCGCACCGTCAGCCGCTGCCGCAGGATCTGGCTGAACAATGCCGGCAGGCGATCGGGCCCGGGATGCTCGACGCCGCGCGCGTTGTAGGTGGCGATGGTGCCGCAGACCGGAATGCGCGCGAAATCGTTGAGCAGTGGCAGCACCGCGTCGAGTACGTGGCCGCCGACATTCTCGAAGTAGACGTCGATGCCGTCCGGCACGGCGGCGCGCAGCTGCGCGGCGAAATCGGCCGCGCGATGGTCCAGCGCCACGTCCACGCCAAGCGATTGCAGGTAGGCGCGCTTGCCATCGCCGCCGGCAATGGCGACCACGCGGGCGCCCTGCAGTTTGGCCAGCTGGGCGACGGTTGCCCCCACCGGTCCGGTCGCTGCGGCGACCACCAGCGTCTCGCCCGGCTGCAGCCGGGCGATTTCATGCAGGCTGGAATACGCGGTGAATCCCGGCATGCCATACACGCCGAGTGCCGTGCTCAGCGGCAGGCCCGCCGGGTCCAGCCGGCGCCCCAGCACCTGCGCATCCAGCACCGCATGGGTCTGCCATCCACCGGGCGCCAGGAACAGCTCGCCCACTGCGATTCCGGCCGCATTCGACTGCAGCACTTCGGCGACGGTCTGCCCTTCCATCACCGCACCCACGGCAACGGGAGGCGCATAGGAAGGTCCCTCGTCCATGCGCCCGCGCATATACGGATCCAGCGACAGATAGCGGTTGCGCAGCAGCACCTGTCCTGCTGCCGGCGCCGGCAGCGGCGACTGCTCCAGGCGGAAATTGGCAGCGATCGGCGCACCCTGCGGCCGCGAGGCGAGCACGATGCGGGTGGTGGTGGGTTGATCAGGCATGGGATGGACTCTGCTGCGGGCAGCATTGGACAGGAGGGGCGACAATACGCCGCGACGATCGGCGCGTGCGGCGGCGAAAACAGCGTTCCATCGCCTGCCTGATGGACCCGCGGCCGCATGCCCTGCCCCTGCGTGTTTGCCGATGCGGGCGGTCCGCTGATTTCCGCTGCAGGCGACGATCGCCGCCGCGACCACCCGCCTCGTCCGCCATCGACCTGCGCCGCCACCTCGGCACGACGCAGGATCAACCACTTGCGCCCGCGCAGACGGCAATGTGAAGGTTTTTTTCCAAAATGCTTGCCGAAGACAGCCGACCTCCGTAATATGCGCGTCCTTGGCAGCGACGTCGCTGCAACGAAACACGTGGCCGAGTAGCTCAGTTGGTAGAGCAGGGGATTGAAAATCCCCGTGTCGGCGGTTCGATTCCGTCCTCGGCCACCACGTTCGAAGGCCTGCAGAAATGCAGGTCTTTTTTTTCCGGCCACCGCTGTCGATCGCGGTCTGCCGCACAATCTGGCCGAGTAGCTCAGTTGGTAGAGCAGGGGATTGAAAATCCCCGTGTCGGCGGTTCGATTCCGTCCTCGGCCACCATGCTTGAAGACCTGCAGAAATGCGGGTCTTTTTTTTGTTTCCGGCGCGCCATGCAGGCGGTTGACGAAACATTCACACCGGCACGCAGCACGCCCCCTACGCTCCAGTGTCCTGCCGGAGTCTGCCGATGCATCTGCGCCCTGCCCTGTTCGCCTGCCTGCTGCTGGCTTCGCTGTCCGCGACCGCCAGCGAACCCGTGCGTGCCGTCGATGCGCTGGACATCGACCGCTATGCCGGCCAGTGGCACGAGATCGCCCACCTGCCCGTGTCGTTCCAGAAGCGCTGCGTTGGCGACATCACCGCACACTATGCACTGCGCAGCGATGGCCGCATCAGCGTCACCAATGCCTGCCGCAATGGCGACGGCGAACGCGTGGTGGCTGAAGGCGTGGCCCGGCCCGTGGCCGGACATCCCGGCCAGCTGCAGGTGCGCTTCGTCCCCGACTGGCTGAGCTGGGTGCCGCTGGTCTGGGCCGACTACTGGGTGCTGGCGCTGGATCCGGACTACCAGTGGGCGATGGTCGGCGGCCCTGACCGCAAGTATCTGTGGATCCTGTCGCGCCTGCCGGAAATGGACCGCGCACGGTTCGAACAGCTGAAGGCCAAGGCCGAGGCGATGGGCTACGACCTGGCGCCGCTGCGCCTGATGGCACCGATACGCGACGCAGCGGCCGACTGAGCCGCCCCGCGCGGCTGCGCGCAACGCGCCCACCCGGGCGCTGCGCGTGCCCGGCCGCCATCTTCACGCGCTACCCTCTGCGGCGGGTCGCCAGAGGCGATCCACTAAACCATACGCCGTAGTATGCTTACGCCAACGCACCCCCTTCAGAGGACTTGCGCCCATGTTGCACCGTTTCCGTACCGTCTTGATCGTCCTGTGCACCCTCGCCCTCGCCGCCTGCAGCGACGGCATCGTCAAGCGCGTCTCGGAACCGGCCGCCAGCCTGCAGCAGCTGACCGTCCGCGCCGACGGCAACTGGACCGTGGCGCTGCGCCTGCAGAACTACAGCTCGATGCCGATGACCTTCGACGATGTGTCCCTGGCGCTGAGCGTCGGCGACAGCGAAGCCGGCACCCTGCAGGCCCGTCCCGGCATCTCCATCGGCGGCACCTCCGCCGACGTCATCACGGTCGACCTGGTGCCCAGCTCGGCCGCGCGCCTGGTGGTGGCCGATGCGCTGGCCGGCAACCGCACCCTGGCCTATTCCCTGAAAGGTTCGGTGACAGCCACGCCGCAGGAAAAGAAGCAGCGCAGCTTCGACGTCAGCAGCCGCAGCACGTTGAACCAGGCGCCGGGCCTGCCGGGCGTGCTGCGCTGAACACCGCTTTCCATCGCGGCGCACCGCGCCGTTCTCCCTGTCCCTGATCGAGACGTATCCGATGAGCAGCTACACCGCCCCGCTTTCCGACCTCCGTTTCGCCCTGCACGACGTGCTCAAGGTCGAACCGCTGTTCGCCCGCCTGGGCTTCACCGACGCCACCGCCGACGTGGTCGATGCCGTGCTGGAAGAAGCCGGCCGTTTCAGCGCGAGCGTGCTGGCCCCGCTCAACAGCGTGGGCGATGAAATCGGCTGCGTGCTCGACCAGGCCACCGGCGAAGTCACCACCCCGCCTGGCTTCAAGCAGGCATATGACCAGTTCGTCGACGGCGGCTGGACCGGCCTGACCGCCGCGCCGGAACTGGGCGGCCAGGGCCTGCCACACACCCTGGGCGTGCCGCTGAACGAAATGATCAACGCCGCCAATCTGGCGTGGGGCAATTTCCCGCTGCTCTCGCACGGCGCCATTGAAGCGCTCAGGCAGCACGGCGAAGCGTGGCAGCACGACGCCTTCCTGAAGCCCCTGATCGAAGGCCGCTGGACCGGCACCATGTGCCTGACCGAACCGCACTGCGGTACCGACCTGGGCCTGCTCAAGACCAAGGCCGAGCCGAACGCCGATGGCAGCTATGCGATCACCGGCACCAAGATCTTCATCACTGCCGGCGAGCACGACCTGACCGGCAACATCGTGCACCTGGTGCTGGCCAAGCTGCCCGACGCGCCTCCGGGTGCAAAGGGAATCTCGCTGTTCGTCACCCCGAAGTTCAAGGTCGACCGCGAGGGCAACGTCGGCGAGCGCAACGCACTGCGCTGCGGCTCCATCGAGCACAAGATGGGCATCAAGGGTTCGGTCACCTGCGTGATGAACTTCGACGGCGCGCAGGGCTATCTGGTCGGCCAGCCGCACAAGGGCCTGCAGGCGATGTTCACCATGATGAACACCGCGCGCCTGGGCGTCGGCCTGCAGGGCATCGGCCTGTCCGAACGCGCCTATCAGAACGCGCTCAAGTACAGCCGTGAGCGCCTGCAGTCGCGCGCCCTGAGCGGCGCGAAGTTCCCGGACAGGCCGGCCGACCCGATCCTGGTCCATCCGGACGTGCGCCGCATGCTGCTGACGGTGAAGTCACTGGTCGAAGGCAGCCGTCTGCTGGCCCTGCACGCGGCCACCCTGATCGACATCGCCCACCGCGCCGACGACGCTGCCGAGCGCGAGCGCGCCGACACCCTGGTGAGCTTCCTGACCCCGATCTCCAAGGCCTGCCAGACCGAATGGGGCATCGAGAACACCTACAACGCCCTGCAGTGCTTCGGTGGCCACGGCTACATCCGCGAACACGGCATGGAGCAGCTGGCGCGCGATGCACGCATCACCACGCTGTATGAAGGCACCACCGGCATCCAGGCGCTGGACCTGATCGGCCGCAAGACCGCCTCCAGCCAGGGGGCCGGCCTCAAGCTGATGCTGGCCGAGATCGAGGCCTTCGCCAGGGAACACGAGGGCAACGAAGCGCTGGCCGAGTTCATCGGCCCGCTGCGCGCCAAGGCTGCCGAATGGGGCAAGCTGACCATGGACGTGCTGCAGCGCGCGGCCGGCAACCCGGACGAACTGGGTGCGGCCAGCTACGACTACCTGTTCTATTCCGGCTACGTGGTGCTGGCGTACTGGTGGGCACGCAGTGTCGCCGCCGCCGACGCCAGTGCGCACGGCGCGGCATTCGCGCAGGGCAAGCGCGAGACCGCGCGCTTCTACTTCGCCCGTGTGCTGCCGCGTACGCTCAGCCATGCTGCCGCGATCCAGGCCGGTGCCGCGCCGCTGATGGCGATGGACGACGAGCGCTTCGGCGCCTGAGCCCTTCCCGCCGGTAGATCCACGCCATGCGGATGAGGGGTCAGAGCCCTTTCCTTCGGAAAGGGATCCGACCCCAGCCTGACCGCCCTCGATCATCCCTCTGGAGAAAAGCCCCCCTTTGTTAAGGGGGGCGCGCCATCGGCGCCGACGGGCGATACACAAATCGTCAACATTCAGGTATAAGCTGTTCTCCCGATGGAGACAGACACTACACGCTTGGGTCTGATCGAAGCCGGAGCCCCGTTTTCTGCTCCGGGCGTCGAAGCATCGCCCAACGTCACGACGTTGCACCGCCCCGGTTCGGTCCGGCTGCTCTCGCTCGACGCCCACGGACGCGTACTGGACTGGATCACCTGGCAGGATGCCGCCTGCCTCTACGCCCGCGAGGCCGTCGCCTGGACCCTTGGCGACCCCTGCCTGCACATCCACGGCGGAACCAACCGGTTCAGCGGCCTGCAGAGTGGCCTGGACCTGCATCCGATCATCGCCGCGCGCGGCCACGCGCGATCCCGTGCCATCGACCCTACCCCGAACCTGACCAACCCGGCCCTGTTCGCCCGCGATTCGCACCTGTGCCTGTATTGCGGCCAACAGTTCAACCGTCCCGCGCTGACCCGCGACCACGTCATGCCGCTGTCCAAGGGCGGGCTGGACTGCTGGGAAAACGTGGTCACCGCCTGCTTCCACTGCAACTCGCGCAAGAGCGACCGTACCCCGCAGCAGGCCGGCATGCCGCTGCTGGCGGTGCCCTACCGGCCCAGCTGGATCGAGCACCTGATCCTGTCCAACCGCAACATCCTGGCCGACCAGATGGCGTTCCTGAAAGCGCAGCTGCCCAAGCGTTCCAAGCTCAGCACCTGAAGCTGCCGGCCGGCAACCCTCACCGTCCTGTCACGGACGGCGGCGTTTGCTTGCCCCACCCCCGTTTGAGGGCGAAAATGGTCGTTCAGAACACGTGCGAACATGATGATCGACTCTGCCCGCTATCCCCGCCTCGCGCACATCCAGACGCCGGATGACCTGCGCACGTTCGACGAATCCGAGCTGAGGGCGGTCGCCGACGAACTGCGCGCCTACCTCATCGAATCGGTGGGCAAGAGCGGCGGACATTTCGCCGCCGGCCTGGGCGTGATCGAACTCACCGTCGCCCTGCACTACCTGTACCAGACCCCGCATGACCAGCTGGTCTGGGATGTGGGCCATCAGACCTACCCGCACAAGATCCTCACCGGCCGCCGTGACGAGATCCACACCGTCAAGCAGAAGGATGGCGTGGCGCCGTTCCCCAAGCGCGAGGAAAGCGAGTTCGACACCTTCGGCGTCGGCCATTCCTCGACCTCGATCTCGGCCGCACTGGGCATGGCCATCGCCCGCCAGTCACAGGGCGACGACCGCAAGATCGTGGCGGTGATCGGTGACGGCGCGATGACCGCCGGCATGGCCTTCGAGGCGCTGATGCACGCGGGCGGCATGGAGCCGGAGCCGAATCTGCTGGTGATCCTCAACGACAACAACATGTCGATCTCCGAGGCCGTCGGCGGGCTGACCAAGATGCTCGGACGCGCCACCGGCAGCCGCACGCTCAATGCACTGCGCGAAGGCGGCAAGAAGATCCTGGGCGACAAGAAGAACAATCCGGCGCGCTTCGTGAAGCGCTGGGAAGAGCACTGGAAAGGCATGTTCGTGCCCTCCACGATGTTCGAGGAGATGGGATTCCACTACACCGGCCCGATCGACGGCCACGACCTGCCCGCCCTGCTGTCCACGCTGAAGACGCTGCGCGCCTCCAAGGGCCCCAAGCTGCTGCACGTGATGACCACCAAGGGCAAGGGCTACGAGCCTGCCGAAGGCGACCAGATCGGTTATCACGCAGTGGGCCCGTTCGATCCCGACAAGGGCCTGGTGGCCAAGACCGGCGCCAAGAAGCCGACCTACACCGACGTGTTCGGCGACTGGCTGTGCGACGCTGCCGCCGCGGAGCCACGCCTGTACGGCATCACCCCGGCGATGCGCGAAGGCTCCGGCCTGGTGCGCTTCAGCAAGGAATACCCGCAGCGTTACTTCGACGTGGCGATCGCCGAACAGCACGCGGTCACCCTGGCCGCCGGCATGGCCACCCAGGGCGGCAAGCCGGTGGTGGCGATCTATTCCACCTTCCTGCAGCGCGCGTACGACCAGCTGGTGCATGACGTGGCCATCCAGGACCTCGACGTGCTGTTCGCGATTGATCGCGCCGGCGTGGTCGGACCGGATGGAGCGACGCATGCCGGCAACCTCGACCTGAGCTTCCTGCGCTGCGTGCCGAACATGGTGGTGATGGCCCCGTCCAACGAGGCAGAGTGCAGGCAGATGCTCAGCACGGGCCTGCAGTACGCCGGTCCGGCTGCGGTGCGTTACCCGCGTGGCAGCGGTACCGGCGTCGCGGCCGGCAGCGACCTGTCCACGCTGCCGATCGGCAAGGGCGAGCTGCGCGTGCAGGGCAGCCACATCGCCCTGCTGGCGTTCGGCAGTACCGTTGCCGCCGCCGAACAGGTGGGCCGCGAGTTGGGCCTGAGCGTGGTCAACATGCGCTTCATCAAGCCGCTGGACCGCGACCTGGTACTGGCAATGGCCGCCCAGCACGAAGGCCTGGTGACCATCGAAGACAACGTGGTAGCCGGTGGTGCCGGTTCCGGCGTGGCCGAACTGCTCAATGCCGAAGCGGTGCTGCGACCGATCCTGCATCTCGGCCTGCCCGATGCCTACCAGCATCATGCCAGCCGCGAGGACCTGCTGGCAGAAGCCGGCATCGATGCCGCCGGGATCCGCGCGGCCGTGCTCAAGCGCTGGCCGCAGCTGGCTGCCACCCTTCCGCCGCTGAGCGCGGCGGGCTGACCGTTCCCGGTGGAACCGGGCAGGCGCCCGGTTTCCCCGCGCCTGCTGCGGAACGACGCGCGGTCGCTGTTCAACCGTAGCTGATCGCTTCCACGAACGCGCCGCTGGCTTCCACGCGCACGGCGGCGCGCTGCCCGGTGTCCACGAAGTGCAGCCGGGCCAGGGCCTGGGCGAAATCGAAGGCCCGGGCGCCGTCGCGGAACTCGATCGGCTCCGGTCTATCCGGGTGCAGAACGCGCCATTGGCGCTGTTCGCACTGAAGGCGGATCAACATGCAGCTCACTCCTTGAGGCAGCGTATCGATGATGGCGGAAGGCGTGCACCGGTGCCGGCACGGATTGCCGATGCAATCAAGACACCCGGTGTCCTGATTGCAGACGATACGGCGTTCAAACTGTGAGCAATATCAGATTTTTCTGATTTTGACGCAGATGGCCAGAAGGATCAGTTCACCTGGAACTGGGCGCGGCAACCATCACTGACCCAGATGCCGCGGCGGTCCCAGCCCCAGGTCCGGCCCTCGATACAGGCACTGCGGGAGTCCTGCCGGATCAGGCGTACGCTGCGGCGGACGCGGGTGTCACAGTATTCCTGTCGATGGCCGTTGGAATGACAGGCGATGACTTCGCCACCGCGGCCATTCCCGTTGCCCCATCCACCTCCCCAGCCGCCGCCACGACGCGATTCGCCGACGAACTCGGCCCGGCAGCCCCGGGTCACCCACACGCCGGAGCGCGACTGGCCCCAGGTCTCGCCCTCCACGCACGGCGAGCCGGACAACTGGCGGATCAACCGGGGCCGTCCTTCGAGGCGGCACTCATTGCTGCGGTTCTTGACCGATTCGCATCGCACGATGCCGCCCCCGTCGCGGCCGCCATGGCGATCGTCGTCATAACCATAGTTCTGCGCCTGCGCGCCCCCGGCGGCGGCCAGCATCGGCAGCAGTGCGCAGGCCAGGGTGCGCCAGGTGAGTGCGTTGCCCATCGAGATCTCCAGATGAATGCGTGGCGGCAAGCATCCTGGATTCGCGGCGCGGCGCACAGAGGGCAACGCACCGTCGGTTCTTTCCCCATTCAAACAGCTCAACCGCGGCTGACCGCGCCGCGTGGCCGGCCGCTAGGCACCGATGCGCAGGACATCCACGGCACCCCCCAGTGCCTCCACACGCACGATGCAGTGCTGGCCCGTGCGGCGGTGATGCTCCTGGGCCAGTTCGGTGGCGACATCGAACGCGTCGGCGCCGCGGGCGAACGAGGCGGTGGTGCGCGCCTCGGGGTCCAGCACGAACCAGTGCTGGGCATTGCAGTGGACGGTAAACACCATGATCGACTCCAACGGAGGGAATGGACGCGGCGCCGGGATGAGGTGAGAGCGCCGATACCTGTTCAGGCTAGCGAGCGCTTCAGGCAGGGCCTATCAGATTTGTCCGAAAAATCCCCGCCAGCGGATCGGAATTCGCGCTTCGTCACATCCCTGAGCCCGTTCACCCCATGACTTTCGTGATTCTTGTCACGAAGTCAGCTTGGCTTCACACTATCGTCACCAACAGGGGCCCCTTCCACATGCGCACCTTCCAACCGCCGCAGCGCTCGACGCTGCTGAAGTTCTACTTCGCAGCCTGCTACCTGGTCCTGATCGAGGAACTGATCCGCGCGTCGATGAGTTGAGCGCTTGCCGCTGCTGCTGGCCCGCCGCACACTGACGGTTTAGGCCACGGAATGTCCTCGATGAAAGCCCTCATGCTGGCGCCGCTGTTGCTGGCCCTGGCCGCCTGCGCAGCACCGCAACAGACGCCCGTGCGCGAAGCGGCGGCCACTTCGGCACCCGTAGTCGGCGGTGATCGCGATGCCCATGGCTGCATCGGCTCGGCTGGCTACCAGTGGTGCGAGCGCAGCCAGCGCTGCGAGCGCCCCTGGGAACTGGCCCAGGCGCAAGGCCTGGCCAATACCGCCGAGGCGATCGACGCCTACTGCGCGACGCCGGCACAGCCGGCGCGCAGATGAGTGCGGCACCCATGACGGCGCTCAGTCCCCTGCCCACGCTTGCGCGCGGCCGCTATCGCCATTTCAAGGGCGGCGAGTATGAAGTGATCGACATCGTGCGCAGCAGCGAAACACTGCAGCCGATGGTGCTGTACCGCGCCCTGTATGGCGAAGGCGGATTGTGGGTGCGGCCCTACGCCATGTTCGTAGAACAGGTACCGGGTGCAAGCGGCCCACAGCCTCGTTTCGCACGTATCGACGACTGACGGCTGTGCGTCTCGCGTGGCAGCGCACACCTGCGCGCGCTGCCACGCGGTCAGCCGCTAGCTGACCTTCTTCGCGACGGTCATGCCCAGCAGGAACAGCACCACGGCAATGATGATGCCGGCCCAGAACAGGAACTTGGCGATACCCACCGCGGCACCCGCGATGCCGCCGAAGCCGAGCACGCCGGCGATCACACCGATGATGGCGAAGATGATGGCCCACTTGATCATGTCGATCCTTTCCCCACAGGGACTGAAAACAGTGCGATCAGCGTAGGCTGCGGCCGATGCCTGCCTCGTGAGGGAGCCGCGCGTGCGGCGTGAAGCCGCGTACCGGTCAACGGGGCCGGAAGCGCAGCAGGGCCACCGCGAACGCCAGGAACACGCCGCCCACCAGCCGCTCGAACCAGCGCCGGGCGAACGGCCGGCCGAGCCAACGGCGCAGGCCATGGCCACCGGCGGCATACATCACGTACCAGAACAGCTCGCAGCTGGCGAAGGTTGCCACCAGGACGCTGTACTGCACGGCCTGACCCCGCGCGGGATCGACGAACTGCGGCAGGAACGCCGTGGCGAACAGCAGCAGCTTGGGATTGCTCAGGCCCACCAGCAGGCCGCCGCGGAATACCGCCCAGGCTCCGTCCGCTGGCAGCACCGTCGCCGGAGCCTCAACGTCCACCGGCGCTGCCGGCCGGCCGCTGTCGCGCCACGCTTTCAGGCCCAGCCAGGCCAGGTAGGCCACGCCCAGATAGCGCAGCACTTCAAACAGCATGGGTGAGGAGTGCAGCAGTGCGCTCAACCCGGCGGCGGAGGCCGCCAGTACCGCCAGCATGGCCAGCAGGCAGCCGGCCATGGCCGGGAGGCTGGCGCGGAATCCCAGGCCGACGCTGCGTCCGAGGATATGCAGCATGTTCGGTCCAGGGGTGCCACACAGCACGAACACCGTAGCCAGGAACCACCACCAGGTCTGCAGGGACATTCGGCCATCCACGAAAGAGAACCGTCCCAGCATAGGCGGTGGCTCACCGCGACGTCACATACAGCGCGATGCCGATGCGACGGTTACAGGTGGCCGCGATCTGCAGCTGCATCCAACAGATGTGCCGATGCGCCTGTCGGCGGTCGCGGCGACATCGCTGCCCGCCTGTGCTGCAATGGCGCCTCCCCACCTGGAGCGGCACATGAAGACCCTGGGCCTGATCGGCGGCATGAGCTGGGAGAGTTCGGCGCAGTACTACCGCCTCATCAACGAGGAGGTGCGCCGTCGCCTGGGGGCCGCGCACTCGGCGCAGCTGCTGATGTGGTCGGTGGATTTCGCTCCGATCAAGCAGTTGCAGCACGACGGCGACTGGGACGCGCTTGCGCGGCACATGGTGGATGCGGCAGAGCGCCTGCAGGCGGGTGGCGCCGATGTACTGCTGATCTGCACCAACACGATGCATGCGCTGACCGCGCAGATCGAAGCAGCCTGCCCGCTGCCGCTGCTGCACATCGCCGACCCGACTGCCACCGCCATCGTGGCGGCCGGTTGGCGCAGGGTGGGCCTGCTCGGTACGGCCTTCACAATGGAACAGGATTTCTACCGGGGACGCCTTGCCGGTCGCTTCGGGCTGGAAGTGCTGGTACCCGACGCCGAAGATCGCCAGCAGGTCCACGACATCATCTACCAGGAGCTGATCACCGGCGTGGTCAGCGATCGCTCGCGACAGGTCTACGCAGACGTGATCGCGCGGCTGGTCGCGCGTGGTGCCGAAGCGATCATTCTCGGCTGTACCGAAATCATGCTGCTGGTACGCCCGGAAGACAGTGCGGTGCCGCTGTTCGACACCACCACCCTGCACGCCCTGGCAGCGGTTGACGCTGCGCTGGCGGGATAGAGGGCCGGCGTGGACGCGATCAGTCCGCCCCCTGCACTTCCAGCGCCGTGACCAGCCAATCCACTACGGCCTGCGAGTCGCACAGGAAGAAGATCGCATCCCCGGACCGGGCCTCGGTCAACAAGCGATAGACCGTGATTGCCACCGCCGACTGATTGGCGATGAACACCTCGGGGCTGCGCGGCCCCTCGTTGTGCCGGGAAACGGCCTGCAATGCGCGGCGCGCAGCCACCGTTGCGGCCGGGTCGGCACTGCGGGTCAACTCGGGCCCACGCAGGCCCCAGCTGACAAAGACGTGCTTGCCCTTGAACGTGGTGTCCAGGACCTGCACCTCGGCGGAACCTGCCTCAGCCGAGCGATGAATGATGGTACTGCTGATCAACGCAACCCCCTGTGGTCGTCGTGGTCCGCGCATCCACCTCCACGGACCCGCTGCACGCCCGTGACCGCAGCCACATGCTGCGCCAGCGGACGCGGAAGAGAGACGGAAGGAGAAGCCGATGCGATCGGATGTGCAGCGATGATACGGGATGTCGGTCACGCATGGGCTGGCGTACACGGCCGCATCGCCCATCGGTTCACCCACAAAAAAAGCCCACGCATCGCTGCGCGGGCCTTCTGTTCCATCACAGTGGTCGGGACGGCCGGATTCGAACCGACGACCCTCTGCCCCCCAGGCAGATGCGCTACCAGGCTGCGCTACGCCCCGACTGATGCTGCGATGTTCCCGCCAGTGCGGCGGGGCGTGAAGTATAGCGGATCACGCGGGATTTGGGTCACCGGCGAAGCAATTGCAGCACTTCTTCCAGCTCCATCCGCACCTGCTTGATGATCTGGTTGCTCAGCGCCGATTCCTCGCGGGCATCGGGGCCCTCCAGACGCAGGCGGGCACCGCCGATCGTGTAGCCCTGTTCGTACAGCAGGCTGCGGATCTGCCGCACCATCAGCACGTCATGGCGCTGGTAGTAGCGGCGGTTGCCGCGGCGCTTGGCCGGCTCAAGGCTGGGAAACTCGGTTTCCCAGTAGCGCAGCACGTGCGGCTTGACGTCGCACAGCTCGCTCACTTCACCGATGGTGAAGTAGCGCTTGGCCGGGATCGGCGGTAGTTCGCGGTTACTGCCCGGATCCAGCATAAGCTTCCACCCTTTCCTTGAGCTTCTGGCCCGGACGGAAGGTGACCACCGTACGGGCGGAAATCGGAATTTCCTCGCCGGTCTTCGGATTGCGGCCCGGGCGCTGGTTCTTGCGCCGCAGGTCGAAATTGCCGAAGCCCGACAGCTTCACCTGACGTCCCTGTTCCAATGCTTCACGCAGCACATCGAAAAACGCGTCGACGAATTCCTTGGCTTCACGCTTGTTCAGACCGACTTCGTCGAACAGCTTTTCCGCCATCTCCGCCTTGGTCAATGCCATTGCCTGCTACCCCCGAGTGCTGCCCGCTCAGCCGCGGATCCGGGCGTGGTGTTCACGCTCGATGGCGGTGACCGCCTCGGCCACCACCGCATCCACGTCGCGGTCCGTCAGAGTGCGCGACTTGTCCTGCAAAATCAAGCCCATAGCGAGACTCTTGAATCCCGGCTCGACCCCCTGGCCCACATAGCGGTCGAACAGGTTCAGCTCGCGCAGGAGCGGGCCGGCGGCCAGGCGGACCGTGGCGGCCAGATCGCTCCAGGCCACCTGCTCCGGCACCAGGAACGCCAGGTCGCGGCGCACCGCCGGGAAGCGCGACAGCTCGCCGGCACGCGGCAGGCGGCGCGCCGACAGCGGCTCCAGGTCCAGCTCGAAGGCGTAGACGTCGGTCTCGATGTCCATCGCCTTGGCCAGGCGCGGGTGGATCTGGCCGATCCAGCCGATCGCAACCCCGTCGCGGAACACCTCGGCCGAGCGCGCCGGGTGGCCATGCGCACGGCTCGACGGGCGGAACTCCAGCGAGGCACCACTGGCAGCAGCCAGGGACTCCAGATCCCCCTTCAGGTCATGGAAATCGACCTTGCGGGACGGCAGACCCCACTGCACCGCCTGCGCATCGCCGCACACCGCGGCCGCAACACGCGGAGTTTCCAGCGGCGCCGGCTGGCCCTCCCCGGCCTGGCGGGCGAACACGCGGCCGATCTCGAACAGGCGCACCCGGCCCAACTGGCGCGCAGCGTTGCGGCCCAGCGTGGCCACCAGGCCCGGCAGCAGCGACGGGCGCATCACCGCCAGTTCGGCCGACAGCGGATTGGCCAGCGGCACCAGATCGTCGCGCAGCTGCCACTGGGCCAGCAGCGCATCGTCGACGAAGGCGAAATTCAGGGTTTCCTGCAGGTCGCGCGCGATCAGCTGGCGACGCACGCTGAGGGTGTCGAGCTGGGTCTCGCTCGGCATCGCCACGCGCGCGGCACCGCCCGGCAGGGTGGTGGGAATCTGCTCGTAGCCATGGATGCGGGCCAGCTCTTCGATCAGGTCCTCTTCGATGGCGATATCGAAACGGCGGCTCGGTGCGGTGACCTGCCAGCCGTCGGCCGTGGCGACCACCTCCATGCCCAGCGCGCGCAGGATGCGCTCCACTTCGGCATCCTCGATGGTGATGCCGAGCACGCGGGTAATGCGCGCGCGGCGCAGCGCGATGGTGGCCGGCTGCGGCAGGTCAGCCTCGCGCACGGCCTCGGTGACCGGTGCCGGGGTGCCGCCGGCCAGGTCCAGCACCAGGCGGGTGGCGTACTCGATGGCGGTGCGCGGCAGCGCCGGATCGACGCCGCGCTCGAAGCGGTGGCCGGCATCGGTGTGCAGGCCCAGCTTGCGGCCACGGCCCATGATCGCTGCCGGCGCGAAGTGCGCAGCCTCCAGGAACACGCTGGTGGTCGCGTCGGTCACACGGGAATCGAAGCCCCCCATCAGACCCGCCAGGCCCACCGCGCGATCAGCATCGGTCACGACCAGGAAACTGTCGTCCAGCACGGCATCGCGGCCATCGAGCAGCTTCAGGTTCTCGCCTGCGCGTGCGCGTCGCACGGCGATGCTGCCCTGCAGGGTGCCCAGGTCATAGGCATGCATCGGCTGACCCAGTTCCAGCATCACGTACTGGGTGATGTCGACCAGCAGCGACACCGGACGCACGCCACTGCGGCGCAGGCGCTCGGCCATCCACAGCGGGGTCTTCGCCGCAGGGTTCAGGCCCTCGATGACGCGCCCCAGGTAACGCGGCGCCTCGGCGCCGGCGTCGAGCCGGATCGACAGCTCGCGGCTGCCGACGGCGGCGACCGGTGCTGCAGCGAAGTCCAGCACCTGGCTGCGGGTGGCGGCCGCTACGTCGTAGGCGATGCCGCGCACGCTGAAACAGTCGGCACGGTTCGGGGTCAGCTTGATCTCGATGCTGGCATCGGGCAGGCCCAGGTAGTCGACCAGGGCCTGGCCGACCGGGGCATCCGCGGGCAGTTCCAGCAGGCCGGAAGCATCGTTGTCCAGGCCCAGCTCCTTCGCCGAGCACAGCATGCCGTTGGACTCGACACCCCGCAGCTTGGCCGGCTTGATCTTCAGTTCGCCGATCTGCGCACCGACCATCGCCAGCGGCGCGACCAGGCCCGGACGCGCGTTCGGTGCGCCGCAGACGATCTGCAGCAGCTCGCCCTGCCCGGCATCGACCCGGCAGACCTGCAGGCGGTCCGCTTCGGGATGGCGCACGGCCTCGACGATGCGCGCCACCACCACGTGCTGCAGGCCCTCGCCCAACGCGGTCACGTCTTCCACTTCCAGGCCGATCGCGGTCAGCACCGCACTCAGCTCATCGCGCGACGCGCGGGTGGGGACGTGGCTGCGCAGCCAGTTTTCGGAGAATTTCATGTTGTCACCCTGGTGGACCCGGCGCAGGCGCCTGGGCCGTCGAATGTGTGAGTCCGCCAGGCTGGGCCCGGCGTTGCCGAATGCGTTACGCGAACTGCTTCAGGAAGCGCACATCGTTCTCGAAGAACGCGCGCAGATCGTTGACGCCGTAGCGCAGCATCGCGAAACGCTCCACGCCCATGCCGAAGGCGAAACCGGTGTAGCGCTCAGGATCGATGCCGACGCTGCGCAGCACGTTCGGATGGACCATGCCGCAGCCGAGCACTTCCAGCCAGCGGGTGCTGCCATCGGGCTGCTGCCAGGCGATGTCCACTTCCGCACCGGGCTCGACGAACGGGAAGTAGCTGGGACGGAAGCGCATCTCGAAGTCGCGCTCGAAGAAGGCACGGATGAATTCGGCAAGCGTGCCCTTCAGGTCGGCGAAGGTCGAGTGCTCGTCCACCAGCAGGCCTTCGACCTGATGGAACATCGGCGAGTGGGTCTGGTCGCTGTCGCTGCGGTACACCTTGCCGGCGGCGATCATGCGCAGCGGCGGCGCATGGTCGCCCATGTAGCGCACCTGCACACCGGAGGTGTGCGTGCGCAGCAGGCGGCCGTCACCGAAGTAGAAGGTGTCATGCATGGCGCGCGCCGGGTGGTGCGGCGGGAAATTCAGCGCCTCGAAGTTGTGCCAGTCATCCTCGATCTCCGGCCCTTCCGACAACTCGTAGCCCAGTCGGCCGAAGATGCCGGTGATGCGCTCCAGGGTACGGGTGATCGGGTGCAGGCCGGCGCGTTCGCCATTGCGGCCCGGCAGGGTGATGTCGATGGCTTCGGCGGCCAGGCGCGCATCCAGTGCCGCATCCTCCAGCAGCGCCTTGCGCTCGCCCAGCGCGCGGGTCAGTGCGTCGCGGGCCTGGTTGATCGCTTCACCGGCGGCCTTGCGCTCGTCGGCCGGCAGGGCGCCGAGCTGCTTGAGCTGCGCAGTGATGCTGCCGCTCTTGCCGAGCAGGGCCACGCGCAGCTGCTCCAGCACGTCGGGGCTCTGTGCAGCGGCCACCTCGGCCAGCGCCTGGGTGGTGAGGGATTGGATGTCGCTCATGGGGGGCCGGAACTCCAGTCGATCTGCCATCGCGGCAGGCGAAGGGCCGACCCCTGTCGCCACCGCCGTCCCCGCGTCGCCGTGGCCACGCCGGGACCCAAAAAAGAATGGGGAAGGACTTGCGCCCTTCCCCATGCATTGCCTTGACCTGACACCGTTCCGGATGAACGGCAACGGCATCGGGAAGGACTTATGCCGCCAGCGCGCCCTTGGCCTTTTCGGCCAGCGCGGCAAAGCCGGCTGCGTCGTGCACGGCGATGTCAGCCAGGACCTTGCGGTCCAAGGTGATGCCGGCCTTCAGCAGGCCGTTCATGAAGCGGCTGTAGCTCAGACCATTGATGCGGGCAGCCGCATTGATGCGGGTGATCCACAGCGAACGGAAGTTGCGCTTCTTCTGCTTACGGCCGATGTAGGCGTACTGCTGTGCCTTGATGACCGCCTGCTTGGCAACGCGGAAGACCTTGCGGCGAGCGTTGTAGTAGCCCTTCGCCAGGGTCAGGATTTTCTTGTGGCGGCGACGCGCCTGTACGCCACGCTTTACTCGTGCCATGTGTCAGTCCTCAGAGGTAGGGAAGCATGCGGTCCAGACGGCCTGCGTCTTCTGCACGGACATGGCCCGTCTGACGCAGATTACGCTTCCGCTTGGTCGCCTTCTTGGTGAGGATGTGGCTACGATTTGCGTGGCCGCACTTGTACTTGCCGGACGCGGTCTTGCGGAAGCGCTTGGCCGCCGCCCGGTTGGTCTTGATCTTGGGCATTGCTATGTCCTTGATGGTGTTTTTTTACTGACCAGGGCGGTGGCTGCGCCACGCTTTCCGTCCGTGCCCTTGCCTGCTTTTAAGCCCTGCCTCCCCGGGGGAGTGGGCCGGTCCTGTTGCCGTATTCAGTGAAACAGAGAAAACAGCACCCGGCGAACCGGGCCGCCCATTATGCCCGCCCTTCCCGACCGATGCAAACCTTTGATCGGCAGGGAGTTGAGGCAGCCATCGAGGGACGACGCCGGGCGCGCCCGGGCGTCTCGCCACGACCCGAGACTGGGCCCATGACGAACAAAGCCGGGCACGCGCCCGGCTCTGCAGGGAGGGGGCCGGGCAGCTGCCCGACAGGCCCTTACTTCTTCTTCGGCGCGATCATCATCACCATCTGACGCCCTTCCAGGCGCGGACGGGATTCGATGACGATGTCCTCACCCAGATCGGCTTCGATCCGGTTGGCCATTTCGCGACCCAGTTCCTGATGGCTCATTTCACGGCCACGGAAGCGGATGTTGACCTTGATCTTGTCGCCCTCTTCGAGGAAACCGCGCATCTTGCGCAGCTTGATCTGGTAGTCGCCCTCGTCCGTGACCGGACGGAACTTCACTTCCTTGATCTCGACCTGCTTGGTCTTCTTCTTGGCCTCGCTGGCCTTCTTCTGCGCTTCGAACTTGAACTTGCCGAAGTCCATGATCTTGCAGACCGGCGGATCGGCCTGCGGCTGGATTTCGACCAGGTCCAGGCCTTCGTCTTCAGCCATGGACAGCGCTTCGTCGCGCGACAACACGCCGATCATTTCTCCGTCACTGCCGATCACGCGGACGCGCGGCACCCGGATTTCCTGATTCTTGCGGTTCTGTTTGTTGTCAGGGGTACTGATATTGCAATCTCCCAGAGGAATCGAACCGGCCTGCGCACCCTCTGGCGCGCGGGCCGGACCCTATCAAACCGCGCTCTCGGCCTGCAGCCGCGAGATGAAGGCCTCGACGCTCATGCTGCCCAGGTCCTCGCCGGAACGCGTACGCACGGCAACCGCGCCGTTTTCCTTTTCACGGTCTCCAACGACCAGCAGATACGGCACGCGCTGCAGCGTGTGCTCCCGAATCTTATAGCCGATCTTCTCGTTACGCAAATCGGCGATGACTCGGAAGCCTTGATCCGCAAGGGTTTTGCGAACCTGATCAACGTATTCAGCCTGGGCGTCGGTAATGTTGGCCACCACCACCTGGGTCGGCGCCAGCCAGGCCGGGAACTGGCCGGCATGGTGCTCGATCAGGATGCCGATGAAACGCTCCATGGAGCCGACGATCGCCCGGTGCAGCATGACCGGATGCTTCTTCTGGCTGTTCTCGTCCACGTACTCGGCGCCCAGTCGGCCGGGCATCATGAAGTCGACCTGCATCGTGCCCAGCTGCCAGGTACGGCCGATGGCGTCCTTCAGGTGGTACTCGATCTTCGGGCCGTAGAAGGCGCCCTCGCCCGGCAGTTCCTGCCACTCCACGCCGCAGCTGGCCAGCGCCGAGCGCAGTGCGCCCTCGGCCTTGTCCCAGGTGGCGTCATCGCCCAGACGCGATTCCGGCCGCAGCGCGATCTTGATCTGGATCTCCTCGAAGCCGAAGTGCCGGTAGACCGCCAGCGCCTGCTGGTGGAAGGCGGTCACTTCGGATTCGATCTGCGCCTCGGTGCAGAACACATGGCCGTCGTCCTGGGTGAAGCCGCGCACGCGCAGGATGCCGTGCAGGGCGCCGGAGGGCTCGTTGCGGTGGCAGGAACCGAACTCACCGTAGCGGATCGGCAGGTCGCGGTAGCTGTGCAGGCCCTGGTTGAACACCTGGACGTGGCCCGGGCAGTTCATCGGCTTGACCGCGTAGGTGCGCTTCTCCGACTCGGTGAAGAACATGTTGTCCTGGTAGTTGTCCCAATGACCGGACTTCTTCCACAGGCTCACGTCCAGGATCTGCGGGCAGCGCACTTCGCCATAGCCGCTGTTGCGATAGACCTTGCGCATGTACTGCTCGACCACCTGCCACAGCGCCCAGCCCTTCGGGTGCCAGAACACCAGGCCCGGCGCCTCTTCCTGCAGGTGGAACAGGTCCTGCTGCTTGCCGATGCGGCGGTGGTCGCGCATTTCGGCTTCCTCGATGCGCTTGATGTAGGCATCGAGCTGCTTCTTGTCGGCCCAGGCGGTGCCGTAGATGCGCTGCAGCTGCTCGTTCTGCGCGTCACCACGCCAGTACGCACCGGAAATGCGGGTCAGCTTGAAGGCCTTCAGGAAGCGCGTGTTCGGCACGTGCGGGCCACGGCACATGTCCACGTACTCCTGGTGGTAGTACATGCCCATGGCCTGGATGTCGTCGGACATGTCCTCGATCAGGCGCAGCTTGTAGTCCTCGCCACGCGCCTTGAAGATCTCGATCACTTCCGCGCGCGGCGTCATCTTCTTGATGACGTCGTAGTCCTGGGCGATCAGTTCACCCATGCGCTTCTCGATCGCGGCCATGTCGTCCGGGGTGAACGGGCGCTCGGAGTAGATGTCGTAGTAGAAGCCCTCGGCGATCACCGGGCCGATGACCATCTTCACGTCCGGGTACAGCTGCTTGACGGCATGGCCGACCAGGTGGGCGCAGGAGTGGCGGATGATCTCCACGCCCTCCTCGTCCTTGGCGGTGATGATGCGCAGGCTGGCATCGTGATCGATGATGTCGCTGGCATCGACCAGCACGCCATCGACCGAGCCGGCGATGGTCGCCTTGGCCAGGCCGGCACCGATCGACTGGGCGACATCCATGACGCTGACGGGGTTTTCGAACTCGCGGCGGCTGCCGTCGGGAAGGGTAATGTTGATCATCGCAGTGGCTTCGTGCGGGGGCCCGCGCTGCGGGCTGGAAAGCGGCTCCGGGCAGGCGCCCGGGCAATAAAAAAGCGCCGCGAGGGCGCCTGGAACGCAGGGCCTTCGGGGGCAGGTCAACCGTGGGCGGTGGTAGTGCTCATGTCGCACGCTCGGCCGGCGCTGGGCGCGGGCCACCTTGTTCCAGTCAGGATAATGACTGCGATTTTAGACCAGTGCGCGGGAAAGCCCAAGCACTCCCCGTCGCGCCCCTGAATGGCCGTCGCTGGCAGCCTGAAATCGCAATGATTACCATATCCAGGCAGCCCGCCCCGTGCCAGCCTGCCCGCTTTCCCCCAGGACCTCGTGATGCGCCACCCGCTCCGACCGGCCTACGCCGGCCCCGCCCGTGTCCCGCGTTCGCCGCCCTCGCGCCGCGCAGGCTGCCGGCAATGATCACTGTCGGCCTTTCCACGCTCGGCTTCTGCAGCCTGGGCGTGCTGTCTGCGATGTTCTCGGCGACGGCCTTCTATGCCGCCTCGCCGCATTGCCGCTGGCCGCGCCTGCGCCGGGCCGGCCGGCTTGGCCGACAGATCGGCCTGGTCGCCGCTGCGGCCGCACTGTGGCTGTGGATGGCCGAACTGGGCTTCGCCGCCGGGCTGGTGGCGATGCTGTGCACCTGGATGCTGGCGGCGATGCTGCTGCCGGCCGTCGCCGCCTGGCACCGCCCCGGCACGGAGCCGCGCTGATGTGGGCCCGCGCCCTCGCCGGCATCTTCGCCGGCTTCCTGCTGGCCGCGGCCGCCACCGGACTGGTGGCCTGGCTGCCGCCCGGCCCCTGGCAGCACGCCCTGGTACCGGCCCTGATCGCCTTCATCCCGCTGTGGATGCTGGCCGCCCTCTGGGCGTTCAGCTTCCGCCGTGCCGCGCACGCCTGGCTGGCCCTGGCCGGCAGTGCTGGCGCCGGCTTTGCCGTGCTCGGCCTGCTGCGCCTGGCCGGTGCGGTGCAATGAGACCGTCCCCATGAAGTTCTCCTCGCAGACGCTGCGCACATTCACCACCCTGCACACCTGGGTCGGCCTGGTCGCCGGCTTCGGCCTGTTCGTGGCCTTCTATGCAGGCGCTCTGACGCTCTTCCACCATGACCTGCCGTTGTGGCAGACGCCGGGCGCGGCATCGGCGTTGCCCGCAGACCTGGATGACGCACAGCACCTGCTCGAGGACGTGCTGGCGGCCCACGCGGAGGCACGCCGCCACGTCGGCATGACCTTCCCCGGCACCGACCATCCGCAGCCGCTGGCCTACTGGCAGACCGATGACGGCAGCTGGCGCTACGCCTGGCCGGGCCACACCGACGGCAGCCCGACGCCGCCGCAGACCGGTCTGGCCGAACTGGTCAACGAGCTGCATTACAGCCTGGGCCTGCCGGTGGCCGGCGTGTATGTGATGGGCATCGTCAGCCTGCTGTACGGCATGGCCCTGCTCAGCGGCCTGGTGATCCACCTGCCGAAACTGCTGGGTGACCTGTTCGCGTTGCGCCCGGGCCGCAACCTCAAGCAGCAGTGGCAGGACGCGCACAACGTGATCGGCGTGCTCAGCCTGCCCTTCCATCTGATGTTCGCCGTCACCGGCGCCCTGCTCTGCCTGGCGTTCGTGCAGATGGCACTGCTCAATCCACTGATCTTCGAGGGCAAGCTGCTGCAGGCCGTGCCGACCGCGATGGATACCGCTCCGGTGCGCGAGGCCAGCGGCGTTCCGGCACCGCCGGGCAGCCTGCAGGTCCTGCATGCGCGCGCCCTGGAAGTAGCCCGCGCACAGGGCGTGGCCAACTTCGAACCGGCCTATCTGAAACTGGCCAATGGGGGCGACGCCAAGGCCACCATCGAGATCACCGGCGAATCCACCGGCACGCTGGGCCCGCTGGGCGCGGTCGCCCTGGACGTGGCCACCGGCGACGTGCTGGCCACGCAGCTGCCGGGCCAGCGCGACGCCAACCACGCCACGCTGAGCGCCGCCTACGCGCTGCACTTCGGCGAGTTCGGCAACGGCGTGGTGGTCTGGTTGTACTTCCTGATGGGGCTCGGCGGCGCCTTCCTGTTCTATTCCGGCAACCTGCTGTGGATCGAATCGCGACGCAAGCGACGCCAGCCCGAGCAGTCGCGTGCGGCCGTCAACATGGCGCGTGCCACCGTCGGTGTCTGCATCGGCCTGTGCGTGGCGATCTCGTTGGCGTTCGTGGTAGCGCTGGTGCTCGAACGCGCAGCACCCGCGGCGGTCGACCCGGGCATCCGTTGGGCCTGTTTCAGCAGCTGGGCCGCGTGCGCGCTGTGGGCATTCCTGCGCAGGCCCGCACAGGCCGCCCGGGAACTGCTGTGGGCCGCTGCGGCCGCGACCGCGCTGGTGCCGGTCGTGCATGGTGCATTGAACGGTGACTGGCTGTGGCGTGCCGCCGCTGCCGGGCACTGGCCGCTGTTCTGGATCGACGCCGTCGCCCTGGCGATGGCCTTCGGCTTTGCGCGCCTGGCGCTGGCCAGCCAACGCCGGGCGCGCAACGGCGACCCCAACAGCGTCTGGGCCGACTGACCGCCCCGCCGGGCCATGCCGGCGGAGCGCCGCGCCTTCAATCGCCCACGCGGGCCTTGTGCCAGGGCGCCAGCATCGCGTTGAGCAGGCTGGCCTGTTCATCGTCGCCGGTCAGCTCCCACATGAAGACACCGGCCAGCCCCTGTTCGCGGGCGAACTGCGCCCGCAGGCCGATCGAACGCGGGTCTTCATAGCTGATGAAGACGTTCTCCTGCGGGTTGTACAACCACGGGCTCTGCGCCTGCGGGTGCCAGTGCCTGGTCCAGCCCGGCTGATCGAGGTAACGCGCCTTGATCACCCGCCAGTCGCCGGCATCGGCCGGCGCACTGTAAGCCTGGTACAGGCCGTCGGCAGTCTCCCCGGTCACCTTGAAGCCGCGCCCGTAGAACGGCACGCCCAGCACCAGTTTGTCCGCCGGCACGCCATGTTCGCGGTAGTACTGCACCGCACCGGCCACGTTGTTCCACCGCCGCAGTTCCGGCGCCAGCGGGTCGGCCGGCACTTCATGCAACGGCGCGTTGAAGGTCGACACGGCCGAAAAACCGGTACCCATGTCGTAGCTCATCAGGTTGATGAAATCGAGTATCCGGGCCAGCGCCGGCAGATCGTAGCTGGCGGCGGGATCATAGGGGCCATCGGTCTGCAGCCGGCCAGCGGCCAGCGCGGCGGTCAGCAGCATCGGCTGCCCTGCCCTGCGCCCGTACGTATCGAGCGCGGTACGGAACGCCTGCGCCAGGCGCGTCATGTTGGCCCGGTCCTGCGGACGATGGGCCAGTTCCTTCGGGCCGCCACTGACCGGAAACTCCCAGTCGATGTCCACGCCATCGAAGCTGCCTGCGTGCCGTTCGAAGAACAGCGCCATGCAGGAGTCGACCAGGCGCCTGCGGCTGGCTTCGGTCAGCGCGGCATCGGAGAACCCACCGGCGCCCCAGCCGCCGATCGAGATCAGCGTGCGCAGATGCGGATGCGCTTTTTTCAGGTCAGCCAGTTCGGCAACGTTCTTCGATGCGTCCGCACCGATCACGCATCGGCCGTCTTCGATGGTGGAGAACGCGTAGAACAGATGCGTCAGGCGCTCGGCTGGAATGCTCGACACCGGATAGCGCCCGGCCGAGCCACCGGGGTAGTAGGCGCCGAAGATCGGCGACTGCGCCGGCGCAGCGTGCACTGCGCCGGGCACGGCAGCGGTGACGAGTACGGCAAGGACGGCCAGGGTCTGGCGGAACATGGGATCTCCCGGTTCGAAGGCGCAGCCACGGTAGCAAACCGATCACGCCCCGGCGCGGCTTCATCGAATGTCGTCCACTGGACAGGCACGGACGCCCGCAGGATGACATCGGCATGTCCCTGACGCCCCACGGCAGGACAGCGCACTGCCCTCGCCGGTACCGGCCCTTCAGAATTCTTCAGACACGCGTCCAGCACTTCAGCGAAGGACCGGGCTCAATCCAGTCTCCTTTCCGATGGAGCCCGACCATGCGTCCGTTGATGTCCTTCCTCCTTCTGCTGCTGGCATTCCTACCCCACGCCACCGGCGCCGCAACGCCCGCCTCCGTCCGCCTGCCCGCGCTGGAGCAGGCCATCGCCCGCGATGACCTCAAGCAGATCCGCAGCGTGCTGCTGCAGGTCGACGGCAACGTCGTCTACGAGGGCTATTTCAACGGCGCGGACGCGGGCACCCTGCACGATGTGCGCTCGGCCAGCAAAAGCGTGACAGCACTGCTGATCGGCGCCGCCATCGGCGAGGGGGCGCTGCCGGGCGTGCAGGCCCGGGTCTACGACTACTTCCCCGGATTCACCGCGCGCCACGCCGTCGACCCGCGCCTGCGCGCCCTCACCCTGCAGGATCTGCTGACCATGAGCAGCCTGTGGGAATGCGACGACGAGAACCCGTTCTCGAGCGGCCACGAAGAGCGCATGTACGTGAGCGAGCGCTGGCTGGACTTCGCCCTGTCCCTGCCGGTGAAGGGCTTCGCGCCCTGGATGCAGCGACCGGAGGACAGCCCTCATGGTCGCTCCTTCGCGTACTGTACGGCCGACTCGTTCGTGCTCGGCGCCGTGCTCGAGCGGGCCACCGGCATGCCACTGTCGGACTATGCCGCCCAGGCACTGGAGCGTCCGCTGGGCATCACCGAGAGCCACTGGAACCATTCACCGGAGGGCATCGGAATGGGAGGCGGCGGCACGCGCTACCGCAGCCGCGACCTGGCGCGGCTGGGGCAGCTGGTGCTGGATCAGGGGCGCGGCAATGGCCGGCAACTGGTTCCCCGCGACTTCATCGCTGCAATGATCCGGCCACAGGCACGCACTGGCGATGGCAGCGAGTACGGCTACCAATGGTGGGGCCTGCAGCTGACGGTGCAGGGCAGGCAGCGGACCGTGTGGGCGATGTCCGGCAACGGCGGCAATTATGTCTTCCTGATTCCCGACAGGAATGCCGTGGCTGTAGTCACCAGCCAGGCCTACAACCGCAGCTTCGCCCATCCGCAGTCGCGGCGGATTCTCACTGAATTCCTGCTTCCGGCACTGCGCTGAGACCGGACAGATCGGAGGGTCGCCATGCGGCGGCGAGGACCTGCGCGCGCTGCCTGGCGACATCCGCATCGATACGCGCCAGCAGCGGCTCCCACTCCGGCGCGCTGCGCAGCGGAGCATACAGCGGCGTGGCACGCAGCCATGCGGCATCGCGGAAGCCATCGTCCACCGCCTGGTGCAGCGCGGCCACGGCGGCCTTCGCATCACCCACCGACTGCAACAGCAGAGCCCGCTCGAGCGCAGCATCGGCCCAACCATCACCCCTCCCCGCCGGCAGGCGCTGCAATCGCGCACGTGCCCATGCCGGATCGATGGCCGTCGATCCGTACAGGCCCGCCAGCGTCTCTCCCAGCGATTGCTGCGGCCGCAGCCGGTGCGCCGTCGCGAACGCCTCGGCCGCCGCCGCGGTGTCACCGGCCAGCAATGCCAGTTCTCCCTGCAGGCGCAGCAGCTGGGGATGTGGTGTGCCACGCGTCAATGCGATGGCCAGCTCCTCCCGGGCACGCCCGGCGGCCCCGGCAACGTACAGGCTGCGCGGCCACGCGATGTTGGCGAACACGTTGTCCGGGTAAAGCTGGAAGTTGCGCGCATGGCGCTGCGCTGCCGCCTGGGTGAAACCGAGCAGTTCCATTTCGCGCGCCACCTGCACATCTCGGAAGCGGATGCGTTCGGGTGCCTTGAGCGCGAGGTTGGCGCGCAGCGCCAGCGACAGGTGGCCCTGCTCCTGCTGCAGGTAGGCCAGCGATGCCCGGGTGCGCTCGTCCGCAGGATCGAGCTGGATCGCGCGCACGTAGTCGGCTACCGCATCGTCCATCCGCCCAAGGCAATCATGCGCATACCCGCGCAGGGCGTACGTGGCACCGTCATGCGGCGCCCGTGCACGTTCGGAGTCGGCCAGCGCCAGCGCTTCGTGCATCTGCTGCGGAGAACCGTTGAACAGGCATCCCTGCGCCGACAATGCACGTGCCAGCCCACGCCGGGCCGCGCTGGATTCTGGATCGACCTGGAGTGCCTGGCGGTAGAGGGCGATCGCGCGTTCGTTGTTGCTCGCCTGGCCGATGCCGGCGTAATAGTCCGCGCGCTGCAGCAGGGACGTGGCTGCGGCGGGCGGAGCCTGGTCCGGCCACGCCAGCACCGCCACCGCCAACCCGCCCACCGCCACCAGCGCTGCAGCCCACCACCAGCGCCCCCGTGACGATCCGATCACTGGCGGCGGTGCCATCGGTATCGGTGCGGCGCACAGCTGATAGCCGCGCCCGCGCACCGAACGGATGTAGCGCGGCCGACGGCTGTCATCGCCGAGTGCCTGCCGCAGCAGTTTCACGCGCTGACTGACCGCATCCTCGCCAACCACCGCAGGCGCCCAGACCTGGGCCGCCAACGTGTCGAAATCCACCACACGGGTGCCGTGTGCAAGCAGCACGTCGAACAGGGTCCAGCTCAGGCCACTGATGGGCAGGGCCTCACCGGCCCGGCTCACGCGCTGCGCCGGGCGGTCGATGTCCAGGTCGAGCAGGCGCAGGAGGTCCATGCCAACAGCATAGCGGCAAGCCCGCTCCGGTTGCCGGACAAAGAAAAAGCGGGCCGAAGCCCGCTTTCTCATTCCAGCGACGTCAGCGGCGGTGGCTCAACCCGGGTTGACACCTGCCGTGATCGACCGTGGGTGGATCATTCGGCGCTGGCGCCTTCGCCTTCTTCCACGGCCTTCATCGACAGGCGGATACGGCCCTGCTTGTCGACTTCCAGCACCTTGACCTTGACCACATCGCCTTCCTTCAGCTTGTCGCCGACCTTCTCGACGCGCTCGCTGGAGATCTGCGAGACGTGGACCAGACCGTCCTTGCCCGGCAGGATGGTGACGAACGCGCCGAAGTCCATGATCTTGGCGACCTTGCCTTCGTAGATGCGGCCCGGCTCGACGTCCGAGGTGATCTGCTCGATGCGGGCCTTGGCGGCCTGGGCAGCGATCGCGTTGACCGAGGCAATGACGATGGTGCCGTCATCCTGGATGTCGATCTGGGTGCCGGTTTCCTTGGTGATGGCCTGGATGGTCGAGCCACCCTTGCCGATCACTTCGCGGATCTTGTCCGGGTGGATCTTGATGGTCAGCAGGCGCGGCGCGTAGTCGGACAGTTCCGAACGCGGAGCGGTCAGGCCGTGGGCCATTTCGCCCAGGATGTGCAGACGGCCAGCCTTGGCCTGCTGCAGCGCCTGCTTCATGATCTCTTCGGTGATGCCTTCGATCTTGATGTCCATCTGCAGGGCGGAGATGCCCTCAGCGGTACCGGCCACCTTGAAGTCCATGTCGCCCAGGTGATCTTCGTCACCCAGGATGTCGGACAGGACGACGAAGCGGTCGCCTTCCTTGACCAGACCCATGGCGATACCCGCCACCGGGGCCTTCACCGGCACGCCGGCGTCCATCAGGGCCAGCGACGAACCGCAGACCGAGGCCATCGACGAGGAACCGTTCGACTCGGTGATTTCCGAGACGACGCGGATGGTGTACGGGAAGGCTTCCAGCGACGGCATGACAGCCAGCACGCCGCGCTTGGCCAGGCGACCGTGGCCGATCTCGCGGCGCTTCGGGCCCATCATGCGGCCGCACTCACCCACCGAGAACGGAGGGAAGTTGTAGTGGAACAGGAAGTTTTCCTTGTACTCACCGGCAACGGCATCGATGACCTGACCGTCGCGGGCGGTGCCCAGGGTGATGGTCACGATGGCCTGGGTTTCGCCGCGGGTGAACAGCGAGGAGCCGTGGGTACGCGGCAGCACGCCGGTCTTCACGGAGATCGGGCGGACGGTGTCCAGCGCACGGCCGTCGATGCGGACCTTGGTGTCCAGCACCGAGTCGCGCATGGTGCGGTATTCCAGTTCGCCGAATTCCTTCGACAGCTCGGCCGGGTTCCAGCCTTCGGCAGCCACGCGGCCGGCCAGGGCTTCGACCACGTCCTTCTTGATCGCCGAGATGGCGTCGCGGCGCTGCAGCTTGTCACGCACCTGGAAGGCTTCGCCCAGGCGCGGGCCGATGGCTTCCTTCAGGGCGGCGATCAGCGCTTCGTTCTTGGCCGGGGCTTCCCAGGTCGACGGCTTGGTGCCGGCTTCGACGGTCAGCTCGTTGATCGCGTTGATGACCTTCTGCATTTCGCGGTGACCGAAGGTCACGGCGCCCAGCATCACTTCTTCCGACAGCAGCGCGGCTTCGGATTCGACCATCAGCACGGCGTTGGAGGTACCGGCAACGACCAGTTCCAGCTGCGAGTCAGCCAGTTCACTGACGGTCGGGTTTAGGATGTACTCGCCGTTCTTGTAACCGACCTTGGCAGCGCCGATCGGACCCATGAACGGGGTGCCGGCCAGAGCCAGGGCCGCCGAAGCACCGATCAGGGCCGGAATGTCACCGTCCACGTCCGGGTTCAGCGACATCACCGTGGCGATGATCTGCACTTCGTTCTTGTAGTCTTCCGGGAACAGCGGACGGATCGGACGGTCGATCAGACGCGAGATCAGGGTTTCCTTCTCGGTCGCACGGCCTTCGCGCTTGAAGAAACCACCCGGAATGCGGCCGCCGGCGTAGAACTTCTCCTGATAGTCGACGGTCAGCGGGAAGAAGTCCTGGCCTTCACGCGCGCTCTTGGCGGCGACGGCGGTGACCAGCAGTACGGTGTCGTCCATCTTGACGATGACGGCGCCGCTGGCCTGACGGGCGACTTCGCCGGTCTCAAGCGTGACGGTGTGCTTGCCGTACTGGAAGGTTTTGGTGATTTTTGCCACGGAGGGTGTCCTTGGGGATGCTGTCTGCGAATTTGGACCGTCGGCGACCCTTGCCGCCAGCGGGTGACCGGATCGTTCCGGCCTGAATCGGGGATTGCGGTACTACAAAACAAAACCGCGGCGCATCGCTGCGCCGCGGGGGATTCGTTGCTTAGCGACGCAGGCCAAGCTTCTCGATCAGGGCCTTGTAACGCTCGACGTCCTTCTTCTTCAGGTAGTCGAGCAGGCTGCGACGGCGGTTGACCATCTGCAGCAGGCCGCGGCGGCTGTGGTGATCCTTCTTGTGGGTCTTGAAGTGGCCGGTCAGCAGTTCGATGCGGGCGGTCAGCAGGGCCACCTGGACTTCCGGGGAGCCGGTGTCGGCGGCGCTGCGCTTGTTGTCTTCAATGACCTTCTGGGTGTCGATCGACATGTCTTTTTCTCAGTGATGCGTGGCCGGCAGGAACGCGCTTCGCGCACCGCCAGGCTCGCCGTGGACTACAGGGATGAAACCTGCGCGGGGCAGGCTGCCAGAAAATGGCCGCGAAATTGTAACGGCCAGGGGCTCCGGGGACAAGGACCGGGGCTGAACCGCCCCGCCCTGTTCAGAGGTTGAAGCGGCGCTGCGGGGCCAGCAGGCCACTGTCATCGACCTGACCGAGGCCCTGGACAGCGGCGTCCGGACCGAACACCGCCACCAGACCGCGCGGCCAGCCGGCATCGCGCAACCGCTGCCCCATGCAGAACCGTTGCGTCTGGGCGGCGTCCAGCTCGACCCGCGGATACCCGCCCAGCCCGTCGGCCAGCGGCAGCAGCAGCGCATCCATGGCCGCCAGGTCGCCCGTTTCGACCATGGCCCGCAGCTGGTCCAGGGTGACCATCGCCGGCTCGCGGAACGGCTCCACCCACAGCCGGCGCAGGGCGCTGATGTGCGCACCACAGCCCAGCGCCTCGCCGAGATCACGCGCCAGGCTGCGGATGTAGGTACCCGAGCCACAGGTGACGCGCAGGCGCAGCCGCTCGGGCTGCTGTTCCAGGACCTCGATGGCATGCACCTGGACCTGCCGCTCCGGCGCCTCGATGGCGTCGCCGCGGCGGGCCTTCACGTACAGCGGCTCGCCTCCCTGCTTCAGCGCTGAATAGATCGGGGCCCGCTGGTGGATGCTGCCGGTCAGCGGTGCCAGCGCGGCCTGCAGGACGTCAGCAGTGATCTGCGGCACCGGACGCTGCAGCAGCACTTCGCCTTCGGCGTCATCGGTGTCGGTGGTCTGGCCGAGCACGATCTCGGCGTCATAGGCCTTGGCCGAGCCCAGCAGCAGGCCGGCGATCTTGGTCGCCTCACCGAAGCACAACGGCAGCAGGCCGGTGGCCAGCGGGTCGAGACTGCCGGTATGCCCGCCCTTCTCGGCACGGAACAGGCGGCGCGCCACCTGCAGGGCAGCGTTGGAGCTCATGCCGGTCGACTTGTCGAGCAGCAGGATGCCGTCCAGGCGGCGGAACTGAATTCGCGTCATGACAGATACGGGTGTAGCGCCGGACCATGCCCGGCAAGCGCGCGGCGCGGCCTGCATCAGACATCGCGCAGCCGGAATGCAGCAACGCCGGGCATGCCCGGCGTCGCGCGGTTATTCTTCGTCGCTCTCGCGGCGCTTCTCGGCAGCCACGGTGTCGGGCAGATCGCGCAGGATGTTGTCGATGTGCTCGCCCCGATCAACCGAGTCGTCGTAATGGAAATGCAGCTCCGGCACGTGGCGCAGCTTCATCGCCCGGGCCAGGTCCATGCGCAGGCGATAGCCCAGTTCCTTCAGGCCGGCCACCGCTTCGGCCGAACGTTCCGGCATCAGCGCGGTGACGAAGACCTTGGCATGGGCCATGTCGCGGGTGATTTCCACGTCGGACACGCTCACCGAGGGCAACCCGTGCTCGCGCACGGCGTTGTGCACCAGGGTGCCGAGTTCACGGCGCAGCTGGGCGGAGACACGGTCGGTTCGATGGAAAGTCTTGGGCACGCGGTCGGGCTCTTGAATTGAATGTGACCCGACCAAGGTCGGGCCCTACCGGGAGAGACGGCCCGACCGGGGTCGGGCGCCACCAGGGGTGGACCGGCCCGCGAGGGCCGGTCCGTTGCAGCATTACAGGGTACGCGGCACTTCGATGCGCTCGAAGCACTCGATCTGGTCGCCCGGCTTGACGTCGTTGTAGGCCTTCACGCCGATGCCGCATTCGGTACCGTTGCGGACTTCCTCGACGTTTTCCTTGAAGCGACGCAGCGATTCCAGCTCGCCTTCGAACACCACCACGCTGTCGCGCAGGACGCGGATCGGCTTGCTGCGCTTGACCACGCCTTCGATGACCATGCAGCCGGCGACGGCGCCCAGCTTGGAGCTGCGGAAGACATCGCGGACCTCGGCGATACCGATGATCTCTTCGCGGATCTCCACGCCCAGCAGACCGGAGGCCACCTGCTTCACCTGATCGATCACGTCATAGATGATCGAGAAGTAACGCAGGTCCACGCCGTTGGATTCGATGATGCGACGGGCCGAAGCATCCGCACGCACGTTGAAGCCGATGACGGTGGCCTTGGAGGCGGCAGCCGAATTGGCGTCCGACTCGGTGATGCCGCCCACGCCGGAGTGGATCACGTTGATGCGGATGTCGTCGTTGGACAGCGCGACCAGGGCCTGGCTCAGCGCCTGCACCGAACCCTGCACGTCGGCCTTGATGACCAGGTTGAGGACCTGCTGGCCCTCACCCTTGCCCAGGGTCGCCATGATGTCTTCCATCCGGCTGCCCGCCGTGGCGACCAGGCGCGACTCGCGGCGCTTGGTCTCACGCTGCTGGGCAACGTCCTTGGCCAGACGCTCGTCCTCGACCACCACGAAGTCGTCACCGGCCTCCGGCACGCCGGACAGGCCCAGGACCTGCACCGGGATGGACGGGCCGGCGAACTCCGGCTGCTTGCCGGTTTCGTCGAACAGCGCTCGCACGCGGCCGTACTGGATGCCGCACACCAGGTAATCGCCCTTCTTCAGGCGGCCCTGCTGCACGAGCACGGTGGCGACCGGGCCGCGGCCCTTGTCCAGCGACGATTCAATCACCACGCCGGACGCGCGGCCTTCATCGACAGCCTTCAGCTCCAGCAGTTCGGCCTGGATCGAGATGGCGTCCAGCAGGTCGTCGATGCCCAGGCCGGTCTTGGCCGAGATCTCCACCATCTGGGTGTCGCCACCGAAGTCTTCGGCCACGACCTGCTCGGTCAGCAGTTCATTCTTGACCCGCATCGGATCGGCGTCGGACTTGTCGATCTTGTTGATTGCCACGATCAGCGGCACGCCGGCGGAACGGGCATGCTGGATCGCTTCCTTGGTCTGCGGCATCACGCCGTCATCGGCAGCGACCACCAGCACCACGATATCGGTCAGTTTGGCACCGCGGGCACGCATCGAAGTGAAGGCTGCGTGGCCCGGGGTATCCAGGAAGCTGATCACGCCCTTCGGCGTATCCACGTGGTACGCACCGATGTGCTGGGTGATGCCGCCGGCTTCGCCGGTGGCGACCTTGGTGCGGCGGATGTAATCCAGCAGCGAGGTCTTGCCGTGGTCGACGTGGCCCATGATGGTGACCACCGGCGGGCGCTGCACGGCTTCGCCCTGGTTTTCACCGGTCGATGCCAGCAGTGCGTCCTCGGCGTCGTTGTCGTTGGCACGGATCGCCTTGTGGCCGAGTTCCTCGGTCACCAGCGCCGCCGTGTCGTGGTCGATGGACTGGGTGATGGTGGCCATCACGCCCATCTTGAACAGCGCCTTGACCACCTCGCCGCCCTTCAGCGCGAGCTTCTGCGCCAGGTCGGCCACGGTGATCGTGTCGCCGATCGCCACTTCACGCACGACCGGTGCGGTCGGACGTTCGAAGGCATGCGGACCGGCGTTGCTGCCACCGCGCGACATGTCGCGACGGCCGCCGGCCTGGTTCCGGCCGCCCGGACGACCACGGGTCGTGCTGTTGCTGTTGCCACGACGTGCACGGTCGGCGGCCGACAGGTGCATCTGGCCGGAGAAACGATCGCCCGGGCCACGCTCGTTGCGCGGCGCGCTGCGGTTGTTGCGGTCGTCGCTGCGTGGCGGCGCGCCACGCGGGGCAGCCGGGGCTGCGGCCGGGGTACGCGGCGGACGCGGTGCGGTTTCGTCGATCGGAGCGCGCGTCTTCGGCTGGCTGGCGGCCAGCGCCTCGGCGGCCTTGGCGGCAACCGCTGCTTCCTCTGCAGCCTTCTTCTCGGCTTCGGCACGCTCCTTGGCGGCAATCTCCTCCTCGCGTGCACGGACGATGGCCTCGTCGCGCAGACGGTCCTTCTCGGCCAATGCCTGCTGTTCGGCGAGGTTGCGGGCGCGCGACTCTTCCAGCTTGCGCAGGATGTCGGCGCGCTCTTCGTCCGGAGTCATCGCACGACCACCATCGGCCTTGACGTAGGTACGCTTCTGGCGCACCTCGACATTCACGGTCGTCTTGCTGCGACCGGAATTGACCGTCACTTCCTGCTGTTTACGGCGGTTGAGGGTGATCTTCTTTGCAGACTGATCGGTCTCTTCCGGCGCCTGCTCGGGCTTGCCGTGCGAACGACGAAGGAAGCCCAGGAGCTTCACCTTCTCGGTGCTGGTCACGACCTGGTCGGGACCGCTGAACTTCATGCCGGCACCGGCCAGCTGTTCAAGCAGTTTTTCGACCGGTGTGTTGACCAGTTCGGCAAGCTTGCGGATGGTGGTTTGCTGCGACATTCGGATCCTATGATCTTGTGGGCGCCCCCCCGCATCTGGAGGTGGCGCGGATTCTACGCCCTGAGCGGCTCAGGGCCCTGTTCATTGCCGGCTCATTCGCCGCGTTCCAGTCGGGCGATCTCCTCGGCACGCGCGGCCAGGATCAGCGCGGCGGCGCGCTCCTGGTCCAGCCCTTCGATGCCGAAGTCCACGACCTCGTCGGCGGCCAGGTCGGACAGATCCTCGCTGGTGCGCACGCCGTGGCCGGCCAGCGCATACGCGGTGGCTTCGTCCATGCCCTTCAGGGACAGCAGGTCCTGCGCCGGCTGGCCGTCTTCAAGGCCTTCCTCGACTGCCAGGGCCTCATTGAGCAGCGCATCGCGGGCACGAGCGCGCAGCTCTTCGACGATATCCTCGTCGAAACCTTCCACGGCCAGCAGTTCGCCGACCGGGACATAAGCGATTTCCTCGACGGTGCCGAAGCCTTCGCTGACCAGGATGCCGGCGATCTCCTCGTCCACTTCCAGCTTGTCCATGAACAGCTGGCGGGCCGAAGCCTGCTCGGCCTCCGACTTGGCGGTGACCTGGTCCTGGGTCATCACGTTGAGCTGCCAGCCGGTCAGGCGGCTGGCCAGGCGCACGTTCTGGCCACCCTTGCCGATCGCCTGGGCCAGGCGGTCCTCGGCAACGGCCAGATCCATCGAGTGCTTGTCCTCATCGACGATGATCGACTGCACCTCGGCCGGCGCCATCGCATTGATGACGAAGTTGGCCGGGTTGTCGTTCCACAGCACGATATCCACGCGCTCGCCATTGAGCTCGTTGGACACCGCCTGCACGCGCGAACCGCGCATGCCGATGCAGGCACCGATCGGATCGGTGCGCTGGTCGTGGGCCAGCACGGCGATCTTGGCGCGGTCGCCCGGATCGCGGGCACAGGCCTTGATTTCCACCAGGCCCTGACCGACTTCCGGCACTTCCAGCTTGAACAGCTCGATCATGAACTCCGGCGCGGCGCGGCTGATGAACAGCTGCGGGCCACGCGGCTCCGAGCGCACTTCGGCCAGATAGCCGCGGACGCGGTCACCGGCGCGCAGCACGTCGCGCGGAATGCCCTTGTCCTTCGGGATGAAGCCTTCGGCGTTGCCGCCGAGGTCGACGTAGATGTTGCCACGCTCGGCACGCTTGACCACACCGGTGATCAGCTCGCCGACGCGGTCCTTCCATGCGTCCACGACCTGCTGGCGCTCGGCTTCGCGAACGCGCTGCACGATCACCTGCTTGGCGGCCTGGGCGGCGATGCGGCCGAAGTCCGGGTTCTCGATCTGCTCTTCGATGTAATCGCCGACGTCCACGCCCTCGGCTTCATCGATGGCGTCCATCAGGCGGATCTGGCGGTCGGGCGACTCCATGACCACGTCATCGGCCACCACTTCCCAGCGACGGAAGGTTTCGTAGCTGCCATCCTTGTGGTCGATGACCACGCGGGTCAGCACTTCCTCGTCGGGATAGCGCTTCTTCGCTGCCGAGGCCAGGGCGGCCTCGATGGCATCGAAGATCACTTCACGCGGCACGCCCTTCTCGTTGGCGACCGCGTCGACTACCAGCAACAGTTCCTTGCTCATTGGCTCACTCCGCGCGCGGCTTCTTTGCCGCCGGCTCGTTGGAAGAAGAATTCTTGTTCGGCTTCGGACGCTTCGGTGCCGGACCGGTCGGCTTGCTCGGGGCCAGCCCCAGCGCCACCCAGTCGGGCAGGATCCGTGCCTTGTCGATGTTGTCCGCCGACACGACCACTTCGGCCTTGTCGACGATGAAGGTGATGGTGCCCGCCGCCTCGTCGGTCGCTTCGATACGGCCCTGCAGGCGACGTCGGTTGTCCTGCGGCAGCTTCAGGGTGACCTTGGCCGACTCCCCCAGGTGGCGAGTGAACTGCTCCAGGTTGAACAGCGGACGATCGACGCCCGGCGAAGACACTTCCAGCGTGTAGTTGCCGCTGATCGGGTCTTCGACGTCCAGCTGCGCCGACACTTCGCGGCTGACCCGCTCGCAGTCGTCGACATTGATGATGCGCTCGGGCTGTTCAGCCAGCGGCACGTCGATGTAAAGGCGCAGGGTCGCACCGCCGGGGGCCGGCAGATACTCAACGCCCAGCAGCTCCAGGCCCAGCGACACAACGGTCGGGGCGAGCAGATTCGCGATGTCGGTTGCCTTGTCGCTCACAGCCTGCCTTGATCTCTTGGTTGGGTGCCGGCCATGGCCGGCGTGAACATGACGCCCCGGAAACGACAAAGGGCCCGCAGGGCCCCTTTTCCGGAAAGACTCCGGTGACTGGATTCCGGTTGCAGCACGCCGCGGAGGCATGTTGCGAGCCCTCCTTCCGGGTGAGGTCTCCACAGGGGAGCGCCGCCTTCAGGGGTACTGCTTAGGCCGCTGATGATAGCGGCTGCACCGCGCTGGTGCAAGGCAGGGACCCGGGGTCAGATCCCTTTTCCGCGGGGAAAGGGGTCTGACCCCGAACACGCGGAAAGCACGCATACCTCAAAGAAAAACGCCTTCGAAGCAGAACTTCGAAGGCGATCTCTTTACTTGGTAGCGGGGGCAGGATTTGAACCTGCGACCTTCGGGTTATGAGCCCGACGAGCTGCCAGACTGCTCCACCCCGCATCAGAAGCGGAATCATGAGGCATAACTGCAATAAATGCAAGCTTTCCCTCATTCATCAAGCCGGATGGCGCCGGCCCGATGTTGGTAGCGGGGGCAGGATTTGAACCTGCGACCTTCGGGTTATGAGCCCGACGAGCTGCCAGACTGCTCCACCCCGCACCGGAAGTGTTTGAACTGCTGCCCCACCCTGGCGAGGGGGCCACTGCAACGATGTTCTGGCTGAACCGCTGCAGTGACAACTCAGGCTGCGCATATTACACGAATCGCGCAGCTTTGTGTCAACTTTTATGCAAGATGCGCAAAAGCCTGCTGGCACCAGACCATGATCGGGTTCCAGGCCAGGCCCAGGGCCAGCAGCGCCAGCGCGTTCACGCCCAGCACCAGGCCCAGCACGCGATCGTTGCTGCGCGGAATGGCCTCGCCCACCGGCTCATCGAAGTACATGACCTTGATGACCCGCAGGTAGTAGAAGCAGCCGACCACTGCGCACAGCACGCCGAGGATCGCCAGCCACAGCAGGCCGCCGTTGACGGCCGCACCCAGCACCGCCAGCTTGGTCCAGAAGCCGAGGAACGGCGGAATGCCCGCCAGCGACGCCATGATGCACAGCACCAGGCCGGCCATCCACGGGTTGCGGGCGTTCAGGCCCTTGAAGTCCTCGATGTTCTCGGCCTCGAAGCCGGCACGCGACAGCGCGATGATCGCACCGAAGGCAGCGGTGGACATGATGGCGTAGGCCAGCGCATAGAACAGCGCGGCAGCGTAGCCCTGCGAGCCACCACCGGCGATGCCCATCAGCAGGAAGCCGATGTGCGAGACGGTTGAGAACGCCAGCATGCGCTTGAGATTGCTCTGCGCGATCGCCATCAGGTTGCCGATCACCAGCGATACGGCGGCCAGGCCGGCGATCAGCAGCTGCAGCTCGGTCGACAGCGGGCCCACGCCCATTTCCAGCAGGCGGTAGGCCATGCCGAACGCAGCCAGCTTCGGTGCCGAGCTGATGAACAGCGCGATCGGCGCCGGCGCACCCTGGTAGACGTCCGGCAGCCACATGTGGAACGGTGCCGCACCCAGCTTGAAGGCCACGCCCGCGATCATGAACACCGCGCCGGTGATCAGCAGCACGCGCTCTTCGGAATGCGGGATGGCATCGCGGATCACGTCCAGGTGCAGGCTGCCGGTGGCGCCGTAGATCAGCGACATGCCATACAGCAGCAGGCCGGAGGCAAGCGAACCGAGCACGATGTACTTCATCGCCGCTTCCGAGGCCAGGCCGCTGTCGCGGTTGCTGGCCACCAGCGCATACGAGCACAGCGCCAGCAGTTCCAGGCCCAGGTAGACCATCAGCAGGCTGCCGGCCGAGACCAGGATCATCATGCCGGCCGTGCCGAACAGGATCAGCACCGGGATCTCACCCTGGAACAGGTTGCGGTCGCGCAGGTAGCGCCAGCCGTACACGAGGGTCAGGCCGCTGAGCAGCACGATCCCGGTCTTCATCACGTCCGCGGCGGTATCGCGCACGAACATGCCATGGAAGACCTCTCCCTGCCCGCCCACGCCGGTCGCCAGCATGAACAGCACGACGGCCAGTGCAGCAACCGAGAACAGGTGGGTGACGATCTTGTTCCGCTCGCTGACGAACAGGTCGAGGATCATCAGGGCGAAGGCGCTGCCGATCAGCACCAGCTCGGGGGCGAGCGGAGGCAGGTCAGCAGCGGTCAATGGCAGCAGCGGCGAGGTGGTCATCATCAAATCCTGGAATTACAGCAGCTTGCTGGATGCGATCTGCATCGCCAGCTTCGCGATCGAGGGCTCCATCAGGTCGGTCAGCGGCTTGGGGTAGATGCCCAGGGCAAGCACGCCGATGGCGAACACGCCCAGCACCAGCCATTCGCGGCCGTTGATGTCCTTCAGTTCGGCGACATGGCTGTTGGCCACTTCGCCGAAGAAGATGCGCTTGTACAGCCACAGGGTGTAGGCCGCACCGATGATCAGGGTGGTGGCCGCGCCCAGGGCGATCCACGGGTTACGCTGGAAGGCGGACAGGATGACCATGAACTCGCCGACGAAACCGCTGGTGCCCGGCAGGCCCGCATTGGCCATGAAGAACAGCATGGCGAAGGTGGCGAACCAGGGCATCACATTGACCACGCCGCCGTAATCGGCGATGCGGCGGCTGTGCATGCGGTCGTACAGCACGCCGACGCAGGAGAACATCGCACCCGACACGAAGCCGTGCGAGATCATCTGCACCATCGCGCCCTGCAGGCCCAGGCGGGCCGCATCGACGTTGCCGGCTTCACGCACCAGCCACAGGGCAATGAAGGTACCCAGGGTGACGAAACCCATGTGCGCGATCGACGAGTACGCGATCAGCTTCTTCATGTCGTCCTGGACCAGGGCGACCAGGCCAACGTAGATCACCGCGATCAGCGACAGCGCGATCACCAGCCAGGCCCACTCCAGCGAAGCATCCGGCACGATCGGCAGGTTGAAGCGCAGGAAGCCGTAACCACCGATCTTCAGCGCGATGGCGGCCAGGATCACCGAACCGGCGGTCGGCGCTTCCACGTGCGCATCCGGCAGCCAGGTGTGCACCGGGAACATCGGCACCTTGACCGCGAAGGCGATCAGTAAGGCGAAGAAGATCCAGGTCTGCTCCTTGGCCGTCAGCGGCAGCGCGTACAGATCGGCCAGCTGGAAGCTGCCGCCCTTCATGTACAGGTAGATCAGCGCCACCAGCATCAGCACGGAGCCGAGGAAGGTGTAGAGGAAGAACTTCAGTGCGGCGTAGATGCGACGCGGGCCACCCCAGACACCGATGATGAGGAACATCGGGATCAGCATCGCTTCGAAGAACACGTAGAACAGCATCGCGTCCGTCGCGGCGAAGATGCCGACGGTGACGCCTTCCAGGATCAGGAAGGCCGCCACGTACTGGTTGACGCGCTTGTCGATCGCGCTCCAGGCACCGATCAGGGCAAGCACGCTGACCAGGGTGGTCAGCAGGATCAGCGCCACGGCGATGCCGTCCACGCCCAGGTTGTAGCCGATCTTGTACGCCGGGATCCACGCATGGGTCTCGACGAACTGCAGGCCATCGATGCCCGGGTTGTAGCCGCCCAGCAGCGAGAGGCTCGCCACGAAGGTCAGCACCGCCACGCCCAGCGACGCCCAGCGGGCGGTCTGCGCATCACGGATCGCAAGGATCAGGGCACCACCGATGATCGGCAGCCAGATGAGGACACTGAGTAGAGGCCAGTTCGACACGTCTTCTTATTCCGTACAGGTCATCAACGCAGGTAATGCATCAGCACGCCCAGCAGGGCAATCAGGCCGATGATCATCGCGAAGGCGTAGTGATAGAGGAAACCGGATTGGGTACGACGCAGCACGCCGGCTGCGACGTCCACAACACGTGCCGAGAGATTGACCACGCCGTCGACGATGTTGCTGTCGATCCAGCGCGAGACCCTGCCGAGCTTGACGCTGCCACCGGCAAAGCCATCGATCCACAGCTTGTCGAAGCCGTACTTGTTTTCCAGCACCGACACCAGCGGGGCGAAGGCCTTGCGCGCCTTGCCCGACAGGTCCGGCTTCCACAGGTAGAACAACGCGGCCAGCAGGAAGCCCGCCAGGGTCAGCCAGAACGGCGGCAGCATCATGCCGTGCAGCGCGAACGCCACCGGGCCATGGAATTCCTCGCCGAGGAAGGCCACGGTGTTCTTGGCCGGATCGTAGAAATCAACGATGCCGGTGAAGAACGTGGTCGCCTGGCCCTTGATCGCCTCATGGGCGTGGTGGCCGGCCCAGTCGGTGCCGTGAAGCATCGGACCGATGCTGAAGAAGCCGATGGCGATCGACGGGATGGCCAGCAGGATCAGCGGCAGGGTCACCACCCACGGGGTCTCGTGCGGCTCGTGCGCGCCGTGGCCATGACCGTGGTCGTCATGGTGGGCGTCGGCAGGGTGCGCATCGGCGGCATGGTGATCGTCATGGCCGTGGCCATGATCGTCATGCGCGTCGCGGAAGCGCTCCTTGCCATGGAAGGTCATGAACAGCAGGCGGAAGCTGTAGAAGCTGGTCACCAGCACGCCGCCCAGCACCGCCCAGTAGCCATAGGTGGCCACCCAGCTGCCCTGGATATGGGCATGGATCTCGGCGGCCTCGATGATGGTGTCCTTCGAGTAGAAGCCGGAGAAGAACGGCGTACCGACCAGGGCCAGGGTACCGATCCACATGGTGATGAAGGTGATCGGCATGTACCTGCGCAGGCCGCCCATCTTGCGCATGTCCTGCTCGTGGTGCATGGCGATGATGACCGAACCGGCGCCGAGGAACAGCAGCGCCTTGAAGAAGGCGTGGGTCATCAGGTGGAACACGGCGGCCGAGTAGGCCGAAACACCCAGCGCCACGGTCATGTAGCCCAGCTGCGACAGCGTCGAGTACGCGACCACGCGCTTGATGTCGTTCTGCACGATACCGATCAGGCCGGTGAAGAAGGCCGTGGTGGCACCGATGAACAGGATGAAGTCCAGCGCGGTCTGCGACAGCTCGAACAGCGGCGACATGCGGGTGACCATGAAGATACCGGCGGTCACCATGGTCGCGGCGTGGATCAGCGCCGAGATCGGCGTCGGGCCTTCCATCGAATCCGGCAGCCACACGTGCAGCGGGACCTGGGCCGACTTGCCCATGGCGCCGATGAACAGGCAGATGCAGATCAGGGTGGCGATCGACCAGATCACCGGCTCGTTCAGCAGCTGCATCCCGAACAGGGTGCCGTCCCAGATCTGCAGCTGGGCGCGCGGGTCGGCCAGCATGCTGGCCTGCGAGAACACCTCGGAGTAGTCCAGGGTGCCGAACACCCACAGCACGCCGGCGATACCCAGCAGGAAGCCGAAGTCACCGACGCGGTTGACCAGGAACGCCTTCATGTTGGCGAAGATCGCGGTCGGGCGCTTGAACCAGAAGCCGATCAGCAGGTACGACACCAGGCCCACCGCTTCCCAGCCGAAGAACAGCTGCAGGAAGTTGTTGCTCATCACCAGGGTGAGCATCGAGAAGGTGAACAGCGAGATGTAGCTGAAGAAGCGCTGGTAGCCCGGATCGTCCTGCATGTAGCCGATCGTGTAGATGTGGACCAGCAGCGACACGAAGGTCACCACCACCATCATCATCGCGGTCAGCTTGTCGACCATGAAACCGACGTGGGCCGAGTACTGGCCGACTTCAAAGAAGGTGTAGACGTTCTGGTTGAACGGCTGCGCCCCGCCCCACAGCAGCTGGTAGAGCGTGTACATCGACAGGCCGCACGCAACCGCAACGCCGAGGATGGTGATGGTCTGCGCGCCGAAGCGCTTGACCTGGCGACCGAACAGGCCGGCGATGATGCTGCCGAACAGCGGTGCAAGCACCACTGCGATCAACAGACTCTTGGAGAGAGTGATTTCCATCTGTGGATCAGCCCTTCAGCGAATCGACTTCGCCGACATTGATCGTGCGGCGGGTACGGAACAGGGTCACCAGGATCGCCAGGCCGATGGCGGCCTCGGCAGCGGCGACGGTCAGGATGAAGAACACGAACAGCTGGCCGGACGGGTCGCCCAGCTGGCGCGAGAATCCGACGAAGTTGATGTTCACCGACAGCAGCATCAACTCGATCGACATCAGCAGCACGATGATGTTCTTGCGGTTGAGGAAGATGCCGGCAAGGCTGATGCAGAACAGCACCGCGCCCAGCGCCAGGATATGGCCCAGAGTGATCATGCCTTGGTCTCCTCTTCGCCCGCCGCAGGCGTGCTGTTGCTGTGCACCACCGGCTGCTCGGCACTCATCTTGACCACGCGCAGGCGATCGTGCGCCTTGACCATGGTCTGCTGCGTCGGGTTCTGGGTCTTCAGGCCTTCGCGGCGACGCAGGGTGAGCATCACCGCGGCCACCACGGCCACGGTCAGGATGACGGCGGCGAACTCGAACGGCAGCAGGTACTCGGTGAACAGGCTGCGGGCCAGCCAGGTGACGTTGGACGTGTCAGCGGCCAGAGCGGCCGCATTGTCGGCCGGGAACGGATTGACCGCCCTGCCCTTGACGCCGATCAGCATCAGCATCTGCACCAGCATCGCCACGGCCACGATCAGGCCGACCGGCAGGTAACGCACCCAGCCCTCACGCAGGTTCGACGGATCGATGTCGAGCATCATCACCACGAACAGGAACAGCACCATCACCGCGCCGACGTAGACCAGCACCAGCGCCACACCGAGGAACTCGGCGCCCACCAGCAGCCACACGCAGGCAACGGAGAAGAAGGTCAGCACCAGGCACAGAACGGCGTGCACGGGGTTGCGCACGCTGATCACCGCCGCGGCGGAGATGCCGGCCACGATGGCGAAGACCCAGAAAGCGATATTTACCCAATCCATCTCTCGACCTCAGCGGTAAGCGGCATCGGCGGCGCGACGCTCGGCGATCTCGGACTCGAGACGGTCGCCCAGGGCCAGCAGCTGCGGCTTGGTAACGATGTTTTCGCCACGATTCTCGAAGTGGTACTCGAGGATGTGGGTTTCGACGATCGAGTCCACCGGGCAGCTTTCCTCACAGAAGCCGCAGAAGATGCACTTGAACAGGTCGATGTCGTAGCGGGTGGTACGGCGGGTGCCGTCCTCGCGCTTGGCCGAATCGATGGTGATGGCCAGCGCCGGGCAGACCGCCTCGCACAGCTTGCAGGCGATGCAGCGCTCTTCGCCGTTGGGATAGCGGCGCAGCGCATGCAGGCCACGGAAGCGCGGCGACTGCGGGAACTTCTCCATCGGGTACATCATCGTGTACTTCGGCCTGACGCTGTACTTCAGCGTCAGCCAAAGGCCGGCCAGCAGTTCGAGCAGCAGCAGGCTCTTGAAGTAATGGGTAATCCTGTTCATCACTTTAGACGCCCTTTTGAATCACGCCGAAGAACACCATGACGGCGGTGACCGCGATCCAGAAAATGGTCAGCGGAATGAAGACCTTCCAGCCCAGGCGCATGATCTGGTCGTAGCGGAAGCGCGGGAAGCTGGCACGGAACCAGATGTAGGCACTGGCGAAGAAGAACACCTTGACGAACAGCCACGGCGCGCCACCCTTCCAGATCCAGTCGACCAGCGGCGACACAGTGCCCGGATCGATCCAGCCCTGGATCGGGCTCAGCCAGCCACCGAGGAAGAAGATCGAGATCAGGAAGCTGATCAGGATCATGTTCGCGTACTCGGCCAGGAAGAACAGCGCGAACGCGCCGCCGGAGTACTCGACCATGTGGCCAGCGACGATTTCCGACTCGCCTTCCACCACGTCGAACGGCGCACGGTTGGTCTCGGCCACACCGGACACCCAGTACACGACGAACAGCGGGAACAGCGGAATCAGGAACCAGTCGAAGAAGCCGGAACTGCCGGCCTGGGCCATCACGATGTTGCTCAGGTTCAGGCTGCCCGAAGCGATCATGACGCCGACCAGGGCGAAGCCCATCGCGATTTCGTAGCTGATCATCTGCGCCGAGGCACGCATCGCACCCAGGAACGCATACTTCGAGTTGGACGCCCAGCCGGCCAGGATGATGCCGTAGATGCCCAGCGAGGTCATCGCCAGCAGGTACAGCAGGCCGGCATTGGCGTTGGACAGCACGATCTGCGAATCGAACGGAATCACCGCCCAGGCCGCGAACGCCGGGGCCAGGGTGATCAGCGGTGCCAGCAGGTAGATCGCCTTGTTGGCGTTGCTCGGCTGGACCACTTCCTTGAACAGCAGCTTGAAGACGTCGGCGAAGGCCTGGAAGATGCCCATGCCCACGTACATCGGGCCATGGCGGACGTGCATCCAGCCGATCAGCTTGCGTTCCCAGACCACGTAGAAGGCCACCGAGACGATCACCGGTACGGTGATCACCAGGATCTTCAGGATGATCCAGATCAGCGCGCCGATGTCACCGAGGCCGAGCAGCCACTGGTGCAGCGGATCGACCGCGTTCAACAGCAATTCGTTCATGCAGCCACCACCGTTACGCGAGCGGCACCCAGCGGCGCGGTCGCGCCGTGGCCCGATTCAATCCAGACCGAACCCGCAGCGACGCGGGCGTCGACCACCACCGGCAGGGTGGCGCGACCGGCGTCGGTGCCGACCTTGGCCATCTGCCCTTCCTGCAGCTGCAGGCGTGCGGCATCTTCCGTGTTGAGGACGATGCGCGGGGCGTTGTTCAGCGGATGCGACTGCAGCGCCGGAGCGCGACGGACCACGGCATCGGTGCGGTAGATCGCCGCCGTCGAGGCCACTTCCAGGCCTTCGCCTGCAACGGCCGGCTGGGCCGACGCAGCCACGGTGACCGATACCGGTGCCAGGCTGGCACGCAGGCCCGCCAGATCGATGAAGTCGAAACCGGCCACCGCCAGCTCACCGCCCAGCGCACGCAGGACGCGCCAGCCTTCACGGGCCTCGCCCGGCAGCTTGCCACCGGCACGGGCCGACTGTTCGCGGCCATCGAGGTTGGTCAGGGTGGCGTCGATTTCCGGCAGCGCACCGATCGGCAGGATCACATCGGCGACGTCGCGGGTCGAGGCGCAGGCGAAGTGGCTGAACGCCACGACCTGGGCACCGGCCAGCGCCTTGCGCGCGGCAGGCGCATCGGCGAAGTCCAGGCCCGGCTCCAGGCCGTACACCACGTAGGCCTGGCGCGGCTGCGCCAGCATCGCGGCGACGTCCCTGCCGGCCGGCAGCACGCCCGCACGGGTCAGGCCGACGGCGTTGGCGCCCTGCGGAATGCGGCACAGGCGGGCACCGGTGGCGGTGGCGAAATCACGCGCGGCGGCGCGGATCGCGGCGGCCTGCGGGTGGTTCTCGGCGATGGCACCGACGATCAGCACGGTGTTGCTGCCACCCTGCACCGCCGAACGCAGCTCGGCATTGGCCAGGGCATCGACGAACTGCGACGGTGCGACGATCTGCTTGCCGGCGATGCTGAAGGCGAAGTCGAAGTCGACCGGGTTGACGACGTGGATCTTCGCGCCGTTCTGGGTCTGCGCCTTGCGCAGGCGGGCATGCAGCAGCGGCAGTTCATGGCGGATGTTGCTGCCCAGAACCACGATGCGGTCAGCGCCTTCGATCTCCGCCAGCGGCAGGCCGAACACTTCGGCGGTGGCGGCGTCGGAGAAATCGCGGTTGTTGATGCGGTGATCGATGTTGCCCGAGCCCAGGCCCTTCGCCAGGCGCGCCAGCAGAGCGCCCTCCTCGTTGGAGGTCGACGGGTGCACCAGCACGCCCAGGGTGTCGCCCTGGTTCGCCTTCAGGATGTCGGCGGCAGCGGCCAGGCCTTCGGCCCAGCTCACTTCCTTCCACTCGCCGTTGACCTTGCGCAGCGGCTTGACCGCACGGTCTTCGCTGTACAGGCCCTGGTGCGAGTAGCGGTCGCGGTCGGACAGCCAGCATTCGTTGACCGCTTCGTTGTCGCGCGGCACCGAACGCAGCACTTCACCGCGGCGCACATGCAGGAACAGGTTCGACCCCATCGCGTCGTGGTAACCCAGCGACTCGCGCGCGGTCAGCTCCCACGGACGGGCACGGAACTGGAACACCTTGTTGGTCAGCGCGCCGACCGGACAGACGTCGACGACGTTGCCGGACAGTTCGGTGGTCAGGGGCTTGCCGTCGTAGGTACCGATCTGCAGGTTCTCGCCGCGGTACATGCCACCCAGTTCATAGGTGCCCGCCACTTCGGCGGTGAAACGGACGCAGCGGGTGCACTGGATGCAGCGGGTCATCTCGGTGGCGACCAGCGGACCCATGTCCTCGTCCGGGACCACGCGCTTGCGCTCGTTGAAGCGGCTGACCGAACGGCCATAGCCCAGCGACACGTCCTGCAGCTCGCACTCGCCGCCCTGATCGCAGATCGGGCAGTCCAGCGGATGGTTGATGAGCAGGAACTCCATCACCGAGCGCTGGAACTTCAGCGCCTTCTCACTGCGGGTGGCGACCTTCATGCCGTCCATCACCGGCGTGGCGCAGGCCGGCGCCGGCTTCGGCGACTTCTCCACGTCCACCAGGCACATGCGGCAGTTGGCGGCGATCGGCAGCTTCTCGTGGTAGCAGAAGCGCGGAATCGGAATGCCGGCCTTGTCGGCGGCCTGGATGATCATCGAACCCTTGGGCACGACCAGGGACTTGCCATCGATCTCGATGGTCACATGGTCCGGTGGCACGTTCGGGTTTACGGGTTGCGCGCTCATGCGGCGGCTGCCTCCACCTTCTTGCCGTCAACCATCGAATGACCGTTGACGATGTAGTACTCGAATTCGTCCCAGAACTGGCGCAGGAAGCCCTGGATGGGCCATGCCGCCGCTTCGCCGAACGCACAGATGGTGTGGCCTTCGATCTGGCCGGCCACCGCCTTCAGCTGGTGCAGGTCTTCCATCGTGGCCTTGCCGGCGACGATGCGCTCGAGCACGCGGTGCATCCAGCCGGTGCCTTCGCGGCACGGCGTGCACTGGCCGCAGGATTCCTTGTGGAAGAACTGGCTGATGCGGCAGGCGAACTTGACGCAGCACACGCTGTCATCCAGCACCACGACCGCCCCGGAACCCAGGCCGGAGCCCAGCGCACGGATGGTGTCGTAGTCCATCGGCAGGCCCTTCAGCTCCGCCGCGGTGAGCACCGGCATGGAGACGCCGCCCGGAATCGCACCCTTCAGGGTACGGCCCGGGCGCAGGCCACCGGCCATTTCCAGCAGCTCGTCGAAGGTGGTGCCGAGCGGCACTTCAAAATTGCCGCCGTTCTGCACGCAGCCGGAAACCGAGAAGCACTTCGGGCCGCCATTGGCGGTCCGGCTCAGGCCCTTGAACCACTCCGGACCGTTGCGGATGATCGCCGGCACCGAGCCGTAGGTCTCGGTGTTGTTGATCGTCGACGGCTTGCCGTACAGGCCGAAGTTGGCCGGGAACGGCGGCTTGTAGCGCGGCTGTCCCTTCTTGCCTTCCAGCGATTCCATCAGCGCGGTTTCTTCGCCGCAGATGTAGGCACCGGCACCGAGAGCACCGTAGATGTCGATGTCCACGCCTGAGCCCAGCACGTTCTTGCCCAGCCAGCCGTTCGCGTAGGCGTCGGCCAGGGCCTGCTCGAAGTGCTCGAAGGGCTCGTGGTGGAACTCGCCGCGCAGGTAGTTGTAGCCCACGGTCGAACCGGTGGCGTAGCAGGCGATCGCCATGCCTTCCACCACCGAATGCGGGTTGTAACGCAGGATGTCGCGATCCTTGCAGGTGCCCGGCTCGGATTCATCCGAATTGCAGAGGATGTACTTCTGCATGTTGCCCTTGGGCATGAAGGACCACTTCAGGCCGGTCGGGAAGCCTGCGCCACCGCGGCCGCGCAGGCCGGAGGCCTTGACCATCTCGATGACCTGCTCCGGCGGGATCTTCTCTTCGAGGATCTTGCGCAGGGCAGCGTAGCCACCGGTCTTGAGGTAGCTTTCGTACGACCACGGAGTGTCGTAATGCAGGGTGGTGTAGACCACCTGGTGCGGCAGCGGCGCGGGACCGACCGGGCCCTTGGATTCGTGGTGATGTGCCATGCCCTTACTCCAGCCCGTCCAGCAGCTCGTCGACCTTTTCCAGGGTCAGACGCTCATGGTAGTGACCGTTGATGACCATCATCGGCGCACCGCCGCAGCCGGCCAGGCACTCTTCCTCGCGCTTGAGGTAGACGCGGCCGTCCGGGGTCGATTCGCCGTGCTTGATGCCCAGCTTCTTCTCGCAGTGGCGCACGATGTCCTCGGCGCCATTGAGCCAGCAGCTGATGTTGGTGCAGATGGCCACGTTGTTGCGGCCCACCTTCTCGGTCTCGAACATCGAGTAGAAGCTGGCGACCTCGTAGGCCCACACCGGCGGCAGGTCCAGGTACTTGGCCACGCCGGCGATCAGCTCGTCGGTCAGCCAGCCCTCGTTCTGCTCCTGGGCCGCATGCAGGCCCTGCAGCACGGCAGAGCGCTTGCGGTCCGGCGGGAACTTGGACAGCCAGTGATCGATGTGAGCGCGGGTCTTGTCGCTCAGCACCACCATCGGGTCGACGTCGCGCGCCGCCTCGAAATTACCTGTCGCCTTCATCGGCCGACCTCAGCGAAATGCATAACGTGAAATTCCAGGAACTGCGGCGCCGGCTTGCGCCGGCTGCCTGCAGCAGGCGTTGGCGTGGCAGACGGCATTACCGGTCAACCTCGCCGAACACCAGATCGTAGGTACCGATCATCGCCACCACGTCGGCCAGCATGTGGCCGCGCACGATCGAGTCGATCGAGGACAGGTGGGCGAAGCCCGGCGCACGCAGGTGCACGCGGAAGGGCTTGTTGGCGCCGTCGGAAACCAGGTAGCAGCCGAACTCGCCCTTCGGGGCCTCCACCGCCGAGTAGGTCTCGCCGGCCGGCACGCAGTAGCCTTCGCTGAACAGCTTGAAGTGGTGGATCAGCGCTTCCATGTCGTCCTTCATGTCCTCGCGGCTGGGCGGAGCGACCTTGAAGTTCTTGACCATGACCGGGCCGGGGTTGGCCTTCAGCCATGCCACGCACTGCTTGATGATGCGGTTGGACTCGCGCATCTCGGCGACGCGGACCAGATAACGGTCGTAGCAGTCGCCTTCCTTGCCCAGCGGAATGTCGAAATCAACGGCATCGTACTTGGCATACGGACGCTTCTTGCGCAGGTCCCAGGCGACGCCCGAACCGCGCAGCATGACGCCGGTCATGCCCCACTGGTGCGCCAGTTCCGGAGTGACCACTCCGATGCCGACGGTGCGCTGCTTCCAGATGCGGTTGTCGGTCAGCAGGGTTTCGTATTCGTCGACGCGACCCGGGAACTCATTGGTGAAGTTCTCCAGGAAATCCAGCAGCGAGCCCTCGCGCGAAGCATTGAGCTGCTTCAGCGCCTTGCCCTTGTGCCAACGGGATTCCTTGTACTTCGGCATGTGGTCCGGCAGGTCGCGGTAGACACCGCCCGGACGGTAGTACGCCGCGTGCATGCGCGCGCCGGAAACCGCTTCGTAGCAGTCCATCAGCTCTTCGCGCTCGCGGAAGGCATACAGCATCACCGCCATCGCGCCCAGGTCGAGCGCGTTGGAACCCAGCCACATCAGGTGGTTGAGGATGCGGGTGATCTCGTCGTACATGGTACGGATGTACTGCGCACGCTCCGGCGCTTCGATGCCCATCAGGGTCTCGATCGCGCGCACGTAGGCGTGCTCGTTGCACATCATCGACACGTAATCCAGGCGATCCATGTAACCGATCGACTGGTTGAACGGCTTGGACTCGGCCAGCTTCTCGGTACCACGATGCAGCAGGCCGACGTGCGGGTCGGCGCGCATGATGGTCTCGCCGTCCATCTCCAGGATCAGGCGCAGCACGCCATGCGCGGCCGGATGCTGCGGGCCGAAGTTCATGGTGTAGTTGCGGATTTCCTGCCGGCTTTCGGCGGCATTGCTGGCGAACGCTTCGCCGGCCTGGTGTACGTGGCTCACTTCACTGCCTCCTGCGCGCGCTCGCCGGCTGCGGTCTGCAGACGGGCGTCGTCGCGGATCACGCGCGGCACGCCGACACGCGGCTCAACCGAGGTGACCGGTTCGTAGATCACGCGCTTCTTTTCTTCGTCGTAGCGCACTTCGACATTGCCGATCAGCGGGAAGTCCTTGCGGAACGGATGGCCGACGAAACCGTAGTCGGTCAGGATCCGGCGCAGGTCCGGGTGGCCTTCGAAGATCACGCCATACAGATCGAACGCTTCGCGCTCGAACCAGTTCAGGCCCGGCCAGATGCCGGTCAGCGAGGACACCACCGGCAGCGCTTCGTCAGGTGCGAAGCAGCGCAGGTGCATCATCAGGTTGTGCTGGTACGAGCGCAGCTGCGCCACCACGGCAAAGCGCCGGGTCGGCATGTGCTGCGGGCGGGCGCCTTCGGCACTTTCCTCGCTGGGGAACTCGCCCCACGCGAAGCGGCCCTGCGCCTTGCCCTCGACGCCGCGGCTGAAGCCGTGCGAGGACACGTCGGCGGTGTCCCATTCGTCGGAGCCATAGCCCAGGTAGTCGACGCCGCAGAGGTCCACGGCCTGCTCGAAACCAAACTCGTCACGCAGCGCCAGGGCGGTGGCGTGCCACTCGGCGGCAGGCACTTCCAGCGTCACTTCGCCGCGGGGTTCGACCACGATGACCTTCGCACCAGCGAAACGTGCGGAGAGTCGGTCGATGAAGGATGCTTGCTCTGCCATGGGGGCTTGGCGCGCTCTTGTCAGGTGAAGGGGTCAGCGGGCGATGGTCTGTGTACGCCAGATCTTCTTCTGCAGCTGCAGGATCCCGTACACCAGCGCCTCGGCGGTCGGCGGGCAGCCCGGGACGTAGACGTCCACCGGCACCACGCGATCACAGCCGCGCACGACAGAATAGGAATAGTGGTAATAACCACCGCCATTGGCACAGCTGCCCATGGAGATCACCCACTTGGGGTCGGGCATCTGGTCGTAGACCTTGCGCAGTGCCGGGGCCATCTTGTTGACCAGCGTACCGGCGACGATCATCACGTCGGACTGGCGCGGCGACGGGCGGAACACCACGCCGTAACGGTCCAGGTCCAGGCGCGCGGCGCCGGCGTGCATCATCTCCACGGCACAGCAGGCCAGGCCGAAGGTCATCGGCCACATCGAGCCGGTACGCGCCCAGTTCAGCAGGGCGTCGACGCTGGTGGTGACGAAGCCTTTTTCCAGCAGGGGATTGTCGCCTTCCGGCCGCAGGATGTCATCAACCCGCCCTTCCGGGGTCGGATTGTTCATCAGGCCATCGAGCGTCTGAATCACTCCCATTCCAGCGCTCCCTTCTTCCAGACGTAAATGAAACCGAGGAACAGCATGCCGACGAACAGGCCCATGGTGACCAGCGAACGGGCACCCAGCTCCATGAAGACCTGGGTCCACGGCACGATGAAGATGATTTCCAGGTCGAAGACGATGAACTGGATCGCGATCAGGTAATAGCGCACATCGAACTTCATGCGCGCGTCTTCGAACGCTTCGAAGCCGCACTCGTACGGCGAGAGCTTTTCCAGATCAGGGCGGCGGGGACCGAGGAGTCGGCCGACCAGCATCAGCACGACGCCGATACCGGTGGCAACGATCAGAAACAGCAGAGACGGCAAATATTCGGCCAGCACAGCGATTCTCTCTTGCCTCTGCCGCTGCGCCTGCAGGCGCTTTGGCATGGGGGAGTGGACGGGAATCGCCCTGGCGCATTGCGCGCCAGGTGAACCCGCTTTACTTACAAATGGTGCCCAAGAGGGGACTCGAACCCCTACGACTTGCGTCGCTACCACCTCAAGGTAGTGCGTCTACCAATTCCGCCACCTGGGCAAACGATCACATCAGACTATCTTCCCGATGCGCCGCGTATTGTAACCGGCTTCAGTCTTTCTGGGAGCCTTCCGACGGCTTTTCTTCACCAGAAACCGAAGATTCCGCCTGAGCCGGCACAGTCGCCGCCGGAACCGGGGCTGCCGGGACCTCATCGGCCTTCGGAACGGCCGGCAGTTCGCCTGCAGGGGCGGCCGGAGCGCTGGCCGCCGGGGCGGACATCAGGCCCAGGTCCTGCTCGGCGGCAGGACGACTGCCGTGGCCGGCATACCAGGCCATGAAGAGGCTGATGCCGAAGAACACCACGGCCAGCCACTTGGTCGACTTGGACAGGAAGTTCGAGGCGCCACGCGCACCGAACACCGTTCCCGAGGCACCGGCACCAAAGCCCGAACCAGCCGCTGCGCCCGAGCCACGCTGCATCAGGATCAGCGCGATCATGGCTACGGCAACCAGCACGTAGACGACATTGAGGATCAACATCAGCATTGGAAATCCGCCCTCGGACAATACTTCTAGGATTTAGTTCGCGGCCGCCGCCTTCGCGATGGCCAAGAAGTCCGCGGCCACCAGGGAGGCGCCGCCGACCAGCCCACCATCGACATCCGGCTGCGCGAACAGTTCACCGGCATTGTCGGGCTTCACGCTGCCGCCGTAAAGAATGGGCAGTGAATCAGCAATTCTAGCATCGATGCGCGCGACTTCGCCACGGATGAACGCGTGCACCTGCTGCGCCTGCTCCTTGCTTGCGGTGCGGCCGGTGCCGATCGCCCAGACCGGCTCGTAGGCGACCACGGCGCTGGCGAAGCCGTCGGCACCGACGAGATCCAGCACCGGCGCCAGCTGGCTGGCGATGACCGCTTCGGTCTGTCCGGCCTCGCGCTGCTCCAGGGTCTCCCCCACGCACAGCACCGGCACCAGGCCGGCATGCAGGGCAGCGGCGAACTTGCGGGCAACCAGTTCGCTGCTCTCGTGGTGGTACTGGCGACGCTCGGAATGTCCAACCAGCCCATAACGGGCACCGACCTCGTGCAGCATGGCCGCGCACACTTCGCCGGTGTAGGCCCCCTTCTCGTTGCTGCTCACGTCCTGGGCACCGAAGGTCATGCCGGTCGCGCCGAACTCCTCGACCAGCTCGCCCAGGTACGGCAGCGGCGGCAGGATGACGACATCGACCCCGTCCAGCGGCAGTCCCGCAGCCACCTGCCCCAGCAGTTCATTGGCGAATTGACGGCTGCCATGCAGCTTCCAGTTTCCGGCGACGATCTTGCGGCGCATGAGCGGGTGGCTCCTGTGTGAAGTCAGCCGGTCATGATACCCGCTACGGCAAAAATCCGTTTCCGTGTAAGCGGTTACATGGATTTCCAGCCAACGACGCGGCCCCTCGTGGCGGGGTGGGGTTGGTCGCGAGGAGCCCCGGGCGGACTCGTGGGGTTGGCCGGACGGGTGGGGATGACGGGGGACGCCGTGAACCCATCCCTGGGGGCTTGGCCGCGGCATCCATGCCGCGGACACCCCCGCCATCCCCACC